>CAIQQM010000227.1 GCA_903873945.1 uncultured Verrucomicrobiota bacterium
AGCCCGTGGCCGGCTTCGTGGAGAATGCCGTAGAGCGACTGGGCAAAATTCTGCTCGTTATAGCGCGTGGTGAGTCGGCAGTCTGCAGGGCCCAGTGTCGTGCAGAAGGGATGCGTGGTGGTGTCGATCCGGCCCGCATCGAAATCAAAGCCGATGGCCTCCGCTACCTCCCGATTCAGCGCCTGCTGGGCTGCGACCGGATAATTCCCTTTCAGGAAATCCTCCGGCATAGCCGCCGAGCGTTCCACGGCTGGCCCAAGAATCGAGCCGATTGCCGGGCGCAATTCGGCAAACAGCGCGCGCAGTTGGCTGGCGCGGATGCCCGGCTCATACTCATCCGCCAGCGCATCGTAAGGGGATTCCTGAAACCCCCAGTAGTCTGCCATCTGCCGATTGAGGCCCAGCACGTTCTGTAGATGCGGCTTGAAGATGCGGAATTCGGATTTCTGCCGCGCTTCCTTCCAGGCTTCTCGCGCGTGGGCGCGGACGCGCTGCAACTTTTCCACGAGCCGTGCGGGAATCTTCGTCGCGCGGTCATAGCGGTGGCGCCATTCGCGCACGTTTGCGTTCTCGTCCGACTCCGGCGGGAACGCTTGTTGCTCGCACTCGGAAATCCACTGACCCACCTTCTTCGCTGTGAATAGGCGATGAGCGTGCCCGCCCAGATACCCGAGTTCCTCGGCGCGAAAGCCCAACCCCTTTGGCGGCATATAGGTTTCAAGGTCCCACGAGAGCGACTCGGAGGCGCCGGCGATAAAAGAGATCTCTTTCGTTCGTTTTAAGAGCTTCCGGTAAGAGACAGATCGGGTTGGCATAATGATAATTGAGTTTAGGGGCGATCGGGGCGCAATTCAAATACCCGCCGGTCAATTCACAACTATGGGCCGGGGCAGCCCGCGCTCTTTCCGTAATTGCCGGGAAATAACCTTCGGGCGCTGGTGCTGGTAAACAACCTGCTTGCCCGCGCTAAGGGCGGCGCTCTTTTATCGCCTGCAGGATGTCTGCGATGACTTCCGTTCGTGGCTTTACCCCCTGATCGCCCTTGCCGTGAACGCGAACCGCCACGGCATTGGATTCCTGCTCCCGGCCGCCCACAATGAGCATGGTGTGAATTTTCTCAGTCTCGGCTTTCTGGATCTTGCCGCGGATTTTGTCTCCAGTGACATCCATATCCACCCGCACAAATTGCGATCGCAGTTCCTTGGCGATTCCTTTGGCGTAATCGATCTGGTCGTCGGTAACCGGCAGAACCCGCACCTGCTGGGGTGCAAGCCAGAGCGGAAAGTTGCCCGCATAATGCTCGATGAGAAACCCAATGAACCGCTCGTGTGTCCCCAGCGGCGCCCGGTGGATGCACAGCGGCGTCTTGTCCGTGTTATCGCGGTCGCGGTAGGTGAGCCCGAAACGTTTGGGCACGGCGAAATCAACCTGGTTGGTCGCCAGCGTGAATTCGCGGCCGATGACGCTCCAAACCTGCACGTCAATCTTCGGGCCGTAGAACGCCGCTTCGTTCGGCACCTCCACATAATTGATCTTCGAGTCAATCAACACCT
Organism: uncultured Verrucomicrobiota bacterium; assembly: GCA_903873945.1. Taxonomy (GTDB): domain Bacteria; phylum Verrucomicrobiota; class Verrucomicrobiia; order Limisphaerales; family UBA8199; genus CAIQQM01. The sequence continues at coordinate 1,554 of CAIQQM010000227.1, forward strand.
GGCGCACCATGTCCTCGGTTTGCTTCCATAGTTCCGGTTCGCCGACGTATTTCTTGCCCATGCCCTCCGGCGCGGAGGTGCTGAAACGCATCACGTACTTTTCGATGCCGAAAATCTTGAAATACCTCAGATACATCTCATTGACGGCATTGAACTCCTGGGCGAATTGCTCCGGCGTGCAATAGATATGCGAATCATTCATGTTGAGCGAACGGACTCGCATCAGGCCGAACAGTTCGCCCGATTGCTCATAGCGGTAGCAACAGCCGTACTCCGCCAGCCGTAACGGCAGATCCCGATAACTCCGCGGCTCCGCCGCAAAGATCCGGTGGTGATGCGGGCAGTTCATGGCCTTGAGATAGTACTTTATCGGGGCCTCCTCAGTCCCTGCCGGCCCGGCCACGCGATTCTTTGATACCTCTCCGGCCCCTTCCCTCAATTCCATCGGCGGAAACATCGATTCTGCGTAATATGGCAGGTGCCCTGAAGTCTTGTACATCACCTCTTTGGCGATGTGCGGCGTCTTCACGCGGACGTAACCGGCTTGAAATTCGGTTTCCTTCGCCAGCTTCTCCAGTTCCTCGACTATTTCCCCGCCCTTTGGCAGCCAAAGCGGCAGGCCGGGTCCGACGTACTCGGTGTCGATGACATACAGGCCCATCTCCGCGCCTATCCTCCGGTGGTCGCGGCGCTTGGCCTCCTCGATCATCTTGAAATACGCCTCCAACTCCGTCTTGTTCTTGAAAGCCGTGCCGTAAATGCGTTGAAGCTGCGGGTTCTTTTCGTCTCCCTTGTAGTAGGCGCTCGCCACGCTGGTGAGCTTGTAGGCGCCGATGTTCCCGGTGCGCATCACATGCGGTCCGGCGCAAAGATCGATAAAATCCCCGCTCTTGTAGTAAGAAATCGCCTCCCCTTCGGGAATGTCCGCCAGGTTGCCCAGTTTAAACTTGCTCGAAATATTACGCTCTCCCAATGCCCCCAGCCGGCCGCTTTGGGCGTCCTTCATCGCCTGTTCGCGCGTGACGATGACTTTTTCGAAAGGACGATTCGCCTTAATCTCCTTTTTCATCTCGGCTTCGATGGCGGCGAAGTCTTCCGGCGTGATCCGGTGTTCCAGCTCCACGTCGTAGTAAAAACCGTTCTCGACCGCCGGGCCGGCCGCGAATTGAGCATCGGGCCACAGTTTGGCGATGGCCGCCGCCATCACGTGGGCGCACGAGTGGCGAAGTCGCTCGAGCTCCGTCATTCGGTTGCGGTCGTCTAGACTCTTGCGCTCAGGCTGTTTGCTATTGTCGGCTTCCATAAAAAAATCCGCGGCTGATCCGTGGTAAACAAAAACGCCCCGAACTGGCTGGTCGAGGCGTTGGCGTCCACCCTGTTGGTTGCAGGATGAACGCTAAATCGTCGTGGTGGTCTTAGCGCCAAATTTCACTTCTGCAACGTAGGTAAAGCCCGTGGTTTTGGCAAATCCAATTTCCGCAGGTGCGGCAGCAATTGTCGTCTTATTTTGCATTTACCGCACTGCGGCTTGGCTCTTGCCAATGGCTGATTAATGCTTGTTCGGCCGGTATGGACTCTTGTAATCATTCGGTGCAATGAAAGTGAAATTTGAGGGATTCTTTCGTGGGTTTATGATATTTCTGGTGCTTACGCTGGCATGGAGCGTTTGGTCCGGCGCGCAGCCGGTAACAAACAAAACAGCCGTTGCGGCGCCAGACCAATCCTCCTTGCTCGTCAGAGACGTCCAGCGCCTGGAGACCCACCCCCTGACCTTCGGACTGGATAAGATCGCGCCTTTGCGGGAGGCAACTGTTCTGGGTGAGCCGCTCTGGAAGTACCTGGCCTCGGTCATCTACGTCCTGCTGGCGTTTTTTGTTTCCAAGCTCATCGACTTCGTCACGACTGTCTGGCTGAAGAAACTGACCGCCAAAACCGAGACCAAACTCGATGACCTGCTGCTTGCGCTGCTCCACGGGCCCATCAAGGCAATTGTTTTCGTTGTTCTCTTGAACATCGGCCTGAACATTTTTGACTGGTCGCCGACCACTAAACTGTATTTGTCCAAGGGCCTGATCCTTGTCGTCGCCGCTTCTCTAACCTACCTGGCGGTGAAGCTGATCAACTTGCTGCTTGAGGTTTGGAAACAGCGCAACGTCCAGGACTCCAGCGGGAAGTTTGATGACCAGCTTTTCTCGGTCATCCGCATCAGCCTCGACACCTTCGTCATCATTGTGGCCGTGCTCGTGACGGCGCAAAACATGAGTATCGACATCACTGCCGCCATCGCGTCGCTGTCTGTCGGTGGTCTGGCGGTGGGCTTGGCGGCTCAGGACACGCTTGCCAACCTGTTCGGCGCCATCGCCGTCTTTGTCGACAAACCATTTCGCGTCGGCGATCAAGTCAAATTGGAGGGCGCCGAAGGCGTCGTCGAAAATGTCGGCTTGCGCAGTACCCGCTTGCGCAACCCCGACGGACACTTGGTGGCCGTGCCAAATAAGACCATGGGCAACGCTACAATTATCAACATCACCCGGCGTCCGAATATCAAAACCGTGATGAACCTCGCGCTGGCCCCCGATACGTCTGCGGATAAAATCAAAGAGGCGCTCGCCCTCCTCGATGATGTTTATCGCAGCCATCCGATGACTCAGGACGCCTGGATAAGCTTCAACCAGTTTGTCGGCCCCAACATCAACATCGTGCTCATGCATTGGTGGAAGGGCACCGATTCCCAGAAGCACCTCGCAGGCATGCAGCAGATGAACCTCGCAGTCAAAGAACGGCTCGATGCCGCGGGCATCCGCCTCGCCCTGAAGCCTTGACGCGCGCATCTGTGAACCCTTGGAGTTGTCGCCAAAACCGCGAATCAGGCAAGTCTGTGCCGGCGCTCGGTTCCGGGCCGTCCGGCACATTGCGGGTTTGCGGATTCTGGCTCCCGATTCGGAAGTTCCTTCTTCCTGTTTTCCTGTGATTCCTTAAGCTTGGTGACACTATGGATTGGCTGACAAACTTGGTTTGGCACAACGGCAAACCATTCGGCGTCGAATGGCGAGTATGGGGGGAAGTCGTGGGCTGGCTTGGCAATGCCGCGTTTTTTTCCCGCTTCTTCGTTCAGTGGTATGCTACCGAGAAGCTCAAACGCGTCGTGGTGCCAACGGCATTCTGGTGGCTAAGTCTGGTCGGTTCCCTGCTTTTGCTTTGTTACGCGGTCTTTTGCGACAAAAACAAGGTTATTATCTGTGCCTACGCGCTTCCTTGGATCCCTTACATCCGCAACCTGGTCATTCACCGGCGGCACTCGGCGGCACACCTCACCTGTCCGGGTTGTGGTGTGCTTTGCCCGCCCAAATCCAACTTCTGCTTCTCCTGCGGTACGCGACTGGTTGCCGCAACCGAAACCACCTCGTGCTGACGGAGGTGGCTATTTCTTTGCCGCAGGAGCGGGAGCCGAAGCAGTACTTGGGGCGGTCGGAGTGGCGCTCGCTGACGCGCCGGGCTTGAGGTTATACTTGGCCATGATGGGCGCGAAGTCCGCATGCGTCCGCCCATACTCCGTGATTCGCTTGACAAAATCAGCCATCAACGGCCCGCCAGTCTTGTTGTAATTATTGATAATCTGCGTGGCTTGCGGACGAATCCCCGCTAGGTCTGTGCGGGTGTATTTCACCTGCCTCAACAGGTAAAGATTGAACGTGCCGCTGATTACAATAACCAGAACTAGGATCGACACCAGCAGGCTTTGCAAAGAATCACACTGCGCTTGTAGCTCACTTAAGTCGGGTTGTACGGGTGTTTTGTTTTCGATATTGTCCATAAGTCATTATTTCGTTGCGGGTTTACTGGCGCTGGCTGAAGCGGTTTTCAATGGCCTCACGCCCGCAGCCTCAAGAATCGGTTCGATGGCTGGATTCTTCTTGCTGTACTCGAGGGCATCGCCGGCAAGCGCCGAAACGAATCTCTCATTTGCCTGCACGGCATTTACTTGGGTTGTAAGCTGGCGTAGTTGGCGGGTGTTGGAAATATACGCCCAGCACAACACGACCGAAGCCAGCGCGCTAACAACCAGCACTGCCACCAGAATTGCAGTTAAAGGATTCTTTTTCATAAGATGTTGAGAACTTTACAGGTTTTGCATCCCCATTGTCCAATGTCTTTTTTGTATCTTTTTTGCGTCAAAACTTGCTTGATTTTGGCTGGCAACCGCCGCAATTTCCGTGCTTCTGAAGGAGTCAAGTCGTAGCCAAGTGGCTAAGGAACAACCAATTGAATTAACTGGTTCAGTGACGCAGGTTTTGACTGGAACCATGTTCCGCGTGGCCCCGCCTAACGGGCACGAGGTGCTGGCACATGTTTCCGGCAAAATGCGCAAGAACTTTATCCGGATTGGTGTTGGCGACAAGGTCAGCGTCGAAATATCCCCCTACGACCTCGGCAAGGCCAGAATCACTTTTCGGCAAACCGGAACTCAATTCGCTGCTTGGGCTTGCCGCACACGGATCTCTGTGCCCCGCTGCTCACTCCAGGCTCGACTTTCCCCCTCGGTCTCACATTCTTTTTGCCATGCGAATTCATTTCTTGGGTGCCACGCGCACCACGACCGGCTCATTGTATCTCATTGAACTCAATGGCCAGCGATTGTTGCTTGAATGTGGTCTCTTCCAGGGGCGGCGCGGGGAGTCGGTTGAACGTAATCGCAACTTCCCCTTCGATCCAAAGGGGATCGATGCCGTCGTTCTCAGCCACGCCCATATCGACCATTGCGGCAATCTCCCCAACCTTTGCCGTCAGGGCTTCGAGGGCAATATCTACTGTACCTTCGCCACTCGCGACCTCGCCAGCATCATGCTTGAGGATTCCGCCCAAATCCAACGCGATGACGCGGCATTTGTCTCAAAGAAACGCGCCAAGCAGGGTCTCCCGCCGGTCGAACCGCTTTATTCCGCCGCCGATGCCGAGAAAGCCGTCCGCCAGTTTGTCGGCATCAATTATGACCGGGCTTTTCCGGTGGCTGATGGCGTCACAGTGACTTTCCGCGACGCCGGCCATATTCTCGGTGCTGCTCAGGTGGTGTTGGATATTCGCGAGAAAGGGCGCAAGTTCCGCTACCTCTTCAGCGGCGATGTGGGGCGTGGCGGCGATGATATCCTGCGCGACCCGCAACCTGTCGAAGATGTGGATTATCTCCAGGTCGAAAGCACTTATGGTGGCCGGGAGCACGCGCCCAAAGCCAACGCCAACGCTGAAGTCGGCCGGCTCGTGCGCGCCACCTTGGAGCAAAACGGAAAGGTCATTATTCCCTCCTTTTCCGTTGGTCGTACCCAGCAGATCGTTTACACCTTGCACCAGTTGACGTTGGCGGGGCAGTTGCCCAAAGTCCCCATTTTTGTCGATAGCCCCCTCAGTGTGAATGCGACCGAAGTCTATCGCCTTCATCCCGAGTGCTTTAACGACACGATCTACAAGTTCCTCCGCGAGAAAGAGAATCCTTTCGGCATGGAAAACCTTACTTACATTCGTGAAGTGGCTCACTCGATGAAGCTCAACGATTTGAAAGATCCCGCAATCATCATTAGCGCCTCGGGTATGGCCGAGGCCGGACGAATTCGGCACCACCTGGCCAACAATATCGGCAATCCGAACAATCTGATTTTCTTCATTGGGTATTGCGCTGAGCACACCCTCGGCGCCCAGATCCTTTCGGGCCGCAACCCGGTGAACATCTTCGGCGAGCCCTACGCCGTCCGTGCCCGGATTGCTTCCCTCGATTCGTTTTCTGGCCATGCTGACAAGAATGAGCTGCGGCGCTATATCCAGGCTATCAAGGGAAACATTAAAAAGATCGCGGTGATTCATGGCGAGGAGTCGCAGGCCATTGCCTTTGGTGAAACCCTGCGCGCTATGAAACCCGAGGCGGAAGTCCTTGTGCCGGAATACCAGCAGACAATGGATTTCTAGCCGCAATACCCTTCCACGCTCCTTTCCCTCACATGGATCACATGCGCCCCCAGCTTTTCTGCAATGACAATTGCCCCATCGGGGCTCCCATCATCTACGATCAGGCCCCCCCCCGCTTGCGTGATGCCAAGCCGGGCGTTCTCAATGCAGGCGATCAGTATCTCTGCCTCATTCAGACAAGGCATCACAGTGGTTAATTCAACGCGCCCGGCGGTCTCCGCGCCGGTGGGCGCATTGGCTCCTTGAGGGGTTTGGGCGGCTCGGGAAACCTCCTTCGGCGGTAGTTGCGAGGGCGCTTATTCTGGCTTATGCTGGGGGCAAGCTGGATAGCTACTGGCAGGGTCCGGGGTTCCGCTATATGAATTGGACAGAGGAGCCGGCAACGGAGAATCAGCTGAAGCGCTTGAAGGAGTTTGGGTATGGGCTTGAGCGCAAGCTGACTAAAGGGGAAGCTTCACACTTAATCAGCGCGTTTGAAGCGCGTCCGGAAGGGTGGGTGGCCTTGGCAGCGCGTGACGGCGGGGGGATGGAGGAAGAGCCGGAGGCCTTTCGTCTTCGGAAAGCGGTGGAGCAGGCGCGGCGGGCGGTTGATGAGCCTCCGGGTGGTGCGAGCGGGCATTTTCCGGATGGGCTTGCCTTGGCGGTTAGCTGGCGGGAAGAATTCTGGTTGGATACATGCCGCGACATCGGGAAAACGGCCTCCATGCAGGCGCGTGACCTGTATAAACAATTCGGATGCCGGTTTGCCACACCTACGCATTGGCAGGTTCGGAGCATTCTTGACGCTCTGGATTCAGCCACGCCTTCCTGGGACAGGGATTTCCCGAAAGTTTTTTACCAAACACTCGAACTCAATTTCCCGGAGCTGCTTCGGACGCGCAACTCTTCAGGTTGACGCCGCGCGCGGTTCGCGTTAAGAGATTCGATGGAAGGGTTCGTTACAGCGAAGTTTTTCCGGCGTTTGCCGGGCCACGATTACATGCAAACAATTCTGCCATCTGAATTCAAGCGGCTGATGGTTCTTATGTTGGACGGGGCTCCGCATGTTATTGAGGATCTTCACACCAGCGGCACGGCCCAGACCAGGCATAAACTCCATACTCGTTTGCGCCATCTCCAGACCGGTCGCATTACCGACCGCGTCTTCGCCGACAATGAGCGGGTGGCCGTGGCGCCGCTCGAAACCCGGCGGACGAACTATAGTTACTCGCAGGGGAACATGCGGGTTTTCTTGGATGCCGAGACTTACGAGGAATTCGAACTGAGCAACGAACAGCTTGGCGAGCGGCGATTCTTCTTGAAAGAAAACGAGGAATATAAGGCGCTGCTTCTCGATCGTCGGCTGCTCGACATTGTTCTTCCGCCCCAGATTCCGCTGCTCGTAGTGGATACTGCCCCGCCCGCTCGCGGCGGGTCCGACTCGGCGTGGAAGGAAGCCACGCTGGAAACCGGCCTGCACGTCATGGTTCCGCTCTTCATCGCAAAAGGCGAGACCATCCGCATTGACACTGCCACGAAAAAATACCTGGGACGGGAAGGCCCGGGAAAATAATTCGGCTGCCTCTCTTCGCAAAGCAGGATCGGGGAGAGGGTCGGGGGGGGTGACTCTCGCGCTGCCCTGTCGTAACCGCGAGAAAAGATTGAAAAGGGTTGTAAATAGCCCTGAAAAGGGTTCCCAGTGCGGCGGCGGCGATAGGGTTGCAGGCCATCTGCAGCCGCCCTGCCAACCGACTGCAGCCTGGTTAGTACTGGACGAGGTCATTGTGCGGCAATCCCGGTTCCTGAGGCTTGACTTCCGGCCCACGACGTTCGCATAGTAGAAAAAGATATAATTGCAAATGAGTGCGACTAATAATCGGCTCTGGAGGCGGCAGGTAGCGGTAGAAGCTGGTTTCGTGGCGATGGAAGAACCACAAGGGAGGAGTTGATGACCAGGCAAGACCGGTGCGTGCTTGGCGTTATCGCATTGGTATTCATGGCTGCAGCCGCTTACCCACTTTGGCGGGCGAGGAAGCCGGTTTGTGCCGAGGTGGTTCAAACGATCAAGATGATGGACTATGGGTTCGTGGCGCGGCGCGGCGCCGTTGTCCTGCCGGGTCTCTCGCAAGGCCGGTTGGCACACCCGGAGGCGTTTAACTACACCCATCATCCGTATTTGGGATATTGCTGGATTTTTGCGGCAATCTACGGCCTCGTTGGCCCCACCGGCATTGTGGCTTTCTCAGCTGCGGTGGCCTTGTTCAACAGCCTTCTGAGTTACCGGGTTTTCCGGTATTGGTTTGATGTGGGGCCCGCGGCGGTGGCCGCCATCCTTTATGCTTTGGCGCCCTGTTTCCAGGTATATGCCTCTGAGCCAAGCAATTTCAACCTTGCGAACCTGGCTTGGCCAATAGGCACATTGCTTTTCATGCGACGTTCGGAAAGTGGCAGCCCGCAGACGGGAAGAGGTGTATGGACCGCCCTCTTCGCACTGCTTGCGGTTCAAGTGTCCTGGTTCACTCTTACGCTGTTTCCCACATTCCTTGCCATGAGTGCCGTGCCTGAGGCCAACCTCAAGAAGACGGTGTGTGCCAGCGCTTGCAGTCGGGTCTGGCGAGCTCTGGTCATCGGCGGGGCCTTGGGGCTCCTCCTGTTTGTGGCGCAGGTTGTGGTTTATTCCCCCTCCCTGATGGAGCCGCTTCGTTATGCGGGAAGCCTGGCCCGGCCGGGGCAGGCGGGATTTGCGCCGGACCGCGTCAGGATGCTCGGAGCCCTTTCTGCCCGGGCCGTTGTGCTGGCCGGACCGCTGCTGTGGCTTGGGCTTCCTCTCGGATTTTACCTTACGCTTAAGCGGAGGCTTGGGCTTCCACTAGTAGCGCCAATGTTTCTCTACCTGGCCGTCTGGGCGGGGTTGGCGCTGTCGCTCCCATTGAAATTTGCCACAGACGCGTGGGGCTTTCTGTGCCTGCTTTTCCCGCTGGCATTTATCACGGCAGCCGCTTTTCAGCGGGTGCAATCCAAATCTCTGTACGTAGTGGCGCTCGCGCTGACAATCCCGTGTTTTGTTTACGCCCAGGTCCGGGCTTCGATACCCACCAGGTCGAAGGCAACCGAGATAATCGGGAGCTACTTGAAGCGGGTTACCCGCCCCGAGGACCTGGTGCTTACGAATCTCAAGGGGGGTAGTTATCCTTTTCCCGCCTGGGATTTCGCCGCGCCCGGGAGTGTCGCTGTACTGGCAGACCGGTTGGTTCGCCAGGGGATCCAAACCGACAACGATGTCATTCGCGAACGGCAGACATTTGCCGGTCAGGGCCTGCGGTTTCTCTACTTGCGCCTGGTCGCGGGGGAGATTTCTCAGGACCTTAGCGACAAACTGGTCAGCCAGGGACGCTTGCTTGACCAGACCAAACTTGATGCGGGAACTGAGCCTGAGTCGCCAGGAGGCCGCCTGCGATCCTTCTACTGGAAGGCTCAGAGCAGGACTGTGGAGTCGCGCTCAGGGACCGACCGCGGATCGCGTGCCGCGCAGGCGGAGCTTGAGCTGTACGAGTTGAAATGACGGGTCTGACTGACTGCCTTTAACCATGTCCCACGCCGAACTCAAAGCGCCGGGGGCACATGACCCCTGTAGCGTCGAACTCCCTTTGGGCGCGATCCAGTTTTCTGTGGGCGGGTCTCCGATATGGAATAAGGCTCCTCCTGGCAAAGCTAACAGCGTTCGTTCTGGCAGGGGCTCTTGATAAGGTCCATCGCCGGGCCAAGGATCAACCGGCGCAACGCACGCCGGAGGCGTTGGATGGGCCGGGAGATCGAGCAAGCAATCGGCCGGGCTGTCAGGGGCGAGCTAACGCCGAGGCCTGCCCAGGCTATTTTCGCGGACGTGCAAACCGAGCCGAATTCGATAAAATCCGGCAAACGCGTCCATGATCCGTAGTCTTGCGGTCCCATTTCCGCTTTTTCAACTTCCGCTTTCTGTTTTGGCAGTTAACGGGTTTTTCGCCTTGAACCACACAACGGCGGAAAGAACCCCCATTACTCCCAAAGCAACGCCGCCTGATGCGATTCCCGGCCGCAAATATACGGGCTCATAACGCAAAACCAACTGCTGATTTCCAGGAGGAATTCTAAGTTTCGAGAAAAAGGGGTCCGTTCGCCGGATCGCAACTTTCGCCGAGCCAATTCGCGCCGACCAGCCGGGATAATATGTGTCCGTCCTCAGCAATTCGGCTTCGTCACCTGCGCCGAAGGACAGGCAGATTTCATTAAGCGATTCTTTCGTGATTTTCAAAGTCCGCGCCGACGGCTTGAGCCATTGAAAGCGCGCCGAACCCGGAGTGGGATTTTTCCTCAATTCTCCCGTCGGCGCTTGCGCGGGGCTTTCGTAAATGTAATCCGCAGTCTGCGGCAGCCACCGCTCATGTTCGGCGGGCGATAGAAGGGCAAAGCTTTTCGGTTGCAACGATGAATAACCGGCGACGTTATGCACGCCAAAAAGATGGCTGATGCTGTACGGATAAAGCCGCTCAAAAGACTCGCTCCCGGCTTCCTCCAGGCGTCCGTGCTCCGCGTTCACGATGTTGGCAACGCGCCGTTGCTCCGTGCCATCCGCCAACAACCGCTGCCAAAGAACCAATGGCTGCACCGGGACGGAGCGATGGGTGAACAGCACTACCGGCACGAAATTAAGCGCGAGCAACCCCGGCAACATCCAGCGGCGGCGACGAATCGCCGGGTAAAAACACGCGCCGGCGAAAGCCATTAGCCCCAGGGACGCGATGACCGTTTCTGGATTTTTAAACGACACCTCATTCGCAAAATTGTTTATTTGAAAGTCGCGCAGCTTATACGCTTTCCGAAAACCGGAACTCGTTTTTTCATTTTGGGCAAACACCATCTCGCGGATTGTCGGCAGGAACTTCGGATAGATGAACAGGCCCGCCACGTTTGTTACCATCCCAACGACGATGACAAATCCCGCAGTAAACCACGCCCAGCGTTTCAGAGAGACAGTCGAAACTTGCAGTGCTTCCCATCCAACGGCGGCCAGCACGATTAACCCCAACATGCCCAAACCGGCGCTGCGCCAGTAAAGCAGCGTTGAGAGGGGCGTGCAAACGATCAAAAAATAAATTCCCACCAGCCAGAGCGCCGTCCGCTTTGCGGGCGCCAGTTCCGTTCTGCCAAGGGGCATCCACGTCGCGAACACAGCCAGCAGCGCACCCGCCGAGCCAATGAACAAATAAAATCCGGCATTCGACGCGCCGAGCAGTTTTGCCAGGTCCAAAGTCCGGAATGTGCCCAGCGCCCACGGATAAATGGCGGACAACGCCGCCCAGCCGGCCAACTGGATTTTTTCCGCCCCCAAAAATCCCGTGCGCAGGCTGTGCGTGTAGAGTTCAATTTCATTAAGCAGAACCGGCATCGCCATCGCCGCGCCGAGCAGCAGCGACGCCGCCAATATTGCGGAAATGTCCAACCAATTTTTCCACGACCGCGCGCCGTATCCCAGCGCCATTGCGACGGTGAACAAGACTAGGTAGGCGTGTGATTGCAGATTGCCGGAATAACAACTTCCCGCGACCCAAAATGACGCCGCCACGATGCGCCACCAGCTTTTCTTTTGAAACCAGCCATCCCAAGCGAGCCAGAGCAGGGGATAGTAATTAAACGACGCCTGAATCCAGGGATGTCCGAAGTGGAGCGCCTGACAGCCCGCGAACTCGTAGGTCAGCGCGAGCAGAATGCACGTGCAGTCGGGAAACCGCCAATGGCGCAGGAGAAACAACATCCCCAATCCGCCGAAGATAAAATGCAAAATACGCGTCCAGTTGTAAGCCATCTCGAAGGGCAGCAGCAAATAATTCGCGACGCGAATCGGGTCGGTTCCATTGATGTGCGCTTCGGCCAGCAGCGGTCGTCCAGCCCAAGTGAACGGATCCCACCAGGGGATCTCACCGCGCCGATACGCTTCGTAGATGGTGTGTTGAATCGGCAAGTCATACGTCACCTGGTCCACGATGAATTGATTGGCTGGGATACCCGAAGAATTCGGGTCCATAAAGTGAAATTTTGCGTCCAGCGCCGGCAAAATATCCAACGGCGCCAATAACGAGTTGCCCCACAGCCCGCCGCGAAAAACAAAAAGGCAAAGTGCCATGTTGGCCAGCAGAAACAAAAGCAAAGGCTTTTTCCAACCACGCGCCGCGCGCGTCGTTGCCGACACCAAGCTGTGAGGAGAATCTTCGGCGGTGGAATTGGACGGCATCATTGAGTTAATTGGGCTGCCAATCGCACATCCTGTCAATCGCGCACTCCATCTCAAGGAAAATCGACTACAATTAGATTCATTTCCCCCCTGTCAATACCCATGCCATCTACCCCAGGCTCAACGCAAAGCCGCGCAAAGTTGAGTTGCGTGGCAGCAAACGGTTTGTTAGAAACATTACTTTTGGGCAAGTGGCCCGATGAGAATTTGGGCGAATTGGCACTTCATGAGCAGCATAATCGTCACGGGATCGGCCGGTCTGATTGGCTCTGAAACCTGCAAGAAATTCCACGCGGAAGGCTTCGATGTGGTCGGGATCGACAATGACATGCGGGCGCGTTTTTTTGGCCCGGAAGCTTCCACCGCCCGCACCAGGGGCCAACTCCAAGGTTCGTTAAAGAATTATCGGCATGAGGCGCTCGATATTCGCGACACGGCCGGGATTGAGGCGCTCTTCAAGCGGTTGGGCAGCAGTATCAAATGCGTTGTTCATACCGCGGCCCAGCCTTCTCATGATTGGGCTGCACGCGACCCACACACCGATTTTCAGGTTAATGCCCTGGGCACCCTTAACCTGCTCGAGGCCGCTCGTCGGCATTGCCCCGGCGCGCCTTTTGTCTTTACCAGCACCAACAAGGTTTATGGCGACACCCCCAATCGCCTTCCGCTCGTCGAACTCGAGACCGCCTGGGAGATTCAGTCCACCCATCCTTATCATGCCGGCATTGACGAAACCATGTCAGTTGACCAGACCAAGCACTCGCTTTTCGGCGCCAGCAAATTGGCCGCCGACGTGCTCGTGCAGGAATATGGCCGGTATTTTGGCATGAATACCGTCTGCTTCCGCGGCGGCTGCCTGACCGGGGCGGCCCATGCCGGCACGGAGTTGCACGGTTTCCTGGCTTACCTTATGAAATGCGCCGTGACCGGCGCCCCATACCGTGTGTTTGGCTACAAGGGCAAGCAGGTGCGGGATAACATCCACAGCTCCGACCTCGTCAACACCTTCTGGGAGTTCTTTAAAGCCCCGCGTTCGGGTGAAGTTTACAACATGGGGGGCGGGCGGCATTCTTACTGTTCCATGTTACAGGCAATCGCGCTTTGCGAGGAAATTTCCGGCCACAAGCTGGGCTGGACTTACCTCGAGGACAATCGCATCGGAGACCATATCTGGTGGATCAGCAATGTTGCCAAATTCCAAAACCATTATCCGCATTGGCGCTACCGTTACGATCTCCGGACCATTCTTTGTGAAATTCATGACGCGCTTAAGGCCGGCCATTGATTATACTTCATAAATGAATCTCCTGATTACCGGCATCTGCGGATTTGTCGGCAGCACTCTCGTGCGCGCACTGCGCGAGCACTCGGAAAAGCTGCAAATCTTCGGTGTGGACAACCTGTCGCGGCCTGGCAGTGAAGTGAACCGCACGGCTCTCGGCAAGCTTGGCGTGAAGTTCATTCACGCCGACATCCGAAGCCAAACCGATCTGGCCGTGCTTCCCCCCGCTGATTGGGTGATCGATGCGGCCGCCAATCCGAGCGTGCTTGCCGGGATCGATGGCGTGGCCAGCAGCCGCCAGGTCGTCGAGCATAATTTGCTCGGCACGATCAACCTCCTTGAATACTGCAAGGCCCATCGCGCCGGCTTTATACTGCTCAGCACCAGCCGTGTTTATTCCATCCCGCCACTGGCCGCCCTCCCGCTCGAAGTTCATCGCCAGGCATATCGGCTCGCCCCGCATGCCATACACCCGCCCGGTCTGACCACGAACGGCGTCACTGAAAGCTTTTCAACCAACTCCCCGGTATCGCTCTACGGCAGCACCAAGCTGGCTTCCGAAACTCTGGCCCTGGAATACGGGGAGACTTTCGGCTTTCCCGTGTGGATAAACCGTTGTGGGGTGCTCGCCGGCGCCGGCCAATTCGGAAAAGCTGACCAGGGAATTTTCTCGTTCTGGCTCCAGGCCCATCGCCAGCGGCGGCCGCTCAAGTTTATCGGTTTCTCCGGTTGCGGACACCAGGTACGGGATTGTCTGCATCCCCGCGATCTGGCTTCCTTGCTGGCGAGACAGATGAACGAGGCCAGCGATAGCCGTCGGCGGGTTCAAAACCTGGGCGGCGGCCTGGCCAACAGCATGTCCCTGGCTCAATTGCACGAATGGTGTGACGCGCGTTTTGGCCGCCATCCAGTGCAAGCAGAGCCAAGGGGACGCCCTTTCGACATTCCATGGTTGGTGATGGACACGACGCTTGCCACCAGCCAATGGAACTGGCGACCAGTGACAGGACTGGAGTCCATTTTGGAAGAAATCGCTGTTCATGCCGAGCAAAACCCGAATTGGCTGGAACTCTCCACTGTATGAGTGAACCTGCCAGGAACACCGTGAAAGGCGAGGCGTTGAAGCTCCTTTCCGTTGTGATCCCGGCACGCGATGAGGAGGGGTGCATCGCCTCCACCGTCGAGCATTTGGACCTCGAATTGAGGCTCCAGAACGTGCCGCATGAAATCGTCGTCGTGGACGATGGAAGCACCGACTCTACCTGGCGCATCCTCGATGAACTTCAGGCGAAGAACCCCAACTTGCACCCGGTTCGGAATCCCGGGCCACATGGGTTTGGCCGCGCGATACTTTGCGGGCTGGAGCGCATGCAGGGCGACGCTGTTGTCATTATGATGGCCGATGAGTCGGATGACTGCCGGGATGTGGTGCGCTATTGGACGCTGCTTAACGAGGGGTACGACTGCGTTTTCGGCAGCCGTTTCATGCCGGGCGGCGGCGTGATCGATTATCCCCGCTTCAAGCTCCTCATCAACCGCCTGGCCAACCTTTTCATAAGGCTCCTCTTTGGCTTCAAACTCAATGACACCACCAACGCCTTCAAAGCATACCGCCGTGTGGTCATTAACGGCTGTCGTCCCCTGATTGCACCGCATTTTAATCTTACCGTCGAGCTCCCCCTCAAGGCCATCGTGCGCGGCTACACCTGGACGGTCATCCCGATCACCTGGCGTAATCGCCGCACGGGCACGGCGAAGTTGAAGATCAAGGAAATGGGCAGCCGGTATCTCTTCATTTGCCTGTACGTATGGCTGGAGAAATATTTCAGTCGCGGCGACTACAGGAAGCTCCAGGAATCCTCCAAATCGACGCGCTACGAAACAGTGCCCCCCTCCGGGAGTTAGCCAAAGCGGGCAGCCGGGACAACGGGTCTTACTCCACGGTTTTTACATTCCCCGTGTTTCTCGCATTGGCTCGGAATTTTGGCCAGGATGTTTTCGCCAGCGGCACCCGCGCGTGAATGGCGTGGAATTCATGGTAATGGCAAGGCACGTAAATTGTTCCGTCCCTCCCCACAGCTGGCGCCGCGTAGCCATAAATTCCCACCCAATAGTGCCATTGGTAACGCCCCGCTTCGTCGCGGACATTCAGGCTTCCGCAACGTGGCACAACACAAATCGACCCGTCGGCCAGAGCCATTGGGGATGCTTCAACCACTTCATCACACGGCTGGTCCCATTTTTTTCGTCCGTCCGCGTTGATAGCCCAAAGACCTTTGTTTACGCCCACGTAAATTGTGCCATTCAGTCCAATAACCGGCGAAGATTCCGTGACGCCACCTGTGCGAATTCGCCAGCGCAAGTTTCCGTTGGAGTCCAGCGCGTAGCAAAAACCGTCCACCGAGGTAAAATATACAGCTCCATCGGGCCCCAACGCCGGGGAGGAAACAATCGGCCCGCCAGTGGCGAATTCCCAAACCTTCCTTCCGTCCGGCGCCAGAGAGTAAAGCCTTCGATCGTGTGAGCCAAAGTAGATCCTGTCATCCAGCCCAATCGCGGGAGAGGAGACAATCTCCCCTCCAGTCCGGAAGCGCCACTTTTGCGTCCCATCGGGGTTCAGAACGTAGAAATGCTTGTCCCAGGAGCCGAAGCAAACCGAGCCATCGGTGGCGAGGGCCGGGGAGGAGTCCACCCATCCACCAGTCTTAAATTCCCACTTTTCCCGTCCATCGGGGTTCACGGCGTAGAGTTTTCGGTCACGGCAGCCGAAATAAATTGTCCCTTCGTCACTGATGGCGGGCGCGGATCGGATCTCGAGTCCTGCCTGGAAGACCCATTTGAACGAGCCATCAGGGTTGAGTGCGCAAAATCTGCCATCGGCGGCGCCGAAATAGATCAACCCATTTTTCCCAATTGCAGGAGAGGAGTCGCTCCACGCACCGATGGTGCTGGACCAATCATTCGTAATGTCGTTCTGCCCGCTACTTCCGCTGGCGGCTGGCACCAGCATCAAAGTAAGGAGCAGCAGGGGAACCAATTGAGTGCAACGGTCCGGCATAATCTGCCGACATGACCGAGCAGAGTTATTAGAAGGAATCCCCGCCAATATTACCGAGCGCGACACGCGCTGGAAATTAGCGGGCACAGCGAGCCCAGGCAAACGGAAAACCGCCGCATGGCGAACTGATAGTTCTCGCTTCCAGAGGATGGGCTTGGCGATGTTGTTGCTGAACAGTCCCAGCGAAAGGGCCCGCGGAAAAAATCCCGACACTCTTCAGACGGACATCGGATCTAAAAATCTTAATTCTAGCTTGTGCTGACGACCATCATTTCGACGAAGGGTTCATGGCGAAGGTCACACCTACCAGTCTGCAACACCCGCAACAGGCCGCGACAACATGATTCTTTGGCCCGCTTTCCCCAAGCGAGAGAGCCTTTTCTGAAGGAGCCCGCGGTGCCTTTCAGTAACTGGTTAAAGAAAGATTTTCCAAACCGGGTCGAATAGCGGAGGGCGGGTCAGTGGCACGGGCAGCAGGCAAACAAACGAAAACATCCAATACGAGTCAGCCTGTCACTAAGGGGTCGTTAAATTGCCATCGCGACCGTTTTTAGCGTTGACAAATAGCGAAGATTTTCCTCAGGATCATACATCATTTTACATGGGGACACTGTTCAAGGTGACGTTTCAACTACGCCGAACGGTGGCACCTAATGGGGCCTCCCTGATAAACTTTGTTTTTAACGCCAATGGTTGAGCAATCTATAGAAATTGGAGCCGGCGCACAGGAGGTCGGGCGCGTTGAATTAACCATTGTGATGCCTTGTCTGAATGAGGCAGAGACACTGGCCGCCTGCATTGAGAAAGCCCGGCTGGGCATTACGCGAGCAGGAGTTCGAGGGGAAATCCTGATCGCAGATAATGGGAGCAACGATGGGTCGATTGTCATTGCAGAAAAGCTGGGGGCGAAGGTGGTCCATGTGAGGGAAAAGGGGTATGGGAGCGCACTGCGGGGAGGCATCGAGGCGGCACGGGGGGAATGGATTATCATGGGGGATGCCGATGACAGCTACGATTTTTCGAGGATCGAGAATTTTGTCGAGAAATTTCTGGCGGGGTACGAGCTGGTGATGGGGTGCCGACTGCCGCGTGGCGGAGGCACGATTCTGCCGGGAGCCATGCCGTGGAAAAACCGCTGGCTGGGCAACCCGAGCCTGTCGTTTATCGGCCGCTTGTTATTCAAATGCCCGGCGCGGGATTTCCACTGCGGGTTGCGTGGTTTTACGAAAGAAGCCTATGGGCGAATGGGGTTGAAGACGACGGGGATGGAATTTGCATCCGAAATGGTAATCAAGGCGACTTTAAAATCGCTGCGCATTGCCGAGGTTCCGATCACGCTGCACCCGGACGGGCGAACGCGCGCTCCGCATTTGAAGCCCTGGCGGGACGGCTGGCGGCACCTGCGCTTCATGCTGTTGTTTTCGCCCAAGTGGCTGTTCACCTGGCCAGGGCTTGGGTTGCTGGCGGCCGGCTTGGGGATGGCGGTGCCGTTGAGCATTAGTCCGATTAAGCTTGGCCACGTGCAATTCGACACCAACACGCTGCTGGTAGCGAGCATGATGATCCTCGTGGGCTTTCAGGTCTCGTTTTTCGGGATATTCACCCAGTTGTATTGCGTCGCCCGGGGCTTGCTTCCCGAAAACCAAAAACTGACAGCCCTGTTGCGCTGGTTTTGTCTGGAACGGGGAATCATCATCGGACTGATCATGCTGGCAACCGGGCTGGGCTTCCTCGCGGCGGCGATTCTCAAATGGCGTTCGGTCGGGTTTGGCCTGATTTCCTATCCGGAGAGCCTTCGATTGGTGATTCCAGCGGTGACGTGCATCACGTTTGCGATCCAGACAGTGTTCTCGAGTTTCTTTCTGAGCATTCTCGAGCTAAAGCACGACTGAAGCAGCGTTTGGCCGGAATTGAAACGGGCGGCAGGAGATACCCAGTTTGCGTTGCGCATCGAATGATGGGGTGGGATTCTGATACATGAGACTAAGGAGGCTGTCGCTGCGGAAGCTTAGCGGCAGGTGACAGAGTTCGCCGAACTTGAGACCGGCCCAGAACAATCTCCAGGGTAGCGGAAGGAAGGAGATTCGCTTGCCGCAGGCTCGGGCGATTTCCTCGAGAATCTGGCGGAAGGTCCAAGGCTGTTCGTGAGCAACAGTAATGGCAGAGTTGAGGGGAACAAAAACCCCGGCGGCGCACCAGGCGATAATGTTTGAGAGGTCCTCATCATGGACCAAGTACTGGAGCTGAGAACCACCGTTGAAGAGGGGCAAGACGCGGGAATGCTGCACCTGGCGAACCAGGCGGTCGAACATGCCCGCCGACGGTTCGCCGAAGATCAAACCGGGGCGAAGCACAACAGCCCCACAGGCATGAGCAACGGCCTCGGATTCCAGCTTCGCCTTTCCATAAAGCGACCGGCACCCTTCAAATGCGCTGATGGTAGAAACATAGACCAGGTTTTTTATGTTTGCCTGCCGCGCCGATCGGAAGAGTTTTTCCGAACCTTGCACATTGACGGCGCGAATACGCGCCCAGGACACTTCTTTGAAATCATAGGCGCAATGTACCAAAGCGGTTGCCCCGGCAAGACTGGCGCCGACGACCTCATCGCCAAGGCGAAAACGGACCCCTCCGGAACCTGCCGGCGGGTTCCGGGAGAGAGAGACCACGCGCCAACCGGACCGTTCGAGAGCGGCTTTAACCCGGCTGCCAAGATAGCCTGTGGCGCCGGTTACAATACAGATTCGGTCTGTCGCTGGTGAAATCATGAATGAGGCGGGCAACCTGTGTTAATGCGTAACATCGGATCAAGCCATATTCGCAGTCAGCCAGCCAATGCGATGGGCATTGGCCATAACCGAGAATGTGATCGTTGTGGCGGGGATAGCAGGCAGGACGCTGGCATCGACGGCGTGGATCCGCTGCCAGCCGAAGGGTCTGCCAAGTGTGTCGCTCTCGAGCGCATTGGGCTGGGAGCGCATCGGGAAGGTTCCTCCGCTGTGGAACCCGCGGCCGGCTTCGGCAACTTGCAACATCGGGGACAAGGCGACTCCGCCTAAATGTCGAGCGTGACGCAGTAATTTTCGCATAACCCGGCGCAACATTGACTTTGTTTCGGTATTGGGTTCTGCCGTTAGTTCGAGACGATCGGCCTGGCCCGCCCCACCTTTCCTCAAAGCCATGGCTATGCGAGGGGAATGCTCGGAATGGAGGTAGCCCTGGACGATCAGAAGCCGGGTTTCCAAGGCCCGTGCAAGGAACTCAAACGGCCCGGCCAATGGTCCCAAAGCGCCGGCAACAGCCTGTCCGATCAGGTCGTTGTAGGAGTAAAGCTGCAAGTGAACGGTATGAGGGCTGACGCCGGGGTCCATGATTTCGATAAAAAGCTGGCTCAACGTGTGAAGGGACTCACGGCGAACGTCTCCCGAGCCGGCGAGCATCGCCAGCGGAAGCAGGAAGTATTGACTGTCCTTCATCCAGACCGTCCTGTCGTACAGGGACAAGGATCGCAGGAGAATTTGAGACGTGGATATAGAACCCGCTGCGATGTAGGCCCGACTGGCTTCCATGACGATTGGGGCACGTGTTACGCGATCATAGCCTTCGACAATTACGTTGGCCGAGGATTCGCGCACGTTGGTGACGATGACATCGGATTGGTAAGAAAAACCCGGAAGGGTTTGGAGTTGACGGAGCGTGCTTTCGGAATTGTAGATGTAACCATAGGGACAGCCGTACATGCACAAGCCGCAGTAGCAGCATCCAGCAGGCTGCGCAGGTCGGGCGACCTGAACGGCAACGCGGGCCCGGCCGAAGTGAATGCCGGCGCCGGCCAGGCGCGATTGGTTTCGTTCGAGCTTTTTCAACAGCACCGTGGACTGCCGGCCCAAGTCCAGGGCCGACACGCAGTCATGGTAGTAGAGCGGGAACAGGGGTTCCAGATTATCGTGCGTTGCGGAAAGGCCAGTGAGCTTTAGCACAGCCGCATAATGCGCGGCCAAGTCCGAAACCTGAATAGGCCAGCCCGCCATGTCCCGGTCGATGTAGGGCATCATGGCGGCCCCCCATACATTGGTGAATCCCCCCCTGGCAAGGGAAGCGCGGAGGGCAACCCCATGGAAGTTGGCGGGCACATGCTGGTCGCACTCGCGGTAAGGAAAATCCGAGCCATAAACCATTTTGAGGGGAATTCCCTTAGTGTTCGCGCTCGTTCCTTCTTTCAACCGAGCTACCAGTGCCGGTTGCCAGGCATCCGGTGTTGTGCGGCGCATTTGGGCAACCAACTCACTACGTGATGGCTCGAGCCAAACGCCGGCGTCAAGGAGTTTTACTTTGGCGCCGCGCGCGAGCAATGCGGAGGCACAAGCCACACCCGCAGGCCCCGAACCGATGACGCAATGGAGGGCTTCGCCGGAGGCGGTTGCAGCGAGGGTTGAAGTTTGAGATTGGATTTGGCCAATCATCAGATGAGTTCGGAATCTTATTTTTAGTTCAAGATCCTGTTTTCCAGTTCAGAACTATAATATCTTATCATATTTGGCCGGCCCACCGCCCATCCGGGCCATCATTTTCTGCAATTTGCCCATCTTTTTCATCATCTGCTGCATCTGGGCAAACTTGTTGAGCATCGTGTTCAGTTCGGTCACCGTTACTCCGCTGCCTTTAGCAATCCGCTGGCGCCGGCGGGCGTTTAGCAAGTGCGGGTTGCGTCGTTCTTGCGATGTCATTCCACAAATCATCGCTTCCATATGCCGAAATTCTTTTTCCTGTTTGCCCAGGTCAGCGCCCTTGAGAGCTTCCGCACCGCCGGGCAGCATGCCGACGATTGACTCCAGCGGGCCGAGTTTTTTCATCTGCCGCAGTTGCTCCAGGAAATCATCGAGCGTGAACTGACCTTTGCGCATTCTTTCTTCCAAGCGGGCAGCATCGTTCAGGTCCACCGCTTCAGCCGCCTTTTCCACGAGGCTAACCACATCGCCCATGCCGAGAATCCGTGAGGCCATGCGTTCCGGGTGGAAAGGTTCGAAATCTTCCAATTTCTCACCCATGCCGGCGAATTTAATAGGTTTGCCGGTCACAGCCCTCAGACTTAACGCGGCGCCGCCGCGGGCATCACCATCCAGCTTTGTGAGGATCGAACCGGTAATATTCAGCGCCCGATCAAAATGCGCCGCCACATTCACGGCTTCCTGCCCTGTGGCCGCATCGAGCACGAGCAAGGTTTCCTGTGGTTTGACCAAGTCGCGCAACCGGACCAGTTCCTGCACAAGGGGTTCGTCGATTTGCAGACGGCCGGCCGTGTCGAAAATCAGCGTGTTGCGATTATTCGCCTGGGCAAAGTCCAAAGCTTCACGCGCGATTTTCAGGACGTCCCCTTCACCTTTGTGGACGAAAACCGGCAATTGCAGCTGCTGGCCGAGTTTTTCCAGTTGCTCCATGGCGGCGGGACGATAGACGTCTGCGGCGACCAGCAACGGGGTGCGTCCCTGTTTGGTTAGAAGGCGGCCCAATTTGCCGCTCGAGGTTGTCTTGCCGGAACCATGCAAGCCGACCATCAGGATACAGCTTGGATTCCCGCTCAATTGCAGGCCTGCATTGGCCGAGCCAAGCAGGTTCACGAGTTCATCGTGGATGATTTTGATGACCTGTTGGCCTGGTTGAATGCTCTGAATCACCTCCCGGCCCAGAGACTTGATTTTTACCTGGTCTATGAAATCGCGTGCGACCTTGAAATTCACGTCCGCTTCGAGCAACGCAAGCCGAACTTCGCGCAAGGAATCTCCAATATTGGCCTCGGAAATCATGCCAAGACCGCGCAAGTTTTTGAATGCGCTCTGGAGTTTGCCGCTTAACGAATCGAACATCGGCCCACACTATGGCACGGAGAGTGGATTGACAAGAGTGAGGCGGTTTGGTTAATTCCCACCTCGCGCTTAGCGGGTCGGGTTGGTAGGTTACCCAAGTGGCCAACGGGGGCAGACTGTAAATCTGCTGGCTTACGCCTTCGATGGTTCGAATCCATCACCTACCACCATCTATCGTTTCGACCAATGATAGCAGCTGTTTTTAGACTTTTTATTTCCGGCGCGAGGCGAGTCATAACGCGGCCACGGCGGATACACTGCTTCAGGCTATGTAGATGCTAAACCTTGTTTTGGGCCCTCAATTCATTTATTCGGGCCAAAAACCAGCCCGCTGACTGTCCAGGACGATTCTTCCGAAGGTTACCACCTGTGTTCTGGACCTGCACTAGGCACATGGCCAAAGCAAAGCGGTCAAACTTGTCAACGCACCATCCTCTCGGCTACAAAATAGGCATGCCGAAATCTCCCCCCCGAAGGCTGAGCAGTAAGTGGGGAAAGTTCGATATGCAAGGCCTAGCGACGAAATCCAACCCCGCACCGACGATGCCATCTACCGCTGGCAGGACTGGGTCGCGTTTTCCGGTATGGCTGGCTGCGGCATTGCTGTTGCTGGTGACGATTGCCCTTTACTGGCCAGCAACGCGATGTGATTTCGCCAACTACGATGACGATCTCTATGTAACCTCAAATGTTCACGTCCAAAACGGACTGACCTTGGAAAGCATAAAATGGGCTTTCTTGAACCCCGTGGCCGCCAATTGGCATCCCTTAACGGTGTTGTCCCACATGGTGGACTGTGAGCTTTTCGGGTTGAAGCCATGGGGACATCATTTAACCAACGTGCTGCTTCACGCACTCAATGCCTTGCTGGTCTTCGTGTTGCTCCAACAGTTGACCGGCGCGATGTGGCGGAGTCTATTCATGGCTGCTCTCTTCGCCGTTCACCCGCTGCGCGTCGAGTCGGTCGCCTGGGTCGCTGAACGAAAGGATGTGTTGAGCGGCTGCTTTGGTCTTCTCGCGCTTATTTTTTACGCCCGCTATGCACAGAAAGTGGCGAGTAGCGAAGAGCGCAAGCCATCCTCCTGCGCCCGCCCGCTAACTTCCGTCCACTACTGGCTGGTGTTAATCTTTTTCACCTGCGGTTTGATGAGCAAGCCGATGCTGGTGACGTGGCCGTTCGTGATGTTGCTGCTCGATTACTGGCCCCTCCAGAGGGTGACGAGTGGCGGGTGGCGAGTGTCGAGGCAAGGCAATTGGAAATGGTTGCTCTGGGAAAAGCTGCCATTCTTTGCCCTCGCGACGGCAGCGAGCGTGGTGACCTTCGTGGTGCAGAAGCGCGGAGGCGCGTTAGCGGCGGTTGAAAACCTAGCCCTGCGTGCGCGTAGCGGGAACGCCCTGATTTCGTGCTGCCGCTATTTGGGGAAGATATTCTGCCCAACGGATCTGGCTGTTTTCTATCCACACCCCGGGCATTGGCCGATGGAGCAGGTGCTGCTGGCGGGTGGGTTGCTCTTAGGCATTTCGGTGTTTCTTATGGTGAAGCGGGGGCAATATCCCTTTTTGCTGGTGGGCTGGCTGTGGTATTGCGGGACGCTGGTACCCGTGATCGGGTTGGTGCAAGTAGGCTTCCACGCGATGGCGGATCGGTATACTTATATTCCGTCCGTTGGCTTGCTCATCCTGGCAATCTGGGGCGCGTACGAACTAGCCAGGCGCTGGCGCTATCATGTAATTGCGCTGTCGGTGGCGGGTTCCGCGGCGCTCGTTTGCTGCATGGCGCTGACGTGCCGGCAGATTGGTTATTGGAAGGACAGTGAAACCCTTTTCCGGCATGCGCTCGAAGTCACGGAGAACAATTACGTCGCGTACAACAATCTGGGCATCGCCCTTGACAAGCAAGGCAAAACTGACGAGGCGATCAGCCAATACCAGAAAGCCATCCACCTAAAACCGGATGTTGCTGGCCCCCATAATAACCTCGGCAACGCCTTCGTCGACAAAGGCCAACTCGACGGGGCTATCAGCCAGTACCAGGAAGCCATCCGACGGAAACCGGATTACGCTGAAGCCCACTATAACCTCGGTGCCGCCTTCGACAAGAAAGGCCAAAACGACGAGGCGATCAGTCAATTTCAGGAAGCCACTCGTCTCAAACGGAATTACGCCGAGGCTCACTACAGCCTTGGCACCACCGTTCTCAACAAAGGCCAAACCGATGAGGCGATCAGCCAATTTCAGGAAGCCATCCGCCTCAAGCCAGATTATGCCAACGCCCACAACAACCTTGGCAACGCCCTCCTCAGCAAGGGCCAAACGGACGAAGCTATCCACCAACTCCAGGAAGCCATCCGGCTGAAACCCGATTACGCCGAGGCCCACAACAATCTCGGCATTGCCTTTGGCATGAAAGGCCAACTTGACGAGGCGATTAGCCAATACCAGGAAGCCATCCGACTGAAACCCGATTACGCCGAGGTCCACAACAATCTCGGTGTTGCCTTTGGCCTGAAAGGCCAACTCGACGAGGCGATCAGCCAATTCCGAGAAGCCATCCGACTGAAACCCGATGGCGCCGAGGCCTGCAACAATCTCGGCTACGCCTTTGTCAGCAAAGGCCAACTCGACGAGGCGATCAGCCAATTCCAGGAAGCCATCCGGCTGAAACCCGATTACGCCGACGCCCGCAACAACCTGCGGAGCGCCCTCCTCAAGAAAGGCCAAACCGACGAGGCTATAAGGTAATAAGGAATTCTGGCTGACGGACGCGGGGTGTCGGCGCGGTGAGTCCGTGTAGCGACTGGCGGCGGCGCGAACTCCCGATCACTCCACGCTGTTTGACTTTCTGACAAGCGCGCCGCAAAATACTGCCGATGATGATTTCCGAACTTTTTGGCCGGGCGATTCTTCAGATCGGGGTCGGGCACCCCCCACCCTGAGACCGGCGCCAGTTGACAGGCTTGGCAGCCTGCGCTGCCGGAGAACTGTTGATTCTGAAACATGCCCCATCGCACGTTCGATATTGACGAGGTTGCCCGCTATCTGCATTTAAGCCGCGCGGATGTTGAGAGGTTGGTTAAGAACCGGGATATTCCGTCGGAACGGCATGGGGAACGACTCGTTTTCCGCAAAATCGAAATCGATACATGGGCTTCACAGCGGATCCTGCGCCTCGAAGGCCAGCGCCTCGCTGAGTACCACCAAAAAACCTCGCGAGGGACGCGTCGGGGCATCTCATCGGGAATCATTGTGAAGGAAATGGTAAAACCCGATTTCATTGACGCAGCGCTGGCGGCCAAAACCAAGGCGTCAGTTTTGCGCGAGATGACCGCCTTGGCCGAAAAGACGGGGCACGTCTGCGATCCCAAATTCCTGCTGGCGGGTTTGGTGGCGCGGGAAGAATTGTGTCCCACCGCTGTTCCCGGCGGATTGGCGTTGCTGCACACGCGTGTTCCAGAATCCTACCTGTTTGAAGCCTCCTTCATTGCGCTTGGTCGAACGGTTCAGCAAATTCCCTTTGGCGCGCCCGATGGTCAGCCGACAAATCTCTTCTTTCTGATCGCCTGTCCGGACGACCGGATCCATTTGCATGCCCTGGCCCGCCTTTGTCTCATGGCTCAAAAAACCGACATGCTCTCGGAACTAAGGCAAGCTCCGGACGCCGAATCGATGTTCCAATGCCTCATCGCTTCGGAGGAAATGGTCCTGGAAGACCAGCGGCCTGTAGGGGAGTTGTCCGAAGATTAACTTCGAAAGCGGCGGATCGAGGGAGATCAAACCCAACCTCGCGCTTCAACACGCCAAGCAATAAGATTTCCGACCGCGCTAATCTTTTTCTTCGGCGCGCTTCGCCGCCTGTTTGTCGATTTGGTACAGGCCATTGTGGTTATCGCCCACCAGTTCGAGTTTTGCCAGGAGTTCACTGACATTTTTTTCCTCCTCAACCTGCTCATCCAAAAACCACTTGAGGAATGACAGGGTCGGGAAGTCCTTCTCAGCCGTTGCCAGTTCGTAGATGCCGCAGATCGCCGCGGAAACTTTTTGTTCGTGGACGAGACTTGCCCGGTACGCTTCCAGCGGCGATTTATAG
Organism: uncultured Verrucomicrobiota bacterium; assembly: GCA_903873945.1. Classification (GTDB taxonomy): domain Bacteria; phylum Verrucomicrobiota; class Verrucomicrobiia; order Limisphaerales; family UBA8199; genus CAIQQM01. Next base: position 28,047 of record CAIQQM010000227.1, read on the forward strand.
TCACATTTGGGTTCGGGAATTGCCCGGAGCGTCACCTTGCCGCCACGTTCCGAGATATACTTGAAAAACTTGTTCGCATGACCGAGCTCTTCGTTGCTCTGGAGATCCATCCACTTGGCGAAACCGGTGAAAGGCGTGCAAGCGAAATACGCCGCCATCCCAAGATACGCATAAGCGGAGGAAAACTCGAGGTTGATTTGATCGTTCAGGGCCTTTTCCAGCTTTGTGGGAAGTTTCATAATACACACAACGTAGAGTGTGTGGTGGTGGTTGGCAAGCGGCTGCCGCTTTCAAATATGCGAATAGAACCCCAGTGTAACCGGTAATCAGTCGAGGAATTTGTAGTTGGTTTCAATCGGTCTTAATGGCCGAAGAAACAGGCTCCCCCTCCGCGACAGAATCCAATACTCTGCACCCATGTTTTTGGTTACCAATGCGCAGGTGCGGGATCTCAAAGCTCGGGCCCAGCGGCTCAAGGCAATGCTAAAAGTTGGCAAAGAGGGCCTTAGTCCGCAATTCCTCACTGCTCTTGACGGAGCGCTAAAGCATCACGAACTTGTCAAAGTGAAGTTCGACGAGTTCAAAGAGCAGAAGAAGGAACTCGCTCTGCAGCTCGCTGAAAGGAGCGGCAGTCATCTGGTCACCCGGGTCGGGAACGTCGTCGTGCTCTACCGGCCGAAGCCTGTCGAGAAAAAGCACCCGCAATAGGGTCCGCCACTCAAATCCCGATTTGCCCCGGTCGGGGAATCTGTGCCAAAACCGCTGGGCACAACCTCCGTACAAACGGAGGGGCGGCTTGAGTAAGTGTTTGAAAAATGGAGCGAGCGAAGGGATTCGAACCCTCGACACTCACGTTGGCAACGTGATGCTCTACCAGGCTGAGCTACGCTCGCTTCCGTGCAGGCCTGCTCAAAATACGGGAATCCCCTTGGAATGCAAGTCCAGTTTCATGCAGATCTTTGAGTCCCTTACGCGGCCAGAAGAGCCAATGGCTGGTCGACCCGGACATACTGAGTCCAGCTTGTGCGGGGGGGCAACGCCGCGGTTTTGTCATGCGCGTGATGGTCGCGCTACCTCACCGATTCGGGACGAAGAGTGACCGAGGACATTTCGGCTTCGGAAGCATTCAGATCATGGGATGGCGCGTGGTGGCCTTCATCACGGTGTTCCTTGGCGATCAGCACGTAGAGCGAAGGAATCACAAGCAAAGTGAAAATCGTGCCGAGCGCCATGCCGGCAACAATTGTGATGCCGATTGAATTGCGCGCTGCGGCGCCGGCCCCGGAGACTAGGGTGAGCGGAAAGTGCCCGCAAATCGTTGCCGCGCTGGTCATCAGCACGGGTCGAAGGCGAATCATCGCCGCATCATGCACCGCTTGAACCTTTGGCAAGCCACGGCGCTGCAGTTCATTGGCGAACTGGACGATGAGGATCCCATTTTTCGAAACAAGTCCGATCAGTGTTACCAAACCGACTTGCGAATAAATGTTCAGCGTGGTTGTCCAACCGTTCGTGAAGAAGGACACACCCTGGCCCGGCATTTTCAAGAAGCTGAAAATCAACGCGCCGAACATGGCCAGCGGCACGGAGCCTAATAGGATGATCAACGGGTCGCGGAAGCTGTTGAACTGCGCGGCCAGGACGAGGAAAATCAGCAGCAAAGCCAGCGTGAAGGCCGGCAGGAACCTGTTGCCCTCGACACGCAACTGGCGGGACTCGCCCGTATAATCGAGCTTGTAGCCTTTAGGCAGGATTTTGGCGGCTTCCTGTTCAAGGAACCGCAGAGACTCGTCCAGGGGGCGCATGGCCACACCGCTGAGCCGCACTGCGTTGAATTGCTGGAACCGGTTCAGGGAGCGCGGACCGGTTTTCTTCCTGAGCGTCGCAAAGGTGCTCAAGGGCACCAATTGACCGTTCGGTCCTTTCACATAGGTGCTTTCAAGCTGGCTCGCGTTCAGCCGCTCGATGCGCTTGAGTTGTGGAATTACCTTGTAGCTTCGGCCATCAAGGTTGAACCGGTTCACGAAATTGCCCCCCACCAGCGTTCCGAGGTCAGACCCTACGGTCGCCATATCGAGGCCGAGCGAGGCCACCTTGTCACGGTCCATTACAAGTTCGACTTCAGGCTGGTCGATCTTCGTGTCAATGATCGGAGGGAAGGCGAACATGCCGCTGGCAGCGGCTTTTTGTTGCAATTGCTCGGCGAACTTCAGAATCCGTTCCGGCTCATCAGTGCCGCCGATAACCACCTCCACGGGGAACGAGCCACCGCCCGGCAACGCGGGTGGCGTAACGACAAAGGTCTGGATCCCGGGGATGCGGTTTACCTTCTGCTGAACTTCCGGAGTGATCTGGAACACCGTACGTTTCCGTTCACCCCAGGGCTTAAGCACCAACCCGGCGAACCCGTTGTCAGGGAAAGTGATCTGGAAGGTTTGGCTCGCTTCCGGCACGCTCATTAACTCGCGGTTGACCGCTTCCGTGTAAAATGTCGTTTGATCGATGGTTGCGTCGGCCGCCGCCTGGACAATCCCCATGACAAATCCCTGGTCTTCGGAAGGCGCCAACTCCTTGGCCTTCCAAGCCATCAAAAACATCGGGATCGTCAGCAGGATCAAACCGATCCACACGCTATAAACGGCCGGGCGGGTCGAGAGCAGAGCGTCCAGCACCCGGCCATAGGTCCGGCGCAGGCGGTCGAAATCCCGATTGATCCGGCCGGTCAGGCCGTGCTCCTCGCGCCCGGCATCAAGCAGCTTCGATGACATTACCGGTGAGAGCGTCAGCGCCACGACGCCGGAGATGAACACCGCGCCGGCGAGGGTGAAGGCAAATTCACGGAAGAGCGACCCGGTGAGACCGCCTTGCAGACCGATGGGCGCATAAACGGCAGCCAGCGTGATTGTCATGGCGATGACCGGGCTTACCAACTCCCGAGCTCCCAGAATCGCCGCCTGCACGGGTGTTTGGCCCGCGCGCACATGGCGTTCCACGTTCTCGACGATTACAATGGCATCGTCCACGACCAAGCCGACGGATAGCACGATCGCCAGAAGCGTAAGCAGATTGATCGTGAACCCGAACACTTGCATCAGGAAAATGGCGCCAATCAAAGAGATCGGAATGGCCACCAACGGCACCAGCACCGAACGAAGGGAGCCGAGGAACAAAAAGATTACGATGGCCACAATGAGCAGCGTTTCACTCAAGGTCTTCAAGACCTCATGGATGGCGTCCTCGATATACCTGGTCGCGTCATAAGCAATGCCGCCCCGCAGACCCGTCGGGAGCCCCTTTTGAATCAGCGCCATCTCCGCGCGGACGCGTTTCATAACATCCAACGAGTTGGCGTTCGGCAGAGGCCAGATACCCATGAACACCGCGTTCTCGCCGCCGAACCGCACCTCGGATTCGTAATCCTCCGCCCCTAGCACAATGTCGGCCACATCCCGCAGCCGAACGAGATTGTCGCCAGTCTGCCGGACGACAAGGTTCCGGAATTCATCGAGCGATCGCAGGTCCGTATTGGCGCTCAAGTTTACCTGGACCAGCGAGCCTTTTGTGCGCCCGACGGCCGAGAGAAAATTGTTGGCGGCCAATGCGTCCCGGATCTGCGCGGGGTTAATGTTCAACGCCGCCATTCGGTCCGGCTTCAGCCAGATTCGCATCGCAAACGTGCGTCCTCCCATGATATCCGCCCGCTGCACCCCTTCCAGGGCGGAAAGCCGCGGCTGCACTATTCGCACAAGGTAATCGGTGATCTGGTTCGGATCCAGTATGTCCGAAGTGAAGTTCAGGTATGCTGCGGCAAACTGTGAATCAGCCGATTCGACGTTGATGATCGGCACCTGCGCTTCGGGGGGAAGGTCGTTGCGCACCTGGTCAACCTTCGAGCTTATCTCCGCCAGCGCTTTAGTTGGATCGTAATTCAGCTTGAGGCGGACGGTGATCGTGGACAGGCCGAGCGTGCTAGTCGATTCGATATAGTCGATTCCGTCCGCGGCGGCGATCACTCGTTCCAGCGGCGTCGTGATAAATCCCCGCACCAGGTCCGCGCTGGCGCCCACATACGCGGTCGTCACCGTCACCGCCGCATTGTCGCTGCGCGGGTATTGGCGCACGACGAGCGAGCGGATTGCCTGGAACCCGGCAATCAGAATCACCAGGTTTACCACCAGGGCGAGCACAGGCCGCCGGATAAAAATGTCTGTGAACGACTTCATGTCAGCGGTTTCAGCCTCAACTGTCGGCCGGGCGCGGCGTCTCGGACGCTTTCGGCACCAGCTCGTTGCTTTCGACCACAGACATACCGTTGCGAAGCTTGAAGATTCCCGAACTTACGACGCGCTCGCCCGGTTTCAGCCCTGATTCCACGCTTAGAAAGTCCCCCCGCGCGCGCCCGGTGCGGATGAACTGCTGCCGCACGGTCAAGCTCGCTTTTCCCTTTTCCTTTCCGGGTTTTGATTCGATCACGTATACCGAATCGCCGTAGGGCGCGCTGAGCACGGACGTCGCGGGGATCACCAGCACATTCTGTTCTTCCGGCAGCAACACCTCCGCCCTGGCGAACATACCCGGCCGCAACGATTGGTCCGTGTTTTCGAAGGTAGCCTGCAAGCCAACGCTGCGCGTCGACTGGTCAAGGTCGGGGTTGATCGCACTGAGGGTCCCCTCAAACTGGCGCCCGGGATACGTGTCGGTTGTGACGCGCACAGGCATTCCCGGCTTGAGTCGGGCCAGTTCCTGCTGGGGAAGCGAGAAGTTGGCATAAATGGGCGATAGCGCTTGCAGTGAAACAATGGGTTTCCCCGCGTCCAGATATTGACCAAGATTCACCATGCGGATACCTGTCCGCCCGGCAAACGGCGCGCGAATAGTTTTCTTCCCTATAGTGGCGCGTATGGCATCGGCGTTGCCCCGGGTCTGCTTCAATGTTGCTTCAGCCGCGTCCAGTTCAGATTGTGAAATCATGTTCTCGCTCCGCAGCGTACGTTCGCGGGCCACGTTGATGCGCGCCAGTTCCTCCTGCGCTTCCAAGGCGCGCAGTTGGGCCTCCTCCAGCGACGTATCCAGGCGCACCAATAAATCCGCCTTGGACACAACCGCACCCGACTCGAAAGCGATTTGCACAACCGTGCCCGCGATTTCCGGCGCGATGGTCACGCCCTGGACCGCCACGATTGAGCCAATGGCGGTCAGCGTGTTCTGCCACTTCTCCTTGTGCGCCACCGCGGAAGAGACGGATTCAGGCGGGGGGACAAATCCTTTGCCGCCCGCCATAAGCGTTCTGATCTGCAGGAACTTCACGCCGCCAAGTGCAGTCAGCACTACCAGCACGAGCAAAACGCCGATTCCAACCTTACGTTTCATGGATTTGATGTTCTTTGCCGCATGATCGGAGGCACCCATTATAGCGAAACCACGCAAGTTAGTTAAGGGCAGCTGCTCCGTCAAATTCTTTGACTTAAGCAAAGGAAATCGGGCATAGCCAACTACCTTCCATTGCCTCGTTAGCCGGCAACAAAGCGGATCCGCGCTAGAAGGCTTCTAATCTTTTGGGCAGGACGCCGAAACCGATGTTGGCCGGACCAATGTGCTGCGACGCATCCCGTAACTGAAATAGATCACCAGACCTATGACCATCCAAATAATCAGCCGCGCCCAGGTATCCCGCGGCAGGCCGTACATGAGCCAAAAGCAGAAGAAAACTCCCAAAGGTGAAACCAGCCAGAACAGTGGCGTGCGGAACGGCCTCTTAATGTCGGGGTCAGTGAACCGAAGGACGAATACCCCGGCGCAAACGATGGCGAACGCGAGCAGCGTTCCGATCGACACCAACTCCCCGAGCAGGCCGATCGGGAACAACCCGGAAACGATCATGGCAACCGAGCCAGTCAGGATTGTCGCCAGCCAGGGCGTTCGGAATTTGGGGTGCACGGAGCCGAAGATCGGTGGCAGCAGGCCGTCTTTGGACATCGTATAGAAAATTCGCGGCTGGCCCAACATCATCACAAGGATCACGGAAGAAAGGCCGGCGATCGCGCCGATCTTTATGATGGGTCGCAGCCAAGCCACGGAGTGCCCGAGCGAATCGATGGCCACCGCAATCGGGTCCGGGACGTTGAGATGGGTGTATTTGATAATCCCGGTCAGAACCAGGGCAACCGCGATATAGAGCAATGTGCAGATCGCCAGCGAAGCCAGGATTCCTATCGGCATATCGCGCTGGGCGTTTTTTGCCTCCTGCGCGGCGGTGGATACCGCATCAAAGCCGATATAAGCGAAGAAAATCACGCCAGCGGCCCGCAACACACCGCCCCAGCCGAATTCGCCAGGGCTTAGCGAAGGCGGCACAAAAGGCTGCCAATTGGCTTTGTTGAGGTAGGCCAGACCGACGGCAATAAATGCGAGTATCACCGTCAGCTTTATTGCAACGATAATGTTGTTGAACGTTGCCGACTCCTTGATACCGAGCACCAGCAAAATTGTGATAAACCCAACGATGATCATCGCGGGCACGTTCAGCACCGCGCCCGTACTAACCCAGCCTTCCGTAAACAGGCGCCAAATGTTCCAGCCGGCGTCCGCCGGAGTCACGTGGTTGTAAGGAGCCGACGTAAACGCAGATGGAATCAAGATCCCTAGGTCCCGGAGGAACGACACAACATAACCGGACCAGCCGACTGCCACAGTGCTGGCCGCGAACATATACTCCAGAATCAAGTCCCAGCCAATTACCCAGGCGACGAGCTCCCCCATCGTGGCGTAGCTATAAGTATAGGCAGACCCCGAAATCGGAATCATGGCCGAGAATTCGGCATAGCACAGGCCGGAAAATCCACACGCAATTCCGGCGAGAACGAAAGAAAAAACGATCGCCGGGCCGGCATATTTCGCGGCAGCCTGGCCGGTAAGCACAAAGATACCCGCGCCGATAACTGCGCCGATACCCAGCGCCGTCAGGTTCAACGGGCCGAGAGCTCGATGCAGGCGGTGGTCTGTCAGCACTTCCGCTTGCAGGTCGGCAACGCTCTTCCGTCGGAATAAATTCATGCTGGGTCAATTTGGGGCAATGTGCTTGTTGGCTCCGGTTAATGGGCTGCCCGAAATTGGAAGTCAAGCCAAACGCTGCCCGGCTAACCCGGAGGCCAGCTCATCTGCCGTCCCCCGATGATGTGGCAATGCAGATGCGGCACCGCTTCACCGGCGTCCGGACCATTGTTGAATACCAGGCGGTAGCCACCGCTCTTCAACCCCAACTTGTCGGCTACTTCCGCTGCTTTGAGAAGCAGATGTCCAAGGACCTGTTGGTCTTCCGGCTTTGCCTCGGCGATTCGCGGGATGGGTTTTCTCGGAACAATTAGAACATGTGTTGGGGCTTGCGGTTTGACGTCCTGAAATGCCACCACCGAATCGTCTTCATAGACGATCGTTGACGGAATTTCGCGTGCGATGATTTTCTCGAACAGGGTTTTGCTCACGGCAGCGTGAACCTGCCGTCAGGAGCCACGTTCGTCAATCGAAACTCATTCCACCACCAGCGCGAGATCAGCCGGTTTGCCCTCGGCGCTCAGGCATTCCCGCAGGTAAGCCACGATTCGCTCCTCGAGGCCTTGGCAGCGCAAGCCCCACCGGCGCGCTCCTGCAAGTTGCTTCACGCACCCGCGAAGGCCCCGAAACCGCAACACGGCCGGCATCTGCTGAAGCTGCTGCCGCAACTCGTCCCGCAGACGCGGGAAGAAAAACAGCTCGCAGCCCTCGCCTGATTCGCTGGCCAGACGGCACAAATCCGACTCGGCCACCTTCGGCTGAGCGCTGGTTTCCGCTGCCGCCCTGGCCGTGAGCGCAAAACCGCACAGGACTTTCTCCAGCGCTCCGGAAAACTCGCTCATCGTCACTGTTTCCCGGCCCAATTCACTCTTAAAATAGTGGAAAACCGCATCTGCGGCGTGCTGGACAAACTCCGGATCGAACAATCCCTCCGCCTCCCCCGCCAACTCCACGGGGATCATCCCCGCGGACAACGGCACACTTTCGCCTGTTGCCTTCTGGAAAAGCATGCAATCTGACGCCAGCGCAATCATTATTTATTCTCCAGCTTCTTCACTTCCTGCACAAAATCCGTGGCTTCCTGGAAGCGCCGATAAACACTCGCGAAGCGCACATACGCGACGTCGTCGAGCTTCCGCAATCCTTCCATCACCAGCTTCCCGACGACTTCGCCGACCACTTCCTTCTCATACTTATCTGTCACCTCATTCACTATCTTCTCGACCAAATCTTCGATGGTTTTCGGGCTGATTGGCCGTTTCTGACAGGCCTTCTTGATACCCGACAGGAGTTTTTCTTTCGAAAACTCCTCCCGCCGCCCGTCGCGTTTCAGCACCAGCAGGTTCCCGCGCTCAATTTCCTCGTAAGTCGTAAACCGGTGACTGCATCCGAGGCATTGCCGCCGACGGCGAATCGTCGCCCCCTCTTTCGAGGCGCGTGAATCAATCACCTTGTCATCCTGGCACCCGCATTTAGGGCATCGCATAAACCGGAATCCACTGCTAATAGTGGTTAACAGGTTTGTATCATACAAAATGTTGGGGCGTCAAGGCCTTATAAACTTTTACATCCATGTATCCTTTCTCTGTGTGGAGGTCGTCACTGCGTGAAATCGCGATATTTGTTGTTGCGTGAGACTTTTTGAGACCTTTTGACACCGACTTTGGGGCGCGCGCCGGGAAAATGGGTTGTGGATTGCGAAAGTGAGGCTTCGAATGGGAATTGCTCGCAAAGACGCCAAGAACGCTAAGGCTCTGAAAAACCAGGGTCAAATGCGGATTTTTTACACGCAGAGGAAACCGAGGCAGGATGCCTGCCGCCATAAAAATGCGCCCCTCGCTTAAATTCACTTGCCGGATCGCCCCCTCACAATCGATTGCCGCTCACCCTCTGCCACCCGCAAAAGCCATTGGTATGAAGTCAGAACCGCCAGAAAACCGACGGAATCCTCTGTGGACGCTCTCCGCAAGCTTGAGAGTTAGAACTGCGTTTGTAAGTATTCATTCGCTGGTGGACGTAGCAACTTCGTTGCGCGTCCGCCAGCATCCATGCCATCTATCAATTATCAATAACTGGTGATTGGTAACTGAGGTGTGAGGAGAAGGGGGCATCCGATGGTTAGGGGCTGAGAGTTGAGCGGGGACGGTTTCGGTGTCGGCGGAGGAGCGGCAGTAGTCGACGCGGCGGGTTTGATGGTATCTGGCGGAGAAGGCTGCGCCATTAGTGCCACTTGCTCCGGCGCGCGCGCCTTGATGCCAACAGCTTTACTTTCAGGACTGGCCTTCGTATTTGTTTTTCGATGCACATGGGCAGCTCAGAAGCACTGGAAACGCCGCTCTATTTTAACTTCGCCAGCGATGTCTTTGACCGTTGGGCGCGACAGCGCCCGGATGCTCCGGCTTTGTGGCATGTCAACGCCGTTACCGGCGTTGAGCAGAAGTTCACTTTTGGCCAATTGGCGGCGTTAAGCTGCCAGGCGGCGAATTTTTTGCGCTCGCGCGGTATCCGGCGCGGGGACCGTGTCCTGGTTATGCTGCCGCGCGTGCCGGAATGGTGGGTCGCGATGCTTGGCCTCATCCGCTTGGGCGCCGTTCCGGTGCCAGCCACTCTGTTGCTCACGCCTCGCGATGTCGCCTTTCGGCTCGGCGCGGCCCAAATTCACGCGGCCATTACGAACGTGGATGGCATGGCCAAGGTGGGTGGGTTCGCCTGCATTCGTCTTCTCGTCGGCGGCGAACATCCGGGGTGGGGCGACTTCGACCGCGGGGTGCGTGAAGCCGATACGAGCTACGATGGAGAACGCACGCGTAGCGACGCTCCCGGCATCCTCTACTTCACGAGTGCCACGACTGGTGAACCCAAGATGGTTCTCCATAGCCAGGCCAGCTATGGCCTCGGCCATCGCCTCACTGGCCAATTGTGGCTGGATCTTAGGCCTGACGACCTGCACTGGAACATTTCCGACCTCGGCTGGGGCAAAGCCGCATGGTCCAGTCTTTACGGTCCTTGGCATATGGGCGCCTGCGTATTCGCGCTTGATGTCCCCGGAAAATTCGATCCCGCGCTCACGCTGCGCACGCTGGCTGAATTCCCCATCACGACCTGGTGCGCGCCGCCGACCGCCCTCCGGCTGCTTGTCCGCCAGCCGTTGTCAAACTGGCGGTTTCCTCACCTCCGGCATTGTGTCACCGCCGGCGAGCCGTTGAACCCGGAGGTACTCAGCCTTTGGAAGGCCGCAACCAGTCTGACGCTGCATGAGGCTTACGGCCAGACGGAAACAGTTGTGTTGATAGGCAATTTCCGCTCTCTGGGTCATGCCGTCAGTCCCGGGTCCATGGGCAAAGCCGCGCCGGGGTTCACCGTCGCGCTGCTGGATGAGCATCTCAACGAAGTCCCCGACGGCGAGGAAGGCGAGGTCGCGGTGCGCGTCAAACCCCTTCGCCCGCTCGGTCTTTTCTCCGAGTATTGGCTCAACCCCGAAGAGAGCGCACTTAAGTTCCGCGGCGACTGGTATTTAACCGGCGACCGCGCCACCAGGGATGCTGGCGGGTATTTCAGATTCATCGGCAGGAAGGATGACGTGATCAAAAGCTCGGGCTACCGCATCGGGCCGTTCGAGGTCGAAAGCGCCCTCATGGAGCATCCGGCCGTTCTGGACGTGGCGGTGATTGGCAAGCCCAACGAGCTGCGCGGCCAAATCGTGAAGGCGTGTGTTGTCTTGCGAGCCGGGCTTGCTGCAACCGACGAGCTAAAGCTCGAATTGCAATCCCATTGCAAACAACTTGTCGCAGTTTACAAATATCCCCGCGAAATCGAGTTCGTGCGGGAGTTACCCAAGACGATAAGCGGCAAGATCCGGCATGTCGAACTTCGCAGAGCCGCCAAGGTCCGGGCTTAATTTAGCGCAGCATTAACCGGCCACAGCCCGGTTGCGGGGGCCTTACCTTCTGCGGCGGCGTGACCGCCGGACCGCTAACGGTGCGTTTGCCCAAAGACGCCCCGTAACTCACTCAGGAGAGCTCACCCGCGCAGCGCACAATGTCGGGCGACGCCCAAAATCAAATTCAATTTTATTGAATTACCTCAACCTTGCCTTCACCGAACAACCGATATGGTCCGGTGTACTTCAGCTTTTGCTCTTGATCTTTAATTATAACAATTTCTCTTTTGGTGGGCTTGCCAAAAGAAACCTTTTCACTTTCTTCTGGATTACTCGACACAGCATAAAACTTTAGAGAATGCTTCCCGGCGTCAAGTTTCACATCGGTATCACTTTGCTTGGAAATGACCAGCGGAGAAGTGGAGTCGATTTTGATGGCATATTTTTCAACGGACATCTGGTAAGACGGTTGTCTACATTGAACTATTAACTTGCCAATATCCGCCCCTGGTGTTGATAGATCAAAACTAAATGCCTCGGTTTTCGGCGGAGCTGCAACTGACGCAGTTTTCTCCGCTATTAACGTAGAGACACACCCACATAAGGACATAAGCATCAGGCAGTTGATTAGTATAAGGAATTTCCGTTTCATTTTAATTTCTCCTCGGTTGTGGATTGAAGGTATAAAATGCCCACGACAAACGCAGACCTTTTTGTGATTTTGTTCCTGCTCCACAGATTTGCAAGTCCTTTTTCATTCCGCCCTCGTTTTTGGGTGACCGGAAAGCAACCCGAGACAGAGAAGAAGCATCCAATGTGTATTCACCTGCGCAGCGTAAAATGTCGAGCGGCGCCCCAAAGCAATCTATCAATTTCAGTCGCTGCCGTGTTTGGGATGGTAGGGGCCTGGAAGTAATCCATGGTCCTTGACGGCAAATTGCGTGTTGGCCATGCGCGAAACGTTGTGGGCGTGGTCGGTTGATTTGTTGATCGCCTGCGTGACCACGGCGACAATCAGGTCGCCGAAAATGTTGCCCGCCCCGCCAGAGTTATCCTGTGCCAGGAGCGTTCCCGCCCAAAGAAGCGTTCCAGTCCGCGTGTCCACGAGCTTGGCCTCCGCCAAAACCGTGGTGGCACTGTTGATCACCTGGTACTTCGTCCCATATTGTTTGAGTGTGATGTAGAGGACCGCATCCGCTCCGATAATCTCCCGGATCTTGTCCAAAGGCGCCTGATGCATTTCGCCGGCGCCCGGCATGCCGTTTTCCTTGCAGAAGTGGTCCACCACGGCAACCGGGAAAACATAGTAGCCCATTTCCGCAACCGGCTGGGTTACGGTCGACAAGTAGCCGTAAGTGCCTCCGATGTCCGTGCTCTCGTTCAAGGGAGGCAGCACGAGGATGGAACGGGGAGGATGCGCCCTGAAGTTTGTGTAATCGTACGGCTTGGTGGCACAGCCCGCGAGGATCAACGCGAGCAGCGCGCCACACCGGACGGTTTGAACGAACTGGATTCTCATTTTGATGCAAGGTTGCCCAGCAGCCGGTCCATGAACACTCCGGATTCCGGGAATTGGGCTTTTTCGGTCTGGAACTCCTGTCGCGCCTGATCCGCCTTGCCCAACTGATAGTAGAGATATCCCAAGTGCGCGTGCCATCCCGGGGGAACCGGCCGGTTCTTCGACCGAGCTTTTTGGAAATCCTCCTCCAGCAGTTCCACTTGCCTTGCCGGGGGCATCTTGTCCGGCGCCGCATACATTGCGTAAACGACATCTTCGTAACGGCCCCACGAATACATAGTCGGGGTGGCGCAGCCTGCCAATAGCGCCAGCAAGGTCAGCAATGCGCCCGTCCGCAGCATATCAATCCTTCGCGGGTTTCCACTTTCCCTGTTCCACGGCTTCCACCAGCCGATTGACCGCTTCGCGAATGGCGAGATCCAGCACCTTTCCGTTCAGCGTGGAATCGTAGCCCGCCGTTCCGCCAAACCCCATGACCTCGCGATTGCTTAGTGCGTACTCCCCGGCGCCTTGTGCCGAGAAAACCACCTCCGAAGTGAGCACATCTACCACATTCAGGTTCACTTTGGAATAAGCCACTTGCTGCTTGCCGCTGCCCAGAATGCCGAACAACTGCACGTCGCCCGTTTCCTTGCGGCCAAATTCCGCGACGTCGCCTGTGATCGTAAAGTCTGCCCCTCTAAGCTTCTGTTGCTGCCCCTTGATGGAGGCCTCGCGCGCAGTTTCCTCCATGTTGTCCCGGTCCACCACCTTGAAACGTCCGGTTTGTTGCAGGTGGGTGATCAGGATGCCCTTCGCCTGCCCTCCGAGGCGATCCACTCCGTCGGAAAATAATCCCCGCATGTAGCTGGAACGGTTGTCGAATTTGCCAACCATCAGGGTGCTCTTCGGCCCCGAATACGCCGTGCCCGCCGAGGCCACCTGCTGCGGTTGCAGCGCCTGGTGGGATTCCGTCGCGCACCCGGCCAAAAAGGCGAGGATAGCCAGGATTGGAAATGAGTGCTTAATCGCAGGAGACAGTCTCATAATTATATCCCTATTGCTGCCGAACACAGTTGCCGGGTAATACATGTTTACCTCGCTGGAAACATATCCAGTCGGCCTGATAAATGTCAACAGCTGCTATGCAGAACTTCCATGCTCACAAAATTGTGCAATCTCAAACAAGAGTTGGCGGGGCTGGCGATAAAACTATTCAGCAATCGACCGAGCGGCGCCAAAAAGCAAATTCTTCATTCATTTATAATTAAGAACACCCACTTTCAGGCAGTGTTCAATCTGTGTTTTACATGTTGCCGGGCGATATTATCCTTCGGGTGATTGACCTATGGCTGAGATGACATTTGAATGCCCCCGGTGCCAGCAACACATCTGTTGCGAAGAGGCATGGTCTGGACACGAAATCCAATGCCCCACCTGCAAGAACGCACTAAAGGTGCCCGCCAACCCGGCTGCCGCCGCCGCGGCCGGAGACCCGCTGGCGCCCAAGGTTTCCGCAGGAGGCACCAACCTCTCTCTCGGCCAGACCCAGCGTCCCGCGCCCCAGAATCGCAATATCCCCATCCGTAACATGGCGCCGCCGCCGCCCAGCAAGAAGAATCCGGTTCTCACCTATGGGGCGCCCATCGTCGTGCTGGTTGTGCTGGGTTTGGGTGGTTTTTTGGGCTACGGCTGGTACCAGCAACGTCAGGCTAAAGCCCGCGAAGCGGAACAAAACGCCGCCGCAGCCGCAGCCCGGGCGCAGAACGTGAGCAACGAGCAGGCTGCCGCCGAGGCCGCCGCTCAAGCCGCGGCCAACGCGGTGCATCCGCCGGTTTGGACGCTCGACCTCGCCGCTGTCAAAACGCCCCAGGGCCGGGTCAATGGCATGGTCGCGGGCGCAGACTTCCTGGCTGACGTTGTGCGGGTGGATCCGGTTGGCGGCGCCCAGGTGTTGCATTTCATTCAGGGCCAGATCGCTTCGCCCGACCGCTCCATCCTGGTCTATCTTCATCTCAAACCCGGCGAGAAACTCGGCGGCCAGACGTTCGACATCTCCAGCGAGATGAAAGGCGCCGGCATCCCGCGAGTCACCAAACTCTGGAAACCCACTGTGGTTTCCCCGCCGCAATTCAAGAATTTTTCCTCCGGCTACGCCCTCAAGTTGGAATTGGGAGAGATGACAAACGGCGTGGTGCCGGGAACCATCTTTCTTGCCCTGCCCGATCCTGAGCAGAGCGTCATCGCGGGCGCCTTTCAAGCGGCAACGGAATCGGGCACGGCCGCGTCGAACGCCAGAACCAGGCATACCAGGAAGCGTTAAAACGGCGCCAGCGCGCCCCTCGCCATCAGCCCTCAAAACACCTGCGGCACACCTTCTTCGAGGATCTTGACCCGGTGGGTCAGGCTTTGCTCCCTTGCGACCAGGCGCAAGCGGCGCGGCGGTTCGTCCATGTCTTCAAACGAAAGCTTGAATGTGCCGAAATGCATCGGCACCAGCCATTGCGCCCGCAGGTCTTTAAACGCCTTGATCGCCTCCTCGGGTCCCATGTGCATATGGCGAAAGGACTCGGGTTGATAGGCGCCGATAGGCAGCAACGCGATCTCGGGCTCGCAAACTTTCCCGATTTCCTTGAAGCCATCGAAGTAGGCGCTGTCGCCTGCGTGGTAAATGCGCCGGCCCTGATGCTCCAGCACAAATCCGCCGTAGCCGCGGTGCAGGTCGCGCAGGATACGAGCGCCCCAGTGTTTGCAGGGCGTTAAAGTTACTTTCCAATTCCGGTGAGACAGGCTCTCCCACCATTCCAATTCCACCACACGCCCGAAGCCGAGGTTATACGCCAGGTCGCCCACGCCCCAAGGCATCACCCCAATCTTCGGATGCGGCAATCGCCGCAGGGTCGGCTTGTGAAAATGGTCGAAGTGCGCGTGAGTCAGCAGCACCAGATCGATTGGCGGCAGGTCTCCGATTTTCAACCCGGCGCGCTTGATCCGCTTCAGCAGGAAAAGCCAGTTAGCGAAGTTGGGATCGATGAGCACATTCAGGTCCGTAAACTGCACCAGGAACGATGCGTGCCCGATCCAGGTGATTGCGACCTGGCCATAATTGAGTTTGGGAAACGCGGGCAGGCGGTGCTGGCCAGTCCGCCGCGTGAGCAGGGCTTTCCAAATCATCTCGCGGAAAAAGGTGCGGGGATTGAAATGCTTTGCCGGGGTAAAATCCTTGAACGAGCGCGGGAGCCTTCGGCGCGGCTGGACTGGACGGCAGGGAGCGTGCTTTGTCATAACTCTTTGCCCAGATTACCTATACCGCACTTCGAATGAAATTCAATTGGCCGTGTCCCGCCGATGTGGGTTATGTTGCGCCGCGAAAGGCAGATTCAGCAAAGCACAGGTTTTAGAAGAGAATTTTCGATCCGGGCAGGAACTGAAGCACCCGGTTGCCATTGGCCGGCGAGAATCCTGATTCCGAGATGACTTTGAGCAAAAAATGAAATCATTCGACAAACAATTAGGCGCGTTCTTGCGCAAACAACCGACTCTCGCCAAAGGTGTTTACATCGCCAGCGGGGCCGTCGTCCTGGGTGATGTCACTTTGGGCGAAAGTTCGAGTGTCTGGTATGGCGCGGTTCTGCGGGGCGATATCAACCGGATCATCGTCGGCCATCATACCAACATTCAGGACAACGCGGTTCTGCATCTCGCCGATGACTTTCCTTGCATTCTTGGCAATTACGTTACGGTTGGTCATGCGGCAATCCTGCACGCCTGCACCATTGGCGACGAGGTTCTTGTGGGCATGGGCGCAACCGTTCTTGACGGCGCGGTTGTCGGAAAACAATCCATCATCGGCGCGAATGCTCTGGTGATTCAGGGCATGAAAATTCCGCCCGGCTCGCTGGTGCTGGGCGCCCCGGCAAAAATAGTGCGCGCGTTGACGGCAACCGAGCGAGCGGACCTGAGGGGCTGGGCGGATAAATACGTCCACTACACCGCCTATTGTCTGCGGCATGGGATCAATGTTTCAAAGCCCTTGCCGACCTGCGGCAAACGCCAGAGCCATAAATAAAACCCCACCGTCCCGGAATCGTCAGACCCGGATTGCCTTCGGCGAAATCCCCGGCTCGCGGCCTCATCCCGCAAGAATTCCCTTTTTCTCAACCCGGGATTCGTATTCTATGGAGCGAGATATGAGCCAGACACATCCTTTGACCACAACGACATTTGAATTGCCGGGTTACCGGGTCGTCAAATCCTTCGGTGTCGTGCGCGGCATCATCGTCCGCTCCCGGTCGATCGTGGGCAATTTCGCCGCAGGCATTCAGAGCATATTCGGCGGGAACATCTCGCTGTACACATCGCTCTGCGAACGGGCGCGCGAAGATGCGTTCAATCAAATGATCACTCACGCCGGGGAGCTGGGCGCCAATGCCGTTGTCGGGGTTCGTTACGATGCCACAGAGATTTCGGCCGGGATCACTGAAGTCTTGTGCTATGGCACCGCTGTGCAGGTCGAACGCGCCGGCTAAGCGAGGGCCGTCGAGGGCACAACCCATGCCGGCTCACGGCCTGACAGATTTTCATCGGGAACTGACAGCAAATTATGTCCGGACACAGTAAATGGTCGAAGGTCAAGCACTTCAAAGGCGCCATTGATGCCAAGCGCGGGAAGATCTTTTCCAAGCTAAGCAAGGAAATCACCATTGCGGCCAAGCTCGGCGGCGGGGATCCGGGCATGAATCCCAGGCTGCGGATGGTCTTATTCAAATGCCGCGGCGCAAACATGCCGAGCGACAACATCGACCGGGCCATTAAAAAGGGCGCTGGCGGCGGCGAAGCGGCAAACTTCGAGGACCTGACTTACGAGATTTACGGGCCCCATGGTGTGGCCTTGCTGGTCGAGGTGAGCACAGACAACCGCAACCGCACCGCCTCCGAAATTCGCAGTATTGTCACCAAAAGCGGCGGCACGATCGCCACCGCCGGATCCGTTACCCGGTTTTTTCACCGCAAGGGGCAGATCATCATTTCACGCGCCGCGGCCAACGAAGACCAGTTGATGGAAGTCGCCCTCGACGCGGGGGCGGAGGATTTCAAAGCCGAACCGCAGGGATATGAAATCATCACCGACCCCGCCCATTTTGAGGCTGTCCACAAGCAAATTGAGGCCAAAGGCATCAAAGCGGACGTCGCCGGCATTACCGAATTGCCCACCATCACCGTTCCGTTGCCCGATGAGCACACCATTACGTCGGTCAATAAGCTGATTGATGCTCTCGAAGACCACGATGACGTCAAAGACGTTTATTCGAATGCCGAATTTCCCGACTAGAGACGAAGATCCACCGGTTCCGGGCCGCGCGCGCCAATGAAGATTAAACAACTTACAGAGGACTCTCTAGTTGCGCGCTGGCTCACCGGGCTGACCCGGGCGATCCTGCGCTATCGGCGCGCGTTCCTGTACCCACAACTGGTCCTGTTCGTCCTTTGCATTCTTTACACCGTAAAGTTCCTTGAATTCGACGTCAGCCGCGACAACCTGGTCGGCTCCAACAAAAAATACCATCAGAATTTCCTCCGGTTCAAAAAGGAATTTCCCACCCAGGACGACCTGGTAGTTGTCGTCGAGAGCGAGAGTCCGGAGAAAAACCGCCAGTTTGTCGAACGGTTGGGAGCAAAGCTCGACGGTGAACCCAATCTTTTCCACGACGTTTTTTACAAGGGCGATTTGAAAATGCTGGGTTCAAAGGCGCTGTTATTCGTGCCGGAGGATGATTTGGCCGAGCTAAAAAAGACACTTGAGGATTATCGTCCTTTTATCGCGCAATTCACCCGCGCGACCAACCTGATGTCCCTTTTTGACATGATCAACGCGCAGTTCCGTACCGCCAAACGGGAGCAGAACGCGCAAAATGATTCCCTCGTCAAAGCGTTGCCGGCACTCGAACGCATCGTAAATCAAGCGAAGGACTGTTTGCTCCGACCGGGCACGCCCCCGTCGCCCGGAGTCACGGCCCTATTCAATCCCGATGAAGACGCCGAGCAGCAGATTTACATCACTTTTGCCGGCGGCCGCATTTACCTGGTGACGGCTCAGGCGCCACGTGAAGAGCTGAACTCTGCCGCGGTCGAGCGCTTGCGCGCGCTCGTGCAGGAAACCAAAGCGGAAGTGCCGGGGCTCAATGTTGGCCTGACAGGCGAACCGGTGCTGGAACACGACGAAATGGCACAATCGCAAAGAGACACAACCGTGGCTGCCATTGCTTCTTTGGTCATCTGTGCCCTGATCTTCATTTACGGCTACCAGGAAACCGGCCGGCCGGTGAAGGCGACCCTCTGTCTGATCGTCGGCCTGGCCTATACGCTGGCCTTCGCGACCCTCGTCATCGGTCACTTGAATATCCTGACCATCACCTTCGTGCCGATCTTGATTGGCCTGGCGATTGACTACGGGGTCCATTTGATCTCCCGCTATGAGGAAGAGCTGCGTCACGGGAAAGGCGAGGAGGTTGCCCTGACCAAAGCCATGGTTTTCACCGGCAAGGGCATTGTCACGGGGGCTTTCACGACCGCCGGCGCCTTTCTCGCCATGGGCTTTACCAATTTCAAGGGCATTCAGGAAATGGGCATTATTTGTGGCGGAGGACTGCTTATCTGCCTTGTCCCAATGATGACCATGCTGCCGGTGCTGTTGCTTCGCGGACGGCAGAATGTCAGCAACCATATTCCGGGCGCTTTCGATGTCCGCCGGGCGCGCATCGAAAATTTTTGGCTGCAGCGGCCCTGGTGGGTCACCATTATCACGCTCGCCCTATGCGCACTCGCCGCCACTCAACTCCACAAGGTCTATTTCGATTACAACCTGCTGAATATGCAGAGCGCGGGTTTGCCAGCGGTGGAGTTTGAAAAGAAACTTATTTACGCGACCAATTCAGCCCCCGGCCTCGATGCCACCAACGCGCCGGCCAAGTCCGTTCTTTATGCGGCGGTTATTGCCACAAATCTCGAGCAGGCCATCAGCCTCGAACGGCAGATCACGAATCTTTCCGCGGTGGCAGGCGTTGAGTCCATGACCAAGTTCCTGGCTGAGGACCAAACCGTTAAGCTGGCTCGAGTTGGCGAGATCAAACAGACCCTCTCCTCAATAGACTTTCAGCTGCCCGATCCGCGCCCCGTCAACATTCTTGAACTGAGCGGCACGCTCTATTCGTTATACGGCTACCTGGGCGCGGCTTGCGACGAGACACAAAAGGAAGAGCCGGCCCTGAACAAGCAGTTGCTTTCCTTGCGTGACGCCGTTGAAAATTTACGCAAGGGAATGTTGCGGGGCGACTCTGCCACCCGGGAGGCCCATGCATTGAAGCTTGCCGATTTCCAGCAGGCACTTTTCGACGACCTTCGTGAAACCTTTGATGCTTTGCAACACCAGGACAATCGCGCGCCTCTGCGCGTGAAGGATCTGCCCCAGGCTCTGCACGACCGGTTTATCGGTGTCACCGGCAAATATCTGCTGATGGTTAGCCCCAAAAAAGATGCCTGGGACAGGCAGAATCAGAAGGAATTCATAGACCAGCTCACGCCGGTCTATCCAGAGGTCACAGGCACTCCCGTCCAGCTCTATTATTATACCGATCTGCTCAAGAGCAGCTACGAAGAAGCCGCACGCTGGTCTTTGGCTGCGATTGTCATTCTTGTTCTCCTCCACTTCCGCAGCCCACTCTGTGTCGTTTTGGCCCTCATGCCGGTCGCCGTGGGTTCGGTGTGGCTGGGTGGCCTCATGGCCTGGTTCAAAGTGCCCCTCAATCCGGCGAATATCATGACCCTTCCCCTTGTCATCGGCATCGGTGTCACCAACGGGATCCACATTCTCAACCGCTTTGCCGAAGAACAGACTCCCAGCATTTTTGCCCGCAGCACCGGCAAAGCGGTTCTCGTATCCGGGTTGACGGCCATTGCTGGTTTCGGCAGTCTTACTCTTGGCAAACATCGGGGAATTGAGAGCCTAGGTTATGTCATGGCCACCGGCCTTATGACCTGTATGATCGCCGCCTTAACTTTTCTGCCGGCGTTGTTGAATCTGTTGTCGAGAAAGAATGCGTTGAAGAGAGATGCCGGCGATGTAGAAAAATCGACCCAGTGCCGACAATGCACGATCGACACTGGGTCGGGAGGAACCGAGGCCGAAACCTCAAGTATGTGAAAAGATTAAAGCAATGCGATATAATGTCAACATTTATGTTAAAAAGGCGAGTTTCAAACAAAAACGATAAATCGGTAACGTTATCGCTGGTGGTAGTGGCAACGTGAGAGGCCAATTTTTCGCAGCAACAACTTTTTTGTGGTCAATTCCCATTTAACTGTGGCAGGTACCGAAGATCGCTTTCGGGCAGGCACAAAAGAACCGCGCGGACGCGCCAGCTTGCTTGAAGTGAATTCTGCGCCACAGTCTTTTCTTCTCCTGCTGTCACAGTTTGCTTCAGTTCTCGGAGGCCGGTTTTTCTGTTTTTCCTTTCTATGCTCGCTTCTCGCCCTGTTGGCACTGCCCCTTCGCAGCTTCGGCGCCGATGCTTTTCATATCGGGCCATTATTCGATGAGTTCAGCCTGACGCTTGCGCCCGGGCACCGGACCGAGGCGCTGGGTCCGTTTTATTACAACCAGGAAGAGGAAACTCAGAGTATCTGGGCGGTGCCCCCCTTCTTTGCTTGCGAGGAGGATCCGGCTACTGAATCCGTCGAATACTCATTTGGTTACCCGGTGTTGAGTTACGCACGCTATGGCACCCAGTACCGCTGGCAGTTCTGCCAATTGCTCAGCTTTGCCGGCGGCTCCACCCAGACGGAGACCGTTCGTGACCGGTTCACGCTGTTTCCCCTGTATTTCCAGCAGCGCTCCTCTGATCCCGGCCAGAACTATACCGCCTTTGTGCCCATCTACGGGCACCTTAAACACCGCCTTTTTCGCGATGATATCTTCATTGTCTTGTTTCCCTTCTACAGCCAGACCCGCAAGGCCGATGTCGTAACGGATAATTATGGCTACCCGATTTTTCACCTTCGGCACGGCGACAAATTGTCCGGGTGGCAGGCCTGGCCTTTTGCCGGGCACGAGCATAAGGAAGTCACGACGCGGACCAACGGCTTCAACGAAGTCGAAACCATTGGCGGCCACGACAAGCTTTTTGTGCTTTGGCCGCTCTTTTTCAATAACTATGGCGGGTTGGGGACCGACAATCCCCAGCATGAAGAGGGTTTCATTCCGTGCTATACCTTTTTACGCTCTCCGCAGCGTGACTCGACGGCCGTCATCTGGCCTTTCTTTTCCCATGTGGATGACCGGGAGAAAAAGTATCGTGAATGGGATGCCCCATGGCCTTTTATCGAGTTCGCGCGCGGCGAGGGCAAGACGACCTCACGTGTTTGGCCATTCTTCAGCCGCTCGCACAGTCCGTCCATTGAGAGCGATTTCTACCTCTGGCCATTCTATAAACACAACAGCATTCACGCCGACCCGCTCGATCACCACCGGACCCGCATTCTCTTCTTCCTCTATTCGGACGGGAGCGATAAAAATACCAAGACGGGCGATTCCCGCCGGCGCGTCGCTTTTTGGCCTTTCTTCACCCACCACCGCGAGTTCAATGGGAACACCCGCCTGCAGATCCTCTCTGTTCTTGAGCCTTTTTTGCCAGAAAACGAGAACATCGAGCGCGAATACTCTCCTGTTTATTCGCTCTGGCGGTCCGAGAAAAACGCTCGCACCGGAACGGCAAGCCAATCATTGCTTTGGAACCTTTATCGGCATGAGACTGCTCCCGCTTCCAAGAAATGCTCGCTGGTCTTCGGGCTGTTCCAGTACCAATCCGCTCCTGAGGGCAAAAGCGTTCGGCTGTTCTACGTCCCGCTGACGAAAACGAAAGCGCCGCAATTTTCTCCGCTCCCCGAGACGGACGGGACTTCTCCATAATACGCGCAACCGCGTACCGCCGGATGGCAACCTGCCCAAGTCGGCATTAAATGAGGGCCTTGGCGTCATCCGGTTTTAGCGGGTGACCTCGCGGAATTATTTTATTGGCTCGTCGGTTTGGTCTTTCTTGAGGAGGGCGCTTCGAAGGTTCTTGCGGGCCTCGGCATAATCGGGTTTCAGACGGACGGCTTCCTGGAATTGGCAGATCGCCTCGTCAATTTGGCCTTTCATGGCGAGGGCGGTGCCGAGGTTGTAGTGGGCTTCAGCGTAATCCGGTTTAAAGTGGAGGGATTCCTGGAATTGGCGTATCGCCTCATTGATGTGGCCTTTCCTACCGAGAGCGGCGCCGAGGTTGTTGTAGGGATCGGCGTCATCCGGTTTCAAGCAAATGGCTTCCCGGTATTGGTTGATCGCCTCTTCGATTTGGCCTTTCTTAACCAGGGCGACACCGAGATTGTTATAGGTCCCGGCGTAATCGGGTTTCAAGCGGATAGCTTCCCGGAATTGGCAGATCGCCTCGTCGATTTGGCCTTTCTTAACCAAGGCGACGCCGAGGCTGTTGTGCGCGAAGGGATTGTTTTCCGTGACTTTGAGCGCATGCCGGAAAAGGGCTTCGCTGTCCTTCCAATACCCTATCTGTTGCCGCGTCAATGTCAGGCAGAGGACGAGCGCCGCTGTACTCACCATCGACAACGCAATCACATGATGCCGCCAACGCCTAGCCAGTTCGTAAGCGCCCCAGGTTGCGAGGAGCAGCACACCAAGCGACGGAATATAGGCATACCGATCCGCCATTGCTTGGGTGAACACTTGCACCAACCCGATCACGGGCACCAGGGTTCCGCAATACCACAGCCAGCCCATCAGCAAAAACGGATATTGCCGCCGTTTCACAATAAAAAGCACTGCAATACCCAACAGCACCCCACCCGCCAGAAGCACTTCCCCAATCGGCCAGTGCCCGGGGTGCGGATAGAAAACGGCCAGATCCGTCGGCCAAAACATCTTCCCAAGATAGCGACAGCAGGAAACCAGGGCGTTCGCGCTGCGCGCGCTCAGTGACAGGTTTTCAACCGGCATCACAGCGCCCCCCTTTTTCTGCACGACGAAGGTCACAACGCTCGCCGCCGCCGAGAGGGCAAAGAACGGGATTTTCTCAAACACCAGGCGCCACAAACCCGGATTATTAGCCACGGATTGAACAGCCGAAGGTCGGCTTCCCAAGATTAAACACGGATGAGAAAAGACGAACTTCGAACGTCCAACGGGCGGCATTGAGAACCTGAACCGGCGAAGGGGCCAGTAATCAAGCAGCAACATGACGAAGGGCCACGTCACCAGCATTGGCTTGCTCATCAGGCCGAGGGCGAAGAAGAAGAGGGACAGTGAATAGTTGATAGCTGAGGAAGATTGAACGTCCAACATCGAACTTCCAACTTCCAACTTCGAACGAGCGGCTGGCGACTCGTGATCCGCGCCCTGCGAGCGCCGCTGCGCATAACGGGCGTAAAACAGCAGCGCGAGAAGGCCAAAGCACATGCTCAACACATCCTTCCGCTCAGCAATCCAGGCAACGGATTCCACATGCACCGGGTGCAATCCAAACAGGGCCGCCACCATCAGGCTCCGCCAGAGCGCGCCCGTCAGGCGGCGCAGCAACAGAAAGACCAGAAAGGTGTTGATGGCGTGCAGCAACACGCTGGTCAGGTGATGGCCCCAGGGTTTCAACCCGAAAAGTTGACAGTCCACCATGTGGGACAACATCGTTATGGGGTGCCAATTCCAAGCCACAGGATTCAAGAATGCCCATTTTAGGCTTTCAAACGTCAGTCCGTTTTGGGCGTGAACATTCGAAGTGACGAAGAGGTCGTCATCCCATTGGAGGAAGTCGCATTGCGTTGTCGGCCAGTAAAGGGCAATCGTCACGAGCCCCAGCATTACCGCCATCAGCCACACCGGAAAACGCGACCGAGTCATATTACCTTATACCCCCGTCGCGCTTGCCTTTCCTGCCAAGCGCGAAACCCAAGTTGTTCCGGGCGTTGGCGTGATCCGGTTTCAGGCGGAGGGCTTCCCGGAATTGGATAATGGCCTCCTCGGTTTGGCCTTTCATGCCAAGGGCGGTTCCGAGATTGTTGTGAACCTCGGGGTCATCCGGTTTCAGGCGGAGGGCTTCCTGAAATTGGATGATGGCCTCGTCGATTTGCCCTCTCTTGACGAGGCCGACGCCGAGATTGTCGTGGGCGTCGGCGTAATCCGGGTTCAGGCGGATAGCTTCATGGAATTGGATGATGGCTTCGTCAGTTTGTCCTTTTATGCCAAGGGCGGTGCCGAGGTTGTAATGAGCGACGTAATTGTTCTCCGTGACTTCGAGCGCATGCCGAAAGAGGGTTTCACTGTCCTGCCAATAACCAATCTGTTGCCGCGTCAACGCGAGGCAAAGGACGAGCGCCGCCGAACCCGCCATGGACAACGCAATCACATGATACCGCCAGCGCCTGGTCGGTTCGTAAGCGCCCCAGACCGCGAACATCAGCATTCCCAGAGATGGAAGATAAGTATGCCGATCCGCCATCGCTTGTGAGCCCGTCTGTACGAATCCGATCACCGGCACCAGCATTCCGCAAAACCACAGCCACCCAATCAGCAAAAACGGATAGCGCCGCCGCTTTATAAAAAGAATCACCGAAATGCCCAAGATCAACACACCAGCCAGAAACACCTCCTCAATTGGCCATTCCCCAGGGTGTGGATAGAGAACAGCCATATCCTTAGGCCAGAAGATATTTCCCAAATAGCGGCAGTAGGAAACCAGGGCGTTCGCGCTGCGCAGGCCGAGTGGCAAGCTTCCGCCTGCCACAATGGAGCCTCCGACCTTCTGCACCACAAAGGTCACGACGCTCGCCGCCGCAGCGAGGGCAAAGAACGGGATTTTCTCCGCCATCAAGCGCCAAATAATTGAGAGTCGAGAGTCGAGAGTCGAAAATTCAA
Source organism: uncultured Verrucomicrobiota bacterium (assembly GCA_903873945.1). GTDB lineage: Bacteria > Verrucomicrobiota > Verrucomicrobiia > Limisphaerales > UBA8199 > CAIQQM01. Next base: position 53,430 of record CAIQQM010000227.1, read on the forward strand.
AGCGACGCAGAGGCCAATAATCGAGCAGCAACATGGCAAAGGGCCACGTTACCAGTATCGGCTTGCTCATCAGGCCGCATGTGAAAAAGAATAACGACAGCCAGTAATGGACGGACGTGAGAGGGCGAAGGTAGGAGGATGGATTCAGAGAATCCCCACTCGCCACTCGCCACTCGCCACTCGTGACTTTCTGTGCGTAACGGGCGTAAAAAATGAGCGCGAGCAACCCGAAGCACGCGCTCAACACGTCCTTCCGCTCCGCCACCCACGCAACCGATTCCACATGTAACGGGTGTAACCCAAACAGCGCCGCCACCATCAGGCTCCGCCAGAACGCACCGGTCAGCTGTCGGAACAACGCGAAGACCAGTGCGGCGTTGAGGGCGTGAAACAGCACGTTCGTCAAATGATGGCCCCATGGATTCAAACCGAAGAGTTGGCAATTCACCATATGGGACAGCACCGTTAAGGGGTGCCAATTGCAGGACACAGGGTTCAGGAAAGCCCATTTCACGCCCTCCCAGTTCAGATCGCCCAGAACATGCGGATTCGCAGTGACATAGTCCGGATCATCGGTGTTGACGAAGTCACATCGCGTTGCCGGCCAGTAAAGGGCAATCGTCACTAGCACCAGCAATGCCGCAGCCAACCACACGGGGAAACGCGACTCCCCCATTGTCGTGGCAAGTGACATCGTCGGTGCGGGGTTGGATTTGGTCACTGGGCTGCACATAGGATTCCCTGGATTACTGCTCAGCCTTAGCTGGTTGGGAACTTTGGCACACCCATTTTTTAGCTGGAAAGGTGTCGCGTTGACAAGCCTGACCGCTCAGCTCTCAACTGCCCCAATCAATTCCCGGCTAAAGCCCGTTGTCAAAGAACAAAATTCATTAGCTTCACTTTTTCCACCCGGAGAGGCATCTTTCCGTCATGCCCCGATGCCCGGGGCGCCTTTTGGCGAACCTCATGGCCGATCCGCTGCGGTCGCGATAAGCCGGTTCAGCAAAAACTATGTTCGAACTGTGGCAGCTGCCGCTCCTGGTCGGAACCGGGTTGGTCGCCGGATTCGTGGATTCCATTGCTGGTGGCGGCGGGTTGATTACCGTTCCTGTGTTGCTGAGCTTGGGTTTGGATCCCCGGCACACCCTTGGCACGAACAAGCTGCAGGCGACGTTCGGCGCTACCAGCGCCACCTGGCATTACGCGGACGCCAAAACCGTTTCGCTCAAGGATTGCGGGCGGGGGTTCCTGCTTTCAATGCTTGGCGCGGCGCTGGGCACACTCGCCGTGCAGCGGGTGGCCCCGGCATTTCTGCAACGCGCGATTCCCATCCTGCTGATCGTTGCGGCGATTTACACCCTCCTGAAACCGCGTCTTGGCGAAAAAGACCTGCATCCCCGCATGGCGCGCGGCTGGTTTGACCTTCTGTTCGGGTTGTCCCTCGGGTTTTACGACGGCTTTTTCGGTCCGGGCGTTGGCACCTTCTGGACGATGGCGTTCATGCTCGGGCTTGGCTTAAACATGACCCGGGCAACCGGCCACACCAAGGTAATGAACTTGGCCAGCAACGCCAGCTCGCTCGCCTTTTTTCTCCTGGGCGGAAACGTTTACTTCGGCATGGGCTTGGCAATGGGTGTCGGGGAGCTTCTGGGCGCAAGGATGGGGTCGCGCATGGTGATTGTCCGCGGCACGAAATTCATCCGGCCGATTTTTATCGCCGTGGTCCTTGCCCTCACTCTGAAGCTCCTGTACGACAGCCGTCTGAAATAGTCCGCAGGCCGGGCAGCGGCACGGAACCAGGGCAGATTCTTTTTGCAGAACTCCCTTTACAACTTATGCTCAGTGGAGGTAGTGTGCGCCGGGTGCCACCGGGTGATGCCGGCTGGCAGTGGACCGACAGCGAATGCGATTGGAAAACGTCGGAATGCATGGAATAACGTCAAATAGCGCTGGATTTCATTGAGCAGCGCTGAATAACGAAAAAACTTTATGCGGAACACATTCCTCTTTCTCGCAACTCCGTTGATTGCCGGAGTAATGGCAACTGGTTGTGCCAACACGGAAAAAAAATTCGGGCGCGGCGTGAGCAACACATGCGAAATTGTCCGGATGGGAGAACTGCGCCGGAGCGTGGAGCAAACCACATTGTTTGACGGATCCTCCGCGGGTTGCACCACGGGTCTTTTTCGCGGGTTGACCCGCACGCTGGCGCGAACAGGAGTTGGCGTGTATGAAATCGCGACCGCCCCGCTTCCGCCTTATGGCCCCGTTTTTACGGACTACTTGGCTCCAAACCCAGTGTGGCCGGATAGCTACAAACCCGGCATCATAGAAGATTCCACGTTTGCCACAGACACCCAACTGGGCTTTTCCGGAGGAGATGTGGCGCCTTTCGTGCCTGGCAGCCGTTTTTCAATTTTTAGCGCTCCATAAACCCGGGGAGCAGTGACAATTTTGATGGCGTCAGCATTGAGTTGTTGGCGCCTTTTTCTATTATACGGGCCAAGTTAAATTCCTAGATACTGGAAGAAGCAAATGGCGCTGGAGAAGACATCCGCCTGCAAAGTCAACCTGTTGCTGAATATTCTCGGCAAACGGGCGGATGGTTTTCACGAGCTTGAGAGCGTGATGCATCCGGTTCAGGTTTACGACCAGTTAAGCTTTACACGAACAAGCCGGGGCATTCAGTTGACCTGCAGTGGAGCCGGCCTGCCGACGGATTCGCAAAATCTGGCTTATCGAGCGGCTGATCTGTTCCTGCGCGCCGCAAAAATTAAAGACGGTGTTCGCATCCATCTAAAAAAAAAGATCCCGCTGGCGGCGGGTTTGGGCGGGGGCAGCAGCAACGCAGCGACCACGTTGCTTGGGTTGAACGAACTCTTTGGCGGGTCGCTCACGCTGGAACAGTTGCAACAAATAGGAGCGTTTTTGGGCTCCGACGTTCCGTTTTTCCTGCAAAGCAAACCGGCGCTGGCAACCGGGCGCGGAGAGAAGATTCAACCGCTTGATTGTTTTTCCACTCTGCGCGGGTGCGCATTTCTACTGGTTCATCCCGGTTTTGGCATTGCCACGGCCTGGGCCTATCAACAGCTGGCACGTTTTCCAGATGCGTTAAATGGCCGGGCCGGGCGCGCACAGCAACTCGTCTCCCGGTTGGGGGCCGGCGACCTTGAGACGGCTGGAACGGAGTTCTACAATTCGCTTGAAGCACCTGCGCTTGATAAGTATCCGGTGTTGGCCCTGTTTCAAGACTTTCTCCGCGCAAACGGCGCGGTTGCAACTCTTATGTCCGGCAGCGGGTCAACGACTTTCGCTGTGGCGCATAACCTGAGCGCTGCGGAAGAGTTGGCTGAAAGGTTCAAAGCCAAATTCGGTCAAGCGAGCTGGATAGCAGTGGTGCCGGCTTGATCGGTTCGCTACCCGTGTCGCGGGGTTTCCAGCGCTTTTGGTGGATCCTCGATCTTTTTCCGAGCTTTCTTCAGCCGCGGTTCCCAATCGGCCCAACTGGGCACCCATGCTTCACCCGCGAACATGGCCCGCGCCTCTTGCCACAGATTCTGGAGCGCAACCAATTCCTTACGCGCGTTACCGCGTTCTCCCCATTTCAAATATGTCTCCAAAAGGTTCAATCGGTTCTCAGGAAACTGCGGGGCAAGTTCTGCAGCGTGTTCCAGGTGTTGCCGGGCCTTGCTGCGGTTGCCGATGCTAATCACAGAGGGGGCGTCGCGGTAAAGCAATCCAAGACCACGATCCGGCCCCGCATAGTCATAAGACTCGTCCAACGAACGCGCGATGCGAAATTCGGCCTGAATCTGATCCACCATATTGAGGGCGCTCATGCGTTTGGTTCGCGCCAGTTGGCCAAGATTAGCCGCCAAATAGTAATGGGCTGGAGCCGAGTTAGACTTGCTGGCGATGGCTTCACGGCACGCGGCGATTCCTTGTTGCGAAATTTCCGCGCGCTCGGTGTGGTTGGTCGCATAATCGGCCAAATTGAAACATGCGCGACCGAATTGCCAGGCGGTTTCAGCGCTGTGCCGGGCCGTCTCGTAGCGCGTTCGCGCTTCCCGGCAGGCCTTTTTAGCCGCGGCAGCGAAAGCTTCCGGTGGTGACTGGGGAACTGCAGGAGCTGAGTCGTCTTGAGCGTAGAGACCCAGGCAAGCCTGGAACCAGAGCGCAAACGCAACCATCCCAACGCGAAAATAGCGACCCGGACAGGAGCGGGACCCCGGCGCCGCCGGCCGGTCGAAGCCAGGGCCAACAGGTCCTGAATTAGAAGTTGCGAACCGCACGACCCAGTTTATACTGGCGGATTAGTGAGATTAAAATGGAAAATGTTGCGATTGGCAGGCTTTGCAGCCGTATTGTCGCTCGGCGCCGGATGCAGCGGCGTCAATGCGTCTCAGAACGTTTCGCCAGCATCATTCTTCCTGCCGGGGCTGCTGCAAACCGATCCTCCGCCCGCTTATACGAACAGCTTTCTGCTAGCCGACGAGCCGATCAAAGAGCGCGCTCAATTTTGAGATTCAGGTTATGCGATTCCCACTCGCCCTGACGGCGAAAATCGCCCGTCACATCATCAAGCACAAACTGCGGCGCACGCCAAGGTTCGCGCTGGTGTTGCAGCTCGAGCCCCTGCATACCTGCAATCTAACCTGTACCGGCTGCGGTCGCATCCGCGAATACTCCACCAGCCTCAAGGACATGATGACCCTTGAGGATTGCCTGACTTCCGCGCAGGAATGCGAGGCGCCCATGGTCTCGATTTGCGGAGGAGAGCCCCTCATCTATCCCGAGATCGAAGAACTTGTGCGCGGACTTCTCGGCCAGGGGCGCATCGTGTACATTTGCACGAACGGCGTGTTTATGCGGAGGAAGCTCAAGGACTATCTGGCGGGCAGCTATTCGCGTTCCCTGGAGCCCACGCTAGCAAAACTATTGGCAGAGAAACTGATTTCCGAAAAGGACGCAGAAACAATCCGGAAAGGCAAATCAGACGGCCGGCCGACCATCAAGCCCACAAAGTGGCTTTACTGGAATATTCATGTTGATGGTTTGGAAAACACGCACGATTTGATCGTTGAACGTGAAGGTGTGTTCAAGGAATGCGTTGAGGCGGTTCGGATGGCGAAGATCCTCGGCTATCAGGTCGCCACCAACACAACCGTTTATCGGGAAACGGACGTGAGAGAAATCGAGCAGATGTTTGAATTCTTCTCCGCGCTTGAAGTGGACGGCCACACCATCTCGCCGGGCTACGATTACGACGCCGCAAAGCGGGATATGGCCGGGCGGCTGGGCCGAAAACCGGAAGACTTTTTTCTCACTCGCGCCATGACGCGCGAAAAGTTCGCGAAGATCCAGGAGTGGGGCGAGCGGTTCACGATTTTCGGCACACCGGTTTACCATGAATTTCTGGCGGGCAAACGCGAACTAACGTGCACGGCATGGGCAATTCCGACCCGCAACATCAAGGGCTGGAAAGCGCCGTGTTATCTGATGACGGACGGCCATTATGCGGGCTATCAGGAGATGCTAGACCGGGCAGATTGGGAAAAGTACGGCGTAGTGGACGGGGTGATTCGTGACCCGCGCTGCGAGAATTGCATGGTCCACTGCGGCTACGACCCGAGCGGAGCCCTCGGCACCAATTATCAACGGGGCGATAACTGGAAGAACATCAAGTACAACTTCGGGTCCCGGCCCAAGCCATGTTTGAACGGTCACAAGGTTAATGCGTTTAACGGATTTTCCATCGGCAAGGAGCACCTTTCCGAAACCAAGGCCGCCAGCAGCAACAGGAACGCTCCCAAGGCGATGTTCCAGCACGAAGGAAACAACGGCAACGACGGCGACCTGTGCGGGAATGGCGATTCCGCGCGGCGGGATGAACTGCCGGTGAAGATCCGCGACGCGAACAAGATCCGGGCAAACCAGAGTGGCGCCTCGCTGCCGTAAGATCGGACATCTGAAAACCATGAAAACGCTTTTTCTTTCCCCACCGAGTTTCGACGGCTTCGACGGCGGCGCGGGTTCCCGCTATCAGGCACGGCGCGAAGTCACAAGTTACTGGTATCCGACATGGCTGGCCCAACCGGCGGCATTGGTGCCGGGCGCAAAGCTGCTCGACTGCCCACCGCACAATATCGATATCAAGCAATGCCTGGAGGCGGCCAAAGGCTACGACCACGTCATCCTTCACACGTCCACTCCGTCGCTAAAGAATGATTGCAAGGTTGCCGAAGCCATCAAACAAAACCGGCCGGAGACGATCATCGGCTTCGTGGGCGCACACGCCGCGGTGCTGCCAGCGGAAACGCTGAAGGCTTCCCGGGCCATCGACTGGGTCGGCCGCAAGGAATTCGATTTCACCTGCAAGGAAGTGGCAGAGGGAATGCCGCTCGACTCGGTTGCCGGGCTTTCTTACCGCGACAAAGACGGCAAGATCAGGCACAACGCCGAGCGGGAGATGATTCAGAACATGGACTCGCTTCCGTGGGTGGCGGACGTTTACAAACGCGATCTTGAAATCGAAAAATATTTCATCGGATACCTGCTGCACCCCTACGTGAGCCTTTATACCGGGCGTGGTTGCCCGGCCCAATGCACCTTCTGCCTCTGGCCGCAGACAATCGGCGGGCACAAGTACCGGGTCCGCTCGCCGCAAAACGTCGCGGATGAAATGGCCTACATGAAGAAGCTCTTCCCGCAGGTCAAAGAGTTCTTCTTCGACGATGACACGTTCACTGCGAATCTGCCGCGCGCGAGAGAGATTGCGAAGAAACTCGCGCCGCTCGGCCTCATCTGGAGCTGTAACAGCCGCGCGAATCTCGACTACGACACTATCAAGTCTTTCAAAGACTCAGGGCTTCGCCTGTTCCTGGTCGGCTATGAAACCGGCAACGAAGACATTCTCACGCGGATCAAGAAAGGGGTTACGTTGGACGAGATGCGGCGCTTCACGAAAGCCTGCCACCAGGCCGGGGTGGTCATCCACGGCACGTTCATCCTCGGCCTGCCGGTGGAGACACCGGAAACCGTCGAGAACACCATTCGATTTGCGCAGGAACTGGACGTCTTCAGCCTCCAGGTTTCACTCGCCGCGCCCTATCCCGGAACCGAGCTGTTTGACATGGCCCGTCAGAACGGCTGGTTCGTCAAAAAGGACAAGACCGATTTAGTGGAGGAGGACGGTTACCAGCAAAGCGCGCTCGAATATCCCGGAATGAGCAAGGAAGCCATCTTTGATGCGGTGGACCGCTTTTACCGCGCCTACTATCTTCGCCCAAAACCAATTCTCCGCATCATCAAGACAATGCTCGAGGACAAAGACGTCTTCGTGCGGCGCTGCCGCGAAGGGTATGAATTCTTCAAAAGTCTTCGGCAGCGCAAAGAGGACCTCGCCGCCGCAAGGGCGGCGGGTTAAGTCCGTGGAGCTGACTTTTACGACTGCCGGATCGCGTTCGGGGACAGAGAGGGGGTTTGCGAACGCAGGCTGGCAACAATCCGTCATCCCCGGCAGGAGGCGTTGCTTGTTGAAGAAAGAATTGCTAGGCCCGCGGCTTTCCCGGAAGAATGCACAAGTTTTGTTTGCATGAGCACAGAGATCACAGGCCCGGTTGCGCCTCCACCGACCGCCATAGCTGCGGTGGATTTTTCGCGGCCAGTCGCCCGGCCTAAGGCCCGCGTTTCCACATTGATGCGCGAGGTGCTCAAGCATGGCGGACCCGGCTATCTCCAATTCGCCATCACGAACATTTGCAACGCGAAGTGCGATTTCTGCGGATTCGCCGCAGACCGGTTTGATCCAAAAATGCGGTATAGCGTCACGCTTCAAGAAGCGCGTGACGTGATTGATATTTGCGTCAAGAACCACATTGGCTACCTGCTGTTTGTGGGCGGCGAGCCGCTGGTGCACAAAGACCTGCGCGCCATGACGCGATATGCCGCAGAGCGCGGCATTCATCCGATGGTCTGCACGAACGGCTCGCTCTGGACGGAGCGGAACATGCGAGACCTGGCCAGCGATGGGCTGAGCAGCGTGATCATGTCCATCGACGCGCATGATGTGGCGAAGCATGAGAAGAACCGCGGGTTGCCGGACGTGTGCCGCAAGATCAAACGCGCGAACGAAGTTTTCCAGGAACTCGGCGTCCAAACCACCGCGAGCGTCACGGCCAGCAAGCTGGTTGAGGACTACGACAAGCTGCCGGCGTTCCTGGGCGGGCTTGGTTTCAAGAGTTGCACGTTCAGCTATCCGCTCAGCAGCTTGGCTTCAAGCTACTTGAGTTTTAGTGATTCGAGCCTGGTCAGCTACAAGACCGAGGAACTCATTCAGGTTTTCGAGGAGATCAAACTGATGAAAGAACGCAGCGGGTTTCCGGTGGTGAACCCGAAGGAATCGCTCGTGGAGATGCAGCGTCATCTGCGGAAGCAACCCGAGAAATTCGGTTGTTTGGGCGGGCACAAGTATTTTTACCTGGACTGGAAGCTTGACCTGTATCGCTGCCACTTTTGGGAGAAGCCGATGTGCAATATTTACGAGTTCAACGAATCCAAACTCATTCGGGATGGTTGCACGCGTTGCATGATTGATTGTTACCGCGATCCCAGTGTGTTGCAGTTCGCGGCCATCAGCGTGAGCGATGCGTGGCATAATCTTAAGCGGGGCAGACTTCTCGCGGCCGCCAAGAACATCTTTGATTTCCGAAACCTGACCTCCCTGAAGGCCGTGTGGGAAGATCGCAAATGGATAGGCGAGGTTTAGGGTTCCCCGCACGATTCGGGGCGATCGTCACTTTCCGGCAGTTTCGGCGCTGAAATTCGCCCTTGTCATCGAGGTTGTGGATGGTAGTATCCTCACCCTTTTATGAAAGAGAAGATACATCCGAAATATGTGGATGCGGAAATACGTTGCGCGTGCGGCAACGTCATCAAGACCCGTTCCACGAAGCCGGTGATTATCGTGGGTATTTGCAACTCGTGCCACCCCTTCTACACTGGCCAGCAGAAATTTGTGGACACGGCAGGGCGCGTCGATAAATTCCAGCAGCGCATGGTGAAGACCCAGGCAGCACAGGCCGCCGCTGCCACGAGAAAGAAAAAGAAGTAGCACTTTCCTTCATGCTTCGCCCGCAGGGTTTTTGACTCTGCGGGCGGGTTGTTTTCACGACATGGATTTTCGTCCCCAAATCGAGAAGTTTTCCCGGCGTTTTGCCGAAGTTGAAGCGATTCTGAGCGACCCAAAAGCATTCGACAACGCGCAACGCGCCCAAGAGTTGTCAAAGGAGTACGCCCGGCTTAAAGACCTGGTAGCGCACGGTCAGGCTTACCTCAAGACGATGACCGACCTGAGCCAAAACCGCGCCTTGCTGCAAACCGAAGCGGACGGTTCCGAGTTGAGCCAGATGGCCAAGGAAGAAATCACGCGTCTTGAGGGGGAAGAGAAGCGGCTGGCGCAGGAGATTTACCGCGGCATTCTGCCGCCGGACCCCGCGGACTCCCGCAACACGATTATAGAAATTCGCGCAGGCGCCGGAGGCCAGGAATCCGCCTTGTTCGCAGCCGACCTGTACCGAATGTATACGCGTTATGCGGAAAGCCGCGGCTGGAAGTTTGAGAATCTTGATTCCAGCCCTTCCGACCTGGGCGGTTACAAGGAAATCATTTTCCAGATCACGGGCACAGACGTATACAAGCGGCTCAAGTACGAAAGCGGCGTGCACCGTGTGCAACGGGTGCCGGCAACGGAAGCACAGGGGCGCATCCACACGAGCACTTGCACGGTAGCCGTGCTGCCAGAAGCCCAAGAAGTGGACGTGGAACTCAAGCCGGAAGAAATGGAGATTACGGTTTGCCGCGCTTCAGGTCCGGGCGGGCAAGGGGTCAACACGACAGATTCCGCGGTACAGATTGTGCATAAACCGACGGGTTTGATCGTGCGTTGCGCAGACCAGCGTTCGCAACAAAAGAACAAGGCGCGAGCGTTGACAGTGTTACGCACGCGTCTGCTCGAACGGAAGGTCGCCGAAGAAAACGCGAAGTACGCGGCCCAGCGGAAGGCGCAGGTGGGAACCGGCGAGCGTAATGAACGCATCCGTACGTACAATTTCCCACAGAACCGAATCAGCGACCACCGCATCGAACTAACTCTTTACAGCTTACCTTTTGTGATGGAAGGGGCGATCGATCCCGTTATCGAGCCGCTCATGGCCCACGATCTGGAGGAACGGCTCGCTGCGCTAAAGCTCTAAACCCGTTTCATGCCGCAAGCGAGCAAGTAAACACCCCATTACAATCCCGGCCTGAAACACCCCCGACTTTTTCTCATGGCACCATCAGGAAACAACCATCGATTTGACCCTCAAGGGATCATTTTTGATTGCGATGGCACGCTGGCCGATACGATGCCGCTGCATTGGCGGGCATGGCAGGCAGTGGCGGCACGGCATACATTTCAGTTTACTGAAGACCGTTTTTATTCACTTGGCGGCGTCCCGGCCCGGGACATTTTGCGAATATTGAGCGTGGAACAGGGACTGGGGTTCGATCCCCTTGCCGTTGCGAGAGAAAAAGAGGTGGAATATCTTCCGCTCATAGCGCAAGTGGAGCCGATCAATGCGGTTGTTGGGGTGGCGCGGGAAAATTATGGAAAGATTCCACTCGCAGTGGCTTCAGGCGGCACAAGGAAAGGGATTGAACAGGTACTTGACCATCTGGGCATAAGGAATCTGTTCGCCGCAATCGTCACCAGCGAAGACGTGATAAGACAGAAGCCGGCACCAGACATTTTCCTTGAGGCCGCGCGTCGCATCGGTGTGCCAGCGCAGTTCTGCCGCGCCTACGAAGATACGGATTTAGGGATACAAGCCATCCGCGCGGCGGGGATGGACGCGGTGGATGTGAGAGACCTGTAACGGGCCAAGCAGGGGGTAAAAACGCTAGGCTCGCGACCGCATAGCGAAACTCACTTTCAGCAATCTTTCCACAACAAAACAAAAGGCAGAAGACAGGCCATTGCCAAAAATAAACTTCCAGCCTGTGGAGCGCGTGCTCTATCTTGCCGCAGCGATTGTCAGGTTCATGACCGCCCCAACTTCTTTGATTTTTCCGCAGCAGCGCGCACGGCGCTGATCACGGTTCCGCGAACCTTGCCCTTCTCCAGTTCATGGAGACCTTCGATAGTGGTGCCGCCGGGGCTGGCAACCATGTCTTTGAGCGCACCGGGGTGCATGCCTGTGCTCAGAACCATCTTCGCGCCGCCAAGAACGGATTGCGCAGCAAGTTTTGTCGCCAGCTCGCGCGACAATCCCACTGCGACACCACCATCACTCAAAGCCTCGATGAAGAGATAAACATATGCTGGTCCACTGCCACTTAACCCGGTTACAGCATCCAGCAATGATTCTTTGACTTGGAAAGCGAGGCCAACGGCTGAAAAAAGCTTCTGGGTCAGCAAAGCGTCTTGCGGTGAAGAGGATTTGCCCGGGGCAAAGGCCGTGGCGGACTCGCCGACCAGCGCGGGTGTGTTCGGCATGACGCGGATTACCCGGGCGCCGGGACGAAGTCCGGCCTCGAGTTTGGCGAGCGGGACGCCGGCGGCGATGGAAATTAATCGATGTTTCGCTGTGAAACGCTCGCGGACCTCTGCCAGAACTCCGCCAACCTGATCGGGCTTGACTGCCAAAATCAGAACCTGAGCTTGTTTCAAGACTTCCGAGTTGAATGGCGTAGTTTTGGCACGGACTTCTCTGGCAAACGATGCGCGCGCAGCCAGGCTTGGGTCGCTGGCGATGACTTGTCTGGCGCTAACAAGTCCGGCCCGGATAAACCCTTTTGCCAAAGCTGTAGCCATCCTGCCCGCACCGAGGAAACCAATGGTGAGTTTTACAGACATGAGGGTTTTTAGCAGGTCATTCGCACAAGCGGAAGATAAAAGGCGAGGCTCAGGTTGACGCTGTCAGTATGGGTATTTTCATGAAAGGCCCGCGCTCTCAATTTATGCCCGACCACTTCCACATTCATTATTTGTCGGTTTGGGGGATTATGCTCTTTACAGAGACGAAGGTTCGGAGGACGATTCATGTGTAATTAATCAGCAGAGCCAGTATGAACTTTTTCTAGTTTCCACTGCTACGCATCGCCACATGATTCTCAGCGCTTAGGGCGGCCATTTGACATCAAAACAGAGCCAGCCTAATGACTTAGGAAGAATTGATGATTTATGATTATCGGTAACGATATAGGCAAATAAATATGCCATTTTTGTCGATGAAACGAGGTTTAGTTGTAGATTCAAGTGACATTTAGCGGTCCAACATGGAAGCATTCCGAGCCATCCAAAAGCCATTTATGGTGTGATGTACCGATGGTTCGGCGTTGATTTTGCGAGTAGACTTAATGCTCAATATACTTATTAACAACGACTTGCACACTATCATAGTTTGTATTAGGCTATTAATTTCTTTTCTGTAAGTTTAGAATGTTTGTTCATCCAAAAAAATACGATGTGATAGTCGTTGGAGCTGGCCATGCTGGGATTGAGGCGGCACTTGCCGCAGCCAGGATAGGGTGCAAAACATTATTGCTTACCATCAATGCTGACACCGTTGGTCAAATGTCATGCAACCCAGCCATCGGCGGATTGGCGAAGGGTCATTTGGCGCGAGAAATAGACGCTCTAGGTGGTGAGATGGGTATAGTAACTGACTTGACTGGGCTACAATTCCGGATGTTGAACACAAAAAAAGGTCCAGCCGTTCAGGCCCCACGCGCTCAATGCGACAAGAAGGCGTATCAGTTCAGGCTAAAATGGGTTTGCGAGCGGGAGAAAAATCTAGATCTCAGACAAGCACAGTGTGCGCGGCTTCTTTGTGAGGGTGGAAATGTTTTTGGAGTAGAAACGACCCCAGACGTGCAGTATAGGTCTGAGGCGGTTGTGGTAACGACGGGCACATTTCTGAAGGGGTTGATGCACATTGGACAAAATCAGCAGTCTGGCGGTCGTGCGGGGGAGTCGGCTTCAGCGGGACTATCTGAATCCTTAAAGCAAATCGGGCTTGAGCTCGGCCGGTTGAAAACCGGCACTCCGCCACGGCTTTTGAGAAGGTCGATTGATTTTTCAAGGACAGAAATCCAGCTTGGCGACGAACCCGTTCCCTACTTCACGCATTGGAAGAAAGAATTGTTCCATATAGAACAATCTGACGAACGATTGTTCCACGTGGAACATTGCGATTCTGACAAGAGACATGCAGGAGGATCATATGGTAGATATCCTCGTGGGTCAGTTCTTGAAACTATCAATGGGCAACTTCCGTGTCACATCACCTATACTACGGAGGCGACTGCCAGGATCGTTCGAGAAAATTTGCATAAATCTCCACTTTACTCCGGTGCTATCCAGGGAGTTGGCCCAAGGTACTGCCCGTCGATTGAAGATAAGATAGTTAAATTTCCGCACAAAGAGCGGCAGCAGATTTTTCTTGAGCCGGAGGGAATAGCTACGGATGAGATTTACGTGAATGGTTTTTCAACGTCCCTTCCTTTTGAGGTTCAGGTCGAGATGGTAAAAACAATCATTGGTTGCGAAGAGGCTGAGATTTTACGACCAGCTTATGCTGTCGAGTATGATTTTGTACAGCCGACACAACTCAATCCATCACTGGAAACAAAGGTCTGCAGGAATCTCTACCTCGCCGGTCAGATCAATGGCACATCTGGATACGAAGAGGCTGGTGCTCAAGGACTTATAGCTGGAATTAACGCTGCCAGGCGGGTGAAAAATTTGGAACCTATTATATTGCGGCGTGACCAGGCATATATCGGGGTATTGATTGACGATTTGGTGACCAAAGGCACAGTTGAGCCATATAGGATGTTTACTTCCCGTGCGGAGTATCGGCTCTTATTGCGTCAGGACAACGCCGATCTCCGTTTATCCCGAATTGGATTTGAATCGGGTCTTTTGCCTGAAGGCAGGGTGCGCCAAGCCGAAACGAAGCGTACTGAGGTGGCGCAGGAAATCGAGCGTCTTGAGAAGACCTCCTTCGGTTCTGAAACTCTTGCCCAGATACTGCGCCGACCAGAAGTGACGTACGCTGCTTTGCCTGGTCGGAAGGAGGGCCTATCGCTTGAAGTTGTCCAACAGGTCGAAACCACGATAAAGTACGCTGGCTATATTGCGCGTCAGGAATCTGAGATTGCGAAATTCAAGAGTTTGGAGAACAAGCGGATACCGGCGGCGTTCGACTACACAACCGTCCCCAGCCTGCGGATGGAAGCGCGCCAGAAGTTGACAAAGTTACGTCCGGCGACGCTCGGGCAAGCGTCGCGCATTTCGGGTGTGTCGCCATCGGATGTCGCTATTGTTATGGTTTGGCTAAAGCGTTGCACATTGCAAAGCCGCGTTGAATCGAGTGAGACCGCAACGAGTGAAGGGGGAGACGGTTCCGATGATTTTGACCCGGAACCCGACTGAAACCCGCATGACCTTCACTTTGGGGACGGCAGGTTACCGATGATTTGCCGTGCTTGACCGGTCCATGTGCGCCAACTAGACTGCGCGTGATTCAGATGAAAGCATTCCGCACCATGGTGGCAGCCGGGGTAGTAATGGGTTGCGCACTGCATGCCCGCGCGGAGTTGGCGAATGCCATTCAGGCGCTCGTACACGATTCGGTCATCACTTACCAGGATGTGCAGACGCTGAACGAGCAGACAGCGGGATTACTTCAACGTCAGTACGGTAACCAGCCGGAAGTGTTTCGACAAAGAATGGCGTCAGTCCAGACGAACAACCTGGAGAAGTTATTGGAGGAGCAACTGATCCTGCACGAGTTCAAGACCGCCGGCTACAACCTGCCCGAGAGCGTCATTGAGGATGAAGTGAGGGATCGTATACACGCCAAGTTTGGAGACCGGGCGACCCTGACCAAGACGCTGCAGGCAGAGGGGGTCACATTCGAACAATTCAAGGAACGGATCCGCGACCAATTCATTATCGAGGCGATGCGGCACAAGAACGTCTCGTCGGAGATCATTGTTTCGCCGCACAAAGTGGAGGTCTATTACCTTGCGCATAGGGAGGAGTTCAAGCTTGAGGATGAGGTCAAGCTGCGAATGATTGTTGTAAACCAGTCGACGGATACCAACGCGCCGCAAGCCAGGAAGCTGGCGGAGGAGATACTTGCCAAGGTGAAGGAGGGGGCATCGTTTGCAGAAATGGCTGCCGTATATTCGCAAGGGTCGCAACGCCATCAGGGCGGTGATTGGGGATGGGTGGAGAAATCGGTTTTGCGCAAGGAACTGGCTGAGGTTGCGTTTTCAATGAAGCCGGGTGAACGCAGCGGGGTAATCGAAACCCCTGAAGCCTGCTACCTGATGCTGGTGGAAGACACGCGCAAGGCCCATTACAAGTCTCTCAGTGAAGTGCGAGATCAGATTGAGCGGGACCTAGTGCTGGAGGAACGGAGGCGTCTTGAGCAACAATGGGTAGAGAAAATGAAGAAGAAGACGTTTGTCAGGTATTTCTGAAGCTTGAGCGTTTGAGCTTGCGGATTTCTTTGGCTGGCACCCCCAACGCTTACCCTTCAAACAGCAGGCGATCATGACGGCATGGATTGGGATTTCATTGGGAGACGTCACGGGCATCGGACCGGAAGTGACACTTAAAGCGCTCGCGGTCGAAGCCCGGGCCGAAGACGCGCGGTATTTGTTAATTGGCGATGCGGAGCATACTCGCCAACTCAATCAGCAACTTGGGCTCAAGCTTTCCTTACAAACCTACGGCGGCAAAGAAGACACCGGCCGGATCTTTCTTTGCAACCCCCTCCCGGAACCACTAGCTCCCGATTTGGTAGAAGGTTCGCCGGCAGCGGCGCGCGCGGCTATCGCGTGGCTAACTGAAGGAGCGGAGCGTTGCTTGCGGCGCGAGCTCGATGCGCTGGTAACCGCGCCGTTGAGCAAGGCGGCGATTGTGCGAGCCGGGCAGGCTTTTATAGGGCAGACGGAGTTTCTTTCGCAACTGGCGGGTACAAACCGCACTGCAATGATGTTGCTCGGCCAGGATGAGCGCGGTCGCTGGCTGCGTGTGGCGTTAGCGACGACTCATTTGCCTCTGAAACTCGTTTCTGAACAATTGACTCGAGAGAAGGTTAGACTCGCCATCGAACTGGCGGTCCAGGCCTGTCGCGATCTTGGTCTGCCCCGGGCGCGCGTAGCTGTTTGCGGCCTAAATCCACACGCCGGCGAGGATGGGGAGATGGGGGAAGAAGAAAGAATTACGATCGGACCGGTTGTTCTAGAGGCGCAACGGCGGCAAATCGATGTCGTCGGCCCGCTGAGCGCGGACTCGTTATTCTACCAGGCTTACAAGGGAGAGTTCGATGCAGTCGTCGCGATGTACCATGATCAAGGTTTGGCCCCGTTGAAAATGGTAGCTTTCGAGCAGGGCGTGAACTGGACGCTAGGGCTGCCTTTCATACGCACGTCACCCGATCACGGGACGGCATATGACATCGCGGGCCAGGGCAGGGCAAATCCGTCGAGCATGATTGCAGCAATCCGGCTGGCGAAACGACTTGCGCGCTCGCGGCAGCCCGCAGCTGGATTATGAACCTCCCGATTTCCGCTCCTTCGAACCTGTTAGAACCATCAGGGCTTTTGCGCGCCGATCTGGCCGCGCGTAACTCCGAGCTGATTCAGCAGCTTCAATTCACGCCATAGCTGCGTGCCCGTGAGTTCGCCGCAGAGCAATTGCCGGTATTTGGAAATGGTTTGCGCAGTCAGCGCGGGGGTCTCGTCAAGGAATTCGATTCGGAAAAACCGCACGCCCAGAGCCAGCATTCGTGTGGCGTAATCCGCGCCGGTTTGCGCGAGAGCATGGAACACGGTGTTTCGGCAACCAACATCCGCTTTGACGGGATGCTCCGCCCCAACGTGATCGTGAAGTTTGAGGTTGTGCGTGTCACAGGGACGGCCGCAATCCGTATAGTCCGTGCCGTTGGTCAGGAAGGCGCAGAACAAGCAATGCTCCATATGAAACATGGGCATGTGCTGGTGGATGGTCACTTCAAACCATCCGGGCGGCGCGGCCTGAAGCAATGCCTCGAGCTGCATGAAATTCAAGTCGTAGGAGGCGGTGATACGTTCCAGAGCGAACTTATTTTTGAAATAATCGGCCGTGAGCGCGTTGGCAATGTTGAGCGAGTAATCGCCAATCCGCCGCTCCCCCGCAAAAAAATTCAACTGGTCGTAATTGCGAACCAAGTAGCCATCCGCATCACACGACCGAACCTGTTTGAGCGTCCACTCCTCACCCATCTTGAAAATTCTAGGAGGCGCGACAAAGATTTCAGGTTTGAGATTGCCGGATGTCAAATCGCGGTGATGTGCCATTGCTACAGCATCCCGGTATATTTTCGGGTCTTCGAATTCACAATAAATGGTCCGGACTCCGCTTTGCAGGGCGGCTTCGAGCTGCGCCAAGCTTCGCACGAGAACAAGCAACTGCGGCATGCATGGACGGGCTACGGACGGCGCGGGATCGGGATGTATGGTAGAGGATGCTCGCGTCACGGAGAGTGCCGGGAGAAGTGTCCAGCCCGGCGGTCGCGCGCGATGGCCCTGGAGCGCAGTCACCAATTCACGGCGCAGACGGTTTAGTTCGCTTACAGGCAACAACACATTACCCCGAAGTAGGTTTTTCAACTCGCCAAGTTTGAATGGCGTGCCTCCGAGACGCCCCAATTGCTCACGCAGTTGCCCTGTCTTCAGGGGCCGTTTTCGCGCCTCGACCAGCGGCATGTTCGACTCAACCTGAACCACGTTGCCAAGTTCATCACGTCCAATAAGGGTGAGGGTGTGACCGGCGGCGCCATAAACTTCCATCTGGAGAGGTCGTTGAAAACGCGGTTTATCACCGGCATAAGTCTTGTGCAAGCGGCGGTCGAGTTCCGGATCGCTAGTTTTCCAGAGCTTGTCGCCGGCATGAATGCGATGAAAATTCAGGTCGCCTTGACCGAAACCGAGCCAGGTCTCTGCGCCGTGTTTCTCCACGGTGTAAACGCGGCCGCCCTCTTCTTCCTGCTCGGGATTGCCAGCATCGAACACAACGCCATCCCCGGGCTTAACCGGGCCCCGGAGGCCGATACAAACGCGATCAACTTTGATCTGTGATATTTCCCCGAGATAAATGCCGCGCTTTTTGCCAAAACGTCCATGGACGAGCTGCTGGTTATTGGTGCCGCGAAACCAGCCAGTGTAAAGACCTCTGGAAAAGGCCATCCCCATTTCGTAGTTGAACGAGCTCGGGTCCAATGTATAGGGTCCGGCGGGAGTGGCTGGGATATTCTTTCTTTTGCTCTCCGCCTCGTGACCCTCCGAAAGAGAATCCAGCGCCTGCCGATAAATGCGGGTGATGTTGGCGACATATTCCGGTGACTTGAGCCTGCCTTCGATTTTGAGAGAAGAGACACCCGAACGGACTAGAGCGGGCAGGACTTCCAAACCCGCCAGGTCCTGCGGGCTCAGTAGATACTTTCTGTTCCCCAGAGGGACTTGTCTGCCATCGGCGATTAAATCGTAAGGCATGCGGCAGGCTTGGGCGCACTCGCCGCGATTGGCAGAGCGTCCGCCCAGAGCTTCGCTCGTAAGGCATTGGCCGGAATACGCGACGCAGAGGGCGCCGTGGATAAAGACCTCCAACGGCAGTTTGGGGACAAGACCGGAAGGTGGAGAGTTTGCGGCTTGCGCGGCCTGGATTTTCTCAATTTCCCACAGGGAGCACTCCCGCGCGAGCACCACGAGATTGCAGCCAAGGTCGCGAGCGAACTCGATGCCGCCAGCGCTTGTGATCGTCATCTGCGTAGAGGCGTGAATCGGAAAATCGGGGGAAAGGCGACGGATCAATCGGCAGATGCCAACATCCTGAACTACTGCCGCGTCAACACCGGCGGCGATCATCGCGCGCACATAGGCTTCGGCCTGCGGCATTTCGTTTTCAAAAACGAGGATATTGAAAGTGAGGTAACCTTTGACGCCCCGCTGATGCAGGAACTCCATTAGTTTCGGCAAGTCCGCCTCAGTGAAGTTCTGCGCCCGCATTCGCGCGCTGAACTTCTCCAAGCCGAAATAAATCGCGTCGGCGCCGTTTTCGATCGCGGCCCTGGCACATGCCCAATCGCCGGCTGGCGCGAGCAACTCGGGCAGGCACAACGCGGAAGTTCTACCGAAACCCGAATCCGGTTTCGTTTTGCGCAACCTCTGTTCTACAACCGAACTAGTTCGATCGCGGTTCATCAGCAAAGGGAAGTTAGCCTTCATGTCACCTTGGCACAAAAGGTTATTTGGGTGGATTGCGGATGCCTGTATCTGCTCGCGAGGGATTATTTATCCAATTTCAAAACCTGCGGCTCTAAATTGCATGACGTTCGATTCGTTGTGATGAAATTCATCACCGAAGCGCGCGTCACCTATTTTTTTCATGGTCAATGCGCGGAACTTCTCTGGCTTGGAAAGCGGCTACTCGAACGAGCTTCCATATACGGTGCCCGCAAGCGGCCCAATGGTCGGCGGGCTGGCGCTAACGCGTGTCCAAACCCACTCAGCTAGGCCTTTTTGTCCGCAACAAATGCAGTCACTCGCCGCCCGCCTTCGGCCACTTCTTCCAGCGTCATGCCCAGCGCCACAAACTCGCAGGCGTTCTCCGCCCCCCGGTAGCCTTGGGCTGCGGACAACCGCACCCATTTCAGCGCCTCAATCCGCCCTTCGGACACCGCTCCCGGCAGGCTCTCCCGGCAGGCCCGGTGTTGCTGCACTCCCAGCCTGTATTGGGCGCCTGCATCGCCGAGCTTCGCCGCCCGGGTCATCCACATCAACGATTTCGCTTCATCCCGCAATACTCCCTGTCCCTGTCCATACATCACCGCAAGATTAAACTGCGCCAAAGCATGGTTTAGCTCAGCCGCCTGTCCATACCAGTGGGCTGCTTGCGTATAATCCTGGGCGTTTCCCTCTCCTCCGGCAAATCTCACCCCCTTCAGGAACTGCCCCTCCGCTCCGGCTGAGCCTTCCTGTATTTCTGGAATTTCCACATCCCGCGCTTCTGCGCGGCTGAACCACTGGCGGAGAAAAGAAGGAACCATGCTTTCAACATTAATCTCACTAAATCATTTTACAAGTTTATTTTAACATTTCTCAAACAGACCTTGGCGCAAACTTGTCCCAAAACGAGTCGAACCCTTGACGACAGCTTTCGCACAGTGAAGGGGAGATAGGGGACTTGCAGGACACATATGCCGAGCGCTAGCGGGTCGGTCGGATAAAGCGTGCCGAATGTCGCCTTCCCAAGATTAAGCACGGTTTTCACAGAAGAAGGCTCGGGATCAAAGCGAGAGCTTCGGAATTTTCAAGTTTTGGGCTTTCCTACCGAACACCACGTTCCGGCGAGCGCGGGCAGGTTGCAGTTTTCGCAGAGAGCGTTCGAACGGTCACAGAAATCTCGCACGATCTGGATAAGCCCCTGTTGCGCCGCCGCACTGGTCAGCACCCGGCGCGGAGCGCCGCCAAGCAGCCGCTGCCGCGCCAGCCGAAGCACCGCATTATCTTCCGCTGCCGACCAGCTAAAATACCGGCGTTCGAGACTACGCCGCACGGTATCATTCCTCCCCTCCGCCGCCCGGCTCCAGAGCCAGGGCAGCACCACGTTCACGGCCAAATCCGTTGCGCGCGCGGGGCCCAGCAGCGGTTGTAGTTTCTTGAGCCTTGCGGATCGGAACGTGCAGTGCCATGACCAGAAATCGTCCGGCTCCACTTGCAACGTTTCCAGAAGGGAACTTTCGAGCGTTGCCTGCGGCAGGTCCAGACCGCACCAGCGTTCCAATTTCCCCGCGATATTACCACCCAGAGCCCAGAGTGATGCAAGCGCTACGCGGCGCTGGGGATGGTTAGCCGGGCGCAACCCATGCAAATGCCAAAGCGCTCGTGGCAGGACGTAGTCCGAAAATTCATCCCGCTCCCGCCACCAATGGTCCCACACTTGTTTGAGATAGGCGTCCGTAGCCGACTGGGAGCGGGTCAGCTCAACGGGCAGTAAGCCGCAGAGGCCGAAGAACCGCGCCTGCAAAGCGAGCTTTCCGTCACGGCGAACTGACCAGAACGGACGCAGTTCAGCCAAACGTTGCATGGGCCAGGCATTATGCTTGTAACCTAGGGCACGAAACAGTCCTTCCCAGAGCGATTGCTCCCAGCCAGCCTGCCGGGCCCGTGCTTGAAATTGCGCCGCCTTGCTTTGCAAGCGCACTTGCGCGGCCTCGTGCAGCAGGACTACCAGGCGCTCAAGCTCCATGCCGCGCAACGGGACACAGCATTTCCCCCGGGTTTGCTCCGGAAAGACCTGCGCTGCTTCGCCGCCCAGCCAAAAGCTTAGTTCGCCCAGCGGCGCGTCGAGCGTTTGCTGCAGCGGCAAAGTCGGGGGTGCTCCGTTCGCCGTATGGTCGCCCTCCCAGATCACGTGGAGAATCACATTCGCGAAAGCGGGATTCCGATCGTGGCCATGGGCGTGCCAGCCGCCAGGGCGAAGGTCCACCTCCACGTCGCCTGTGCAAGGTGGCCGGTTACCGATCTGGACAATCGCACCGCGAAAGTCCGGGCCGCCCTCCAAGCTCTGGAAACCTGGATGGAAAACGCGCACCGGCAAGCCATCCAGTGTTTTCAGCCGGTCGCGAAGCAAGCGCTGGTGCTGCCAGATGGATTGTAGAAGATGTTCGGGCGGGGAATCCCGATCCTCATGCAGAAGCGCAACCACGCCGCACTCCACGCGCCACCGGGCGTAAAAGTTGGTCAAGACCGGAAACACCTAGCATTGCTTTTGCAGGTTCGTTACCCCAAAGTCAAGCCGTTCCCAGTTCTCCGCCGCCAGAGAAAATTGAACGAATCCAAAGGCGGCTTTGCCTGTTGATATGATTATGACAATGAGCCGCAAGCAACCTGGTTTTGATTGGCTGGGGCGCATAGTGGCGCCCGGCTGTCTCATTTTCGTTCTATCAGCCGGAAGGTTGTATGGGGCGGAGGCCGATGTTCGCCGCGACTCTACCGTGGCCGCAATCGAGCAAGTCATGCCGAGTGTTGTCAATATCGCCACGGAGACAATCATCCAGCACCATGACTATTACGAGGACCTGCTCCGCCAGTTTTATGGCTGGCCCGGCGTGGCGCCACGGTCGCAGCGCTCGATCAGCCTTGGTTCCGGGGTGATCATTGATGAGGATGGCTATCTTCTGACCAATTTCCACGTCGTTCAGCGCGCCAGCCGCATCCAGGTCAAGCTTTGGAACGGCAAGGAGTACGAGGCTGAGCCCAAACTTGCCCGACCTGGCAGCGACGTGGCCCTGTTGAAAATCAAGGCGAAACCCGGCGAGAAGTTCAAAGCGATACAATTTGCACAGGACGATGACCTGATATTGGGTGAGACCGTCCTGGCGCTTGGCAACCCGTTTGGCCTGGGCGGCTCGGTAACCAAAGGCATTTTGAGTTCGAAAAACAGGCGTCTTTCCTCCGATACGGAACCGCTCAACGTTCAGGATTGGCTCGAAACCGACGCCTCGATCAACCCGGGGAACAGCGGCGGCCCGCTGGTCAACCTGCGCGGCGAGCTAATCGGTTTGAACGTCGCCGTCGCTCGCGAACAAGAGGGCATGGGCATCGGTTTCTCCATTCCCATCAAGCAGGTTTCAGCCTCGCTGTCCCACTTTTTCACACCGGAGTGGACGGACTCGCTATGGTTCGGCGCGGAGCTCAAAGCGGGTCCCGGTCCATTGCTGGTGACTTCCCTGGTTCCCGGGAGCCCCGCCGCCAAAGCCGGGTTGCGCGAGGGCGATGAAATCGTGCGGATCGACGGCCAGACCGTTCATGGTCTCATCGCCGCCAACCGCCTGCTGTGCTCAGCCACGGATCACACCAGCCAGTTGAACGTGCGCTTCGGCCACGAGCTCCGAACGCTCCTTGTCCGGCTGGTTCCCCTGAAAGAACTTATCCGGCAAAAACTAGGATGCGTGCTGGTGGAACTTACCGCGACCAACGCGGCCAAATTCGGCATACAACCCGGCGCAGGGTTATTGATAGAAGACGTCGAGCAGGGAGGACCCGCCGACCTGGCTCGGCTGCAACAGGGGTATCTCGTGACGGGAATCGACAGCCAGAAAGTCGCGGAAATCAAACAGGTGGCCGAAATCCTGTCGTCGAAGAAACGGGGTGAACTGGCGCGTCTTTCAGTTGTGGTGCCGCGGCGACTAGGTCCAAACCAGATTGAATATCAGCAGGTAGTGGTGGAGGCGCAGAGTCGTTAATTTTTGTTCGCCCAATCGCCGCTTTTTGGCTAAACTTCCATTTGCATGGCATCCATGCGCAACGGATTAATGATTCAAGTTGCCAATCTGACGAAGCGTTACGCCGGGCACACCGCGGTGTCGAATATTTCGTTCACCGTCGAACGCGGCGAGATCGTCGGCCTGCTTGGCCCGAACGGCGCCGGCAAGAGCACGACCATGCGGATTCTTGCCTGTTTTCTGCCGGGAACTTCCGGGACGGTGCGCATTGCGGGTTTGGATGTCTTCCACCAATCGGATGAAGTGCGGCGGCGGATTGGCTATATGCCGGAAAACAACCCCCTCCACCTTGACATGCGGGTGCGGGAGTACCTGAAATTTCGCGCGCGGTTGAAGGGGTTGAGTCGCAAGCAGTCGCGTGGGCGTGGGGATATTGTGATGGAACAGTGCGGCATCACGGACGTGAGCCGCCGCATCATTGGCCAGCTATCCAAGGGATATCGTCAACGGGTCGGCCTGGCCGATGCGCTGGTGAATGAGCCGGAACTGCTCATCCTCGACGAGCCAACCATAGGACTCGATCCCAACCAGATTCGTTCCGTGCGGCAGCTCATCAAGGGGTTGGCCGGCAACCATACAGTGCTCATCTCGACCCACATCCTGCCGGAGGCCGAAATGACCTGCAATCGCATGGTGATCATGTACGAAGGCAGGATCATGGCGGCTGGCACGTCCGAAAATCTGCAGCGTTTAATGAGCAACACGAACCAGGTTATCGCGGAAATCGCCGCTCCCCTCGCCGATCTCAACGAGTGTTGGGCGCAAACGGCGGAAATTCAACAATTCGACGTCTCGCCGGCTGAGGGCGAGTATTTCCGTTGCGCGCTGACGGCACGGAACGGATTGGACTTGCGGCCCATCGTCTATTCGCTGGCTCGTGAGCGTGGCTGGTATCTCCGCGAACTTACACTGACGCGGTATTCGCTCGAGGACATTTACGTGCATGTGACTCGTCCCGACGAAGAGAAAGAGGAGGGGGCTTGATGCAGGCTTATCGGACGCTTACCCGGCGGGAACTCGCGCGCTATTTTCTCACTTCGACCGGCTATATTATAATCGCCGCGGTGACCTTTTTGATTGGCTTCAGCTTCGTGGTCCTGCTCCTGAAGCTGCAGCAGGACTCAACCTTGATGCCCGTGACGGAGTTGTTCTATATCACGCCGTTTTTCTGGCTGATACTCCTGCTTGCGCCGCCGGTCATCACTATGCGCTTGTTCGCGCTGGAGAAATTCTCCGGCACCTTCGAAACCCTCATGACCACACCGGTGAGCGATTTACAGGTTGTGCTGGCCAAATTCACGGCGGCGCTGATTTTCTACGTGGTGATGTGGCTGCCGCTGCTCGGCTGCGTCCTGATTGTCCGGCATTACACCAGCGACCCTGCGGCTCTGGACGCGGGAGCGCTGGGTACCACGTTTCTTGGCATCGTGCTGCTCGGCTGCCTTTTCATTTCACTGGGCTGCTGCGCTTCGGCGTTGACGCGCAGCCAGGGAGTGGCCGCCATGCTGAGCCTGATGCTAAGCGTTAGCCTATTCCTGCTCAGTTTTCTGGCCAAAGAGCTGCCCGGGACTTCGAGTTGGCAGGCACAGGCGCTTGGATTTTTTTCTCTTGTCGAGCAGATGCATGATTTTGCTCGCGGGATAATTGATACGAGGCCGATGGTTCTGTACCTGAGCCTGACCGCGTTCTTTTTGTTCCTGACATTGCGGGCCGTTGAAAGCCGCCGTTGGAAATAATATGTCCGCCGAGCCTCAATCCAAGCCCAGCTTCACGCCCCGGCGAAAGTGGACCATTATGTTCCACGTTTGCTTTCTCACGCTCATTGTCCTGTCGGTAGTAGTGATGGCGAATTACCTAAGCCGCGATTATTTCCTACACCTGCATTGCAGCACGCAAACCCAGATCCAACTGTCGCCAATGACAGTGAAAGTGCTGCAGTCAATCACCAATCGCGTGAGGGTGACGATCTACTACGACAAGAACGAGCCTCTTTACAGCACGGTAGCGGAGTTGCTCAATGAGTACAAGCTGGTCAACCCGAGGATCTCAGTCCAGACAATCGACTACCTGCGTGATCCCGGCACCGCACAGCAGGTCAAAACCGACTATCGGCTTGGCTCGGCCAACGATAAGAATCTCGTCATCTTCAATTGCGAGGGCAGGGGTACCAAGGTGGTCGATGGGGCGGGACTGGCGAAGTATGTGCTGGAGGAAGATTCGAACGCGAAGGACCGCCAGTTCATCCGCAAGCAAACCACGTTCGAAGGCGAAAAGATTTTTACGGCGGTGCTCCTGGCAGTAACCAATCCCAAGCCCCTCAAGGCTTATTTTCTCACTGGCCACGAGGAACACCAGGCTGACAGCGGAGATGAGGCGACCGGGTACCTGAAGTTCAACTCGGCGCTGAAGCAGAATTACATCCAGGTTGAGCCGCTTTCGTTCGTTGGCACGAACGCCGTGCCCGCCGATTGCCACCTGCTCGTGATTGCCGGCCCGAGGACCCCCCTCGAAGAGCTTGAGTTGGAAAAAATCGAGCAATACTTGAACCAAGGCGGGCGTCTGCTGGTGCTGTTTAATTGTCTATCACTGAACCAAGGCGAAACAGGATTGGAACAGCTCCTGCGGAAATGGGGTGTGGACGTTGGTCGTAATGTCATAAAAGACCCAGACAACAGTTTCTTCGGCACGGATGTCGTTGTAAGCGACTTCAGCAAACATCAACTCGTCAACCCCCTTCTGCAATCCCGCTCCCGGCTGCATTTGATTTTACCCCGATCCGTCGGCCAACTAAAGCCGAGAACCAAGGCCGCAGACGCGTCGCGAGTGGAGGAAATCGCTTTTTCCGGACCGAAAGCCCAGGCATTTTTTGGGAACAATCCGGTTGGCGGCGGGCAACGGTTTCCCTTGATGGCGGCTGTAGAGAAGGGCGCCATCAAGGGGGTCATCACGGAACGCGGCACCACGCGTATCGTTGTGGTCGGAGACTCCATCTTCCTCGCCAATCATCAGATTGACTCGGCTGCAAATCGCGACTTTGCTGGGTATGCTGTTAACTGGCTGCTCGATCGGACCCAACTCTTGCAGGGCCTCGGACCCCGGCCTGTCTTAGAGTACAAGATCATCATGACCAGAACCCAACTGCGGCAAACGGAGTGGATATTGCTTGGCGGAATGCCGGGCGCGGTGTTGCTATTGGGCGGCTTGGTCTGGTTGCGGCGGCGATCGTAGGGTGCGCGCATGAATTTCAGGAACACTTGGTTTTGGCTTATTGTGGCCGCTGGTCTCTTGAGCTTTATCCTTTTCTACCAACGCCACGCGCGCACGATTCCCGTCGGCCCAACTCGAATCCTGCCCGATTTGAGGGCGGCGGCTGTCACTGTGGTCCAGGTCCTGCCAAAAGGCCAGTTGGAGATCCAGGCTGAGCGCACGAATGATGGCTGGCAGTTGTCAAAACCGGTGCTCTATCCGGCTCAATCCGCAAGTGTCGAAAGTTTTCTGACGATGCTCGAGCACTTGACGCCCGCGGCCTTTATCGCCGAGAGCGAACTGAAAAACCAGTTCAGCGCGGACGAGGAATATGGTTTCGCCGATCCCCAAACCACGATCATCCTTGAGCAAGGCAATTTCCGCTTTCGCCTGCGAATCGGCACGCGAACACCGCCGGGTGATCAGGTGTTTCTGCAGGTTGTCGGGTTGGCGGGGGTGTATGTGGTGGACGCCGAGTTGCTCAAATTCGTGCCGCGCACGGTCAACGACTGGCGTGACACGGCTCTGGTCAATATGAGAAGCAGCGCCTTCGACCACATAACCGTGACGAACGGGGCAACCGTTTTCGAACTGCGTCGTTTGGCGACCAATGCACCCTGGCGCATGGTCTATCCAATTCAGACGCGTGCCAGCCAGGCCAAAATTGAGGAATCACTGCAGGGGCTGAAGGACTTGCGAATCAATCAATTTGTTTCCGACGATGTTCAGGAGGACCTGGAGGCGTGTGGTTTGCATCCAGCCGAACTTGAAGTTGTTCTGGGACGAGGGACAAACATCTTTGCCCGATTGCAATTCGGTAAAACCGCGACAAACGATGCGCGCCAGGTGTACGCCCGGCGAGCCGGTCAAAAAGCCCTTGTCACTGTGTCCAAGGATCTGCTCGCAGCGTGGCGAGGTTCGGTCAATGACTTCCGCGACCCCCACCTGCTGGAGTTGGCCGGGCCGGTGGACATGATAAGCGTACGCGGAGAAGACGCCTTCCATTTGCTGCAGGAAAGCAATAACACTTGGCGAGTCATGCCCCAAAACCTGCCAGCCGATACAGAGCTGGCACACGACCTGATCTCGGTGTTAGGCAACTTGCAAATCATTGAATTCAGCAAGGACGTTGTCACGGCGCCGGCTTTGCCAACCTTTGACGGGCTGGCTACACAGGCACGGCAGTACTTGCTGCAATCGACAACCACAAACTCATCCGCCGGGCCTACGAACATTCTGATAGCCGAGCTGGATTTCGGCACCAATCAACAAGATCGTGTCTTCGCGCGGCGCGGGGATGAAAACTCGATCTACGCTGTCAAACGCGAGGACTTTCAGCGGCTGCCGTCGGCAAGCTGGCAGTTGCGCGAGCGCAAAATCTGGAATTTCACCGAAGATGATGTGGCGCGCATCACCATTCGCCAAGCTGGCAGAATACGCCAGATCATTCGCAATGGGCCGCATTCATGGTCGCTCGCACCCGGCTCGCAAGGCATTATCAACGACCTGGCTGTGGAAGAAACCGTGCGCGGCCTAACGCAGTTGGCCACAGTTTGCTGGGTGGCGAGGGGAGACCAGAACCGCGCCCGATACGGTTTCAGCGATAACGGCCTCCAGATTACGCTTGAGCTGAAGGGTGGAGAAAAGTTGTTTGTGGAATTCGGCGGCGATGCGCCTTCGACCGCGCCGTATGCGGCGGTCAAGCTGGATGGGGAAGTTTGGATTTTTGAATTCCCCCAGGCCCTTAATCAGTTTGTGCAGAGCTATCTGACTATTCCCATCAGCGTCAATTGACGTTGGAATCCAGAAGCCAAATGGCTTTCGAAAAACATTCAAAGGTCGGGCCTGCCGTTGTCGAATCGAGGCCTAAAAGTTCGAACTAACATGGACATGCATCCCCAAAGCCACTTCTGGAGAAAATGTCGAATTGGTTTTCGCCGGTTCCGCATGACGGTTTGGCTGACGCTTTTGGCATTAGTCCTCTGCCTTGCTTATCTCAATCAGGTTGGCTTGCCCCGGTTCGTGAAGGGGCCTTTGCTGGAAAAGCTCCGGGTTCGCGGCGTGGACCTTCAATTCTCAAGGCTGCGTTTGCGTTGGTTTCGTGGAATTGTAGCCGACAATGTCCGTTTTGAACAGGCGGAGCAGCCGCTAGGCCCGAGACTTTCATTTGCCGAGGTTCGGGTTCGCCTGAATTACAAAGCTCTCGCAAAGCTTCGACTCCAGGTTGACTCTCTCGTTGGGCGACGGGGCCAACTGTTGCTGCCAATTGTCGGGACCAATCAAGCCCCACGACAGCTATCCATCGAAAACATCCAAACTGAACTCCGCCTACTACCCAACGACGAATGGATCCTGGCATATTTTAGGGCCGAGTTGGCGGGCGCAAGAATACAATTGTCCGGAACGGTTACTCATGCCTCGGCTGTCCGCGAATGGAAGTTCTTTCAAGCCAGCGGGCCCAGCGGCGCGTGGCAAGATCGTCTTCGCGAATTGGCCGACACAATCGATCATATTCATTTTTACTCGCCACCAGAGCTCGGCCTTGATGTTCGCGGTGACGCACGCGATTTGCAGAGTTTCAGCGCGCAGATGCGGCTGAACACGCCCGGGGTCGATACGCCATGGGGCAGCGTGACTAAGGGGTGGGTCACCGTGCGTCTGACTCCGGCAACAAACGGCGTCCCATGGAACGCGGAACTGGACCTGTTTGCAGCTGAGGCAAAAAACCGCTGGACCTCCGTAACCGGTTTGCAACTGGCGGCTCACCTGCGGCCAGCGGAGGAGCAAAGAGACCTGGTGAACGGAAACCTTACTATTGCCGGAAAGCAGGTCGAAACCAGATGGGGCAACGCAAGCGCCATCGAGATCACCGCGCGCATGACGGCACCCGCCACCAATTGGCAACAGCACGCCAATGCCTCGTGTGGGTGGTGGGCAAATATTGAGCCTTTTTCTTGGGATTGGAGGTGGCGGTTGAAGGGGCTCCACTCCGCGGGGATGGAAGTAGGGGAAATCAGCGGCAGTGGTCGCTGGCGCATGCCTGAATTAACCATCACAGATCTCCAGGCAAAGCTCAACCCGGGACAGCTTTCGTTAGATGCCAGTTTGAATGTGGATACGCGCGCACTCAAACTTGCGCTCGTTTCGAGCGGAGACCCCCGGCAAATTTCCTCCCTTCTCGCCAAGGACATCGGGCGCCAGCTCGCGGAATGCTCGTGGCAGAAACCACCCGCAATAAGAGCGGATGTGTCGCTTACCCTGCCTTCGTGGACTAATCGCGCACCGAATTTGCTCGGCGAGATCCTGCCATCACTCTATGTGCGGGGCGAAATCAATATCGCCGATGGCGCCGCGTACCGGGAGCTTCAGGTCAGTGCGGCTCACTCGCACGTCATTTACTCGAACATGGTCCTGAACCTGCCCGATCTGACAGTCATGAGGCCTGAAGGACGCGTCGAAGCGAAGCATGAGGCGAATGACCGCACCGGCGAATACTTTTGGCACACCCACAGCACGATCGATGTTAAGATCCTGCGCGCGCTCCTGGAGGCGAATCAGCAGCGGGCATTGGATCTGGTTGCGTTCACTCAACCGCCAATTATTGATGCTGAGATTCGGGGGTGGTCGGGCGCTCCCGAACGGATTGGGATTAAAGGCCGCGTCGCATTGACGAATTTCACCTTCCGCGGCGAGTCGGCCAGCGGCCTTCAGACCGAGATCGAATACACGAATCGTTTTCTGCTATTCAAAGATGCGCAGCTTCAGCGAGGTGCCCAGCAACTAAGCGCGTCCAGCCTGGGAGCGGATTTTATCGCGGGAAAAATCTATGTGACCAACGGCTTCAGCACCGCCGAACCGCAAGTTGTCGCGCGCGCCATCGGCCCGAACATTGGCCGCACGACTGAGCCGTACCGTTTCAGCGAGCCTCCCATGGTTCGTGTTCATGGCATCATTCCCATGCATGGGGAGGAGGTAGCTGATCTGCACTTTGAAATTGATGGCGGCCCGTTCCATTGGTGGCGATTTGCCGTTCCACGAATAGCCGGCCACGTTTACTGGCGCGGAGAACGGCTGATGTTGGACGATGTCCGCGTTGACTTTTACGGCGGCAAAGCCACCGGTTCAGCCGTCTTTGATTTCGATCCCGAGGAAGGGACCGATTATCAGTTTGCAATGGTCGTTACCAATACCCTCCTGAAAAAACTCATGTCGGACATAGCGACGGGCACCAATCACCTTGAAGGCATGTTGAACGGCAGCCTGATCATCACCAAAGCCAACACGGATCAGTGGCAGTCCATGCAGGGACATGGAAACGTTGACCTGCAGGACGGACTGATTTGGGAAATCCCGATCTTTGGCATTTTCTCGCCGGCGCTCGATAGCATTGTGGCTGGGCTGGGCAGCAGCCGCGCCAGCGCTGGCACAGGCACGTTCGTTATCACGAACGGCGTCATCCGCTCCGACGATCTGGAAATTCGATCGGCGGCTTTGCGGTTAAGGTATCGGGGAACAGCGGACCTTCAATGGCACGTTAATGCGCGCGTGGAAGCGGGGTTATTACACGACATGTGGCTTGTCGGTCCGCTGGTAAGCACCGCTTTCTGGCCGATGACGAAAATGTTCGAATACAAGATCACCGGCACCCTTAGCCAGCCCAAAACCGATCCGCTCTATTTCATTCCCAAAATCATGCTGGCGCCGTTCCACCCGTTTCGCGCTTTGAAAGAGCTTTTGCCAGAGGACAGCGGCGGCAATAGAACCAACTCGCCGCCGATCACCTCTCCCAAAGACGGATCCTCATGACCGGATTGCCGGCAGATGGCCACGCGGGAAAGAGTCTGAAGTTTGGCCTTTGAACTTCGAAGCCCGGACTCCATATTTCGAGCCATGAACGTTTTAGTCACAGGCGGAGCCGGGTATATCGGCTCCATTTGCACGGAGGAATTGCTCAACGGCGGGCATGCGGTCACGGTTTATGACAACCTCACCGAGGGCCATCGTTCAGCCGTGGATCCGCGGGCGCGTTTCATCCTGGGCCAGCCGGAAGAGGAGAACAACATTCTCAGCGCTGTGAAAGCGGCCAAAGCCGATGCTGTAGTCCATTTTGCGGCAAACGCGCTCGTCGGTGAATCCATGGCCAATCCAGGAAAATATTTCCGCAACAATGTTGCCAACGGCCTGAAACTGCTGGACGCAGTTGTGGTTTCCGGGGTCAAAAAGTTCGTCTTCAGCTCCACGTGCGCCACTTATGGGCCGCCCGACCGGGTGCCGATGACGGAAGATCTTCCGCAACGGCCAATCAATCCCTATGGCGAATCAAAACTGATGTTCGAGCGGATGCTGCATTGGTACCACCAGGTTCACGGGCTGGAGTTTGTTGCATTCCGCTATTTCAACGCCGCCGGGGCGAGCGGGAAATTCGGCGAACATCATCGCATTGAAACTCATCTTATACCAAACGTATTCAGGGTGCCGCTCGGCCAGGCAACGCATTGCGAGATCTTCGGCACGGATTATCCGACACCAGATGGCACTTGCATCCGCGATTACGTCCACATCGTTGATCTTGCCCAGGCACACATCCTGGCGCTCGCGCCGGGCAGGCAAGGTTTCTATAACTTGGGGAACGGCGATGGCTACTCGGTGCGGGAAGTCATCAGGATGTGTGAAAAGATTACCGGCAAGAAGATTCCCACTATGGAACGGCCGCGTCGGCCGGGCGACCCGCCACGGCTGGTTGCATCCGCGAAGAAAGCCATCCGCGAGTTGAACTGGAAGCCGAAACTTCCCAAACTCGAGGACATCGTGGCGACGGCGTGGGTGTGGCACAAGCAGCATCCGAATGGTTATCCGGACTGAAATAACAAAGTGTAAGTCAGTCAGGAAGTCATAAAAACATGCTCCTTCAAATGCTTGCAGAATGGACCGCCTTGTAATGGCTCTGGGAAAAGCATTACGACCTCATCCTCATCGATATTACAAATGCCCGGTATGGATGGATTTGAGCTCCGCAAATGGCTCAGACGGCATGCGCCCCAGCCCCGGGCATTTGCCTCAGTTTCAGATCCGCTTGGCGTGGCCATTATTACCACGGCTGGCGATATCGTTAGCTGGCATGAATGCTGGTGGACGCATAACCCGGTTGCTGCGTTCACCAGCAAAATCCGTGGCTTCCGTCCGTTAACCCTCAACTCCAGACCATTCAGCATCTACACCGAGCCGTAAACCGGCACGAGATAAGTTTCATTGAAGTCCAAACCGGGAAGGCCGAGTTTGACCTCCAGTTCCCAGAACAGCGGCTTGTCGGCGGAAAGCTGCGTAGGGAATACATCCGCCGGCAGTTCGTAACGGAGGTCCATGGCTTCGTTGAGTGGAAAATTGCGCGGCTGCTCGATAATCCATCTGGCGCTCCAGATTTCCTCGTGGACGAGGACGGCATTTTGATTCTGTCCGCTGCCGCTGCGCTCCATCCATTCCTCGATGCAGCGAAGTGTAAACGTTCCCCGGTTCACCCGGTTGATACCACCGCCGGGTTGCCACCGGATGACGACCGGCTCCGGTAACCGATATGGAAAATGGACGAAAATAATTTGCGAATGACCGAACTTAAGCGCGCGCCCAAGTTGCTGCGCGGCCTGTGCCCACATTAGCAGCGCGGCGATGTCAAATAGACCGACGATGCCTTTGACTATCCACGGCCCGGTTGTTCCGAACGCCCACCAGTTGAACATCGAAAGAAAAACGCTCAAACCGATGGCCAAACCGAGCGCCTTGGCCGCTCCCGTCCATTCGGATACAGCGAATCCGTCCGGATGCCATGGATAATCCACCAGCGCCGGTTCGTTGGGATGACGACGCGTGGCTTCCAACCGCGAACGATTGGCTGCAAATTGTTTCCACGCTATGCCCCAGACCATGAAACCGCCCAAGACGAACGACGTGCCGGCAACCGTCAATACCCAGTAAGGCGCATGCACCGAGGCGGGATTCACTTGCAGAGCCTTCGTGCCCGTCAGAATGATGACCGTGCCTGCGGCCACAAAGGCACCACCAAAAGCAAATTCGCCCCAGGTGGGCAGTCCTAGTTTCGCGGTGCGCCGTTGGAGAAATCCTGACAGCCGCCGGCGGCCGGCGGGAGAAATTTCATAGCGATCAGGTTGCATGCAGGTGGCACTATAATCTTCCGGCGACAGGGCGGGAAGAATAGTTCTCACCGCTCCTTCGTGGACGTTGCGCGCGTGACGACCTGTGGTCCGATTACCTTACAGCCTCGTCGATTTAGCCTTTCTTGAGGAGGGCGTTCCGAAGGTTGTTGCGAGCCTTGGCTTCATCCGGTTTCAGGCGGATAGCTTCCTGGAATTGGCGGATCGCCTCGTCGATTTGGCCTTTCTTTTCAAGGGCGATGCCGAGGTTGTTGTGGGCCTCGGCATAATCCGGTCTCAGATGGACGGCTTCCTGGAATTGGCGGATAGCCTCGCCAGTTTGGCCTTTTACGCCAAGGGCCGAGCCGAGGTTGTTGTGAGCCTCGACATTATCCGGTTTGAGACGGACGGCTTCCTGAAATTGGCGAATCGCCTCGTCATTTTGGCCTTTCTTTTCGAGTGCGATGCCGAGGTTGTTGTGGGCTTCAGCATAATCTGGTCTCAGATAGATGGTTGCCTGTAATTGGCCGATCGCCTCGTCAGTTTGGCCTTTCGCGTTAAGGGCGGTACCAAGGTTGTAGTGAGCCTTGGCGTCATCCGGTTTCAGCCGGATGGTTTCCCGGAATTGGCCAATCGCCGCGTCGTTTTGGCCTTTATCGAGGAGGGCGTTACCGAGGTTGTTGTGTGCGAGGTAATTGTTTTCCGTGACTTCAAGCGCGTGCCGAAAGAGGGTTTCACTGTCCTTCCAATATCCGATCTGTTGCCATGTCAACGTGAGGCAAAGGACGAGCGCTGCCAAACCAGCCACCGATAATGCAATCATATGGTGCCGCCAGCGCCTGGCCAGTTCGCACACGCCCCAGATTGCGAGGATCATTACCCCAAGCGATGGAATGTAAATATACCGGTCCGCCATTGCGTGGGCACCTATTTGCACCAATCCGATCACGGGCACCAACGTCCCGCAATACCACAGCCACCCGAACAGCAAAAATGGACGCCGCTGCCGCAAAGCAACAAACAGAACCGAGACACCCAATATCAACCCACCCGCCAGCAGCACCTTCTCCAACGGCCATTGTTCGATGCGTGGATAGAAAACGGCCAGATCCACCGGCCAGAACAACTTGCCCAGATAGCGGCAGTACGAAATCAGGGCGTTCCCGCTGCGCGCACCCAGGGGCAGATTTTCACCCGTCGTCAAAGCGCCTCCGTGCTTCTGCACAACGAAGGTCACGATGCTCGCCATGACCACCAGAACAAAGAACGGGATTTTCTCCCTCATCAATCGCCCTATAGTTGAAAGTTGCTCCGAAAGTTTTCGGGGTCCAGAGTTGGAAGCTGGGGCTTCAAAGCGGTGCAAGGGCCAGTAATCCAGGAGCAACATGACGAACGGCCATGTCACCAACATCGCCTTGCTC
Organism: uncultured Verrucomicrobiota bacterium; assembly: GCA_903873945.1. GTDB lineage: Bacteria > Verrucomicrobiota > Verrucomicrobiia > Limisphaerales > UBA8199 > CAIQQM01. The sequence continues at coordinate 88,626 of CAIQQM010000227.1, forward strand.
ATCAATCCAAGGGCGAAGAAGAAGAGGGACAGTGAATAGTTGATAGCTGAGGAAGATTGAACGTCCAACTTCGAACTGGCGGCTGGCGACCCGTGATCCGCGCCCTGCGAGCGCCGTTGCGCATAACGGGCGTAAAACAACAGCGTGAGAAGCCCGAAGCAGGTGCTCAACACGTCCTTCCGCTCCGCCACCCATGCTACCGATTCCGCATGCAGGGGGTGCAACCCAAACAGGGCCGCCACCATCAGGCTCCGCCAGAGAGCGCCTGTCAGGCGGCGCAGCCATAGAAAGACCAGAAAGGTATTGATGGCGTGCAGCAACACACTGGTCAGGTGATGGCCCCAGGGCTTCAACCCGAAAAGTTGACAGTCCATCATGTGGGATACCCACGTGATAGGATGCCAGTTGGCGGCGTAGCTGTTCCGAAATGCCCACCGGACGTTTTCCAGGCTCAATCCGCTGGTCACATGAGTATTCTCTATCACGTAGTGATCGTCATCGTAGTTGACGAAGTCACAGCGTGTCGCCGGCCAGTAAAGGGCAGTCGTCACCAGCACCAGCATGACTGCCATCGGCCATACCGGAAAACGCGCCCGAGCCATTACAGGGACAGGTACCATCGTCGGCGTGGGTTCGGATTTCGTCGCTGGTCTGCGCATATTGAATTCCCCTAAACTACTGCGTAGGAGATCGGAAACTTTAACACGCCCATTTTGTAGCTGGAAGGAAGGCGCATTGACAAGCTCCACCACTTACTAAACGCAGTCACGCTAAAGGAAAGGAATAATATGGAAGCCACTATGGGAAACAGGCTAGACAGTCCCGCCGTCAAAAGCCGAAGCCTGCTAAATGGAAACCTAGTCTCTGACTTCAAGGAGAAAATCCATCGCGCGGAGCAAAAGGCGATTGAGCGCGCCAAGGTTGCTGACAAAGTTGTTCGCGAACATTCTTACCAAACCATCGGCCTTGCCCTGTGCGTGGGCGCGCTGATTGGCGTATTCGCCGGGCGCAGGCGGAAGGCTTGAAGCCGGGCGTTGACGCTGCGGTTTTGGGTTTTCGATTGGTGTTGCAAAACCCATTCAACACCGGACCGGCTGGTACCGGAGGATTGAATGCCGGTGTTCCTATCTGCATCGGGACCTCGTCCGGGAAATCGGACGAAATCTCCTCGTTCCCAGCAACTGGGTGAGCTTGGTTAAGGAGCAGACTTTTGCTAAAGAAGGGAGGCGATGTAAGCCAGTCGTTCTTGAATCTCGAGATGTTGCGTACACGCCTCCTCGCATTGACCGCATTGTGTGCATGCCGCAGCCTGATCGGGAGCAATGTCCCATTGCCACTTCAGACGGTCGAGGATAGATTTGTCGCCGCCACCCAAAACCTTCTGGTTGTACGCATCCATCAGCTTCGGGATTTGCACGTTGACCGGGCAGGGAAGACAATAGCCGCACCCGGTGCAGAAACCGTTGAAACTTGCGCTGATCCTGGCTTTGAGCGTCTCGCTATGTTCGGCAGGGTAGGGGGTGAAATTCTCGACAGCCGCAATAGCTTGATCGATTTCATGTGTTGACGCAAAGCCAACAAGCGCCAGCGTGACCGCTGGATTTGATATGTTGAAACGAAGCGCGGCCTGTGTCACATCGCGGTCAGCGGGGCCTTTCAGGAACGATAAGCGTTCCGGGTTGCGCGGGATAAGACCACCTCCGAGCGGATTCATGGTAGCCACGCCAAGCTTCAGCCGTTGGGCTGCCGCCAAGCCTTCCTGCCGGAACGGAAAGTTCAAAATGTTGTAACCGAGTGTGACCCCCTCGAAGTAGCCGCTTTCCAGGACCTTGACGATGTCCGCTCCGGCAAGATGGGTGGAGACCACAAGGTGCCGGATAAGGCCCTCCTCCCTGGCCTTGAGCGCGGTCTGGATGGCTCCGCCAGCCATCCGTTTCTCAAGTTCGTCCGGCCAGAGCAGGCACCAGATGTGAAAGAAGTCGATGCAGGAAACGCGGAGCCGCTCAAGAGATCGTTCCAGGCTGCGCCGGATTTCGCCAGCTTGCGGTGATGCGCACTTGGTTGAACAATAAAAAGTGTTCCGCGGCATCACCGCAAACGCTCGGCCCATAATCTCTTCACTCCGGTCATCGCAGTAGATGGGCGCCGTGTCGAAATAATTAATGCCCTTGTTGTGAGCGTAAACGACAATCTGCGCCATTTCGTCGAGTTGGGCTGGCCTCGGGAAACGCATGCCGCCAAATCCGACCACCGAGAGTCGAATGCCGGTTTTGCCGTAAGGTTTATACCACATGTTGCTTTTGGCGCACTACTGTCCCGCTCAAGAAAGACATGGTTTTTACCAGGAAACGGACTATTATTCAAAGAGAATGAATGGGTTGCCGCAACGACCCCCGCTGGGTCTCCGCACCATTGCTCTCTTCGAAACCGCCAAGGGAGCTTTGGCGTTCACGGCTGCCTGCGGCCTTTTGCCATTACGCCACACTGATTTGCATGCGGCTACCGATGCATTCCTGCTCCGCCACGGCATCAATCCGGAGAGACATTATACGCGGTGGTTCATCGAAACGGTGGCCCGGGTCACCAACCACCACGTCGGCCAGATCGCCGGCCTGGCTTTCGCTTACGCCCTGATCCGCTTTGTGGAAGGTTGCGGGCTCTGGAAAGCCAAACACTGGGCGGAATGGTTTGCCGTGATCTCTGCCGGACTTTACCTTCCTTTGGAGCTTTGGCATTACGGTCGTCACCCGAGGCTGTTCACCGCCGGTGTGATACTTCTAAATGTCGCCCTCATCCTCTACCTGGGAAAGCTGCTCATTGAGCAACGACCACAGCAACTCGATCGCCCCACTACCCCGACCGCGCCATCCTAGCCGGATTTTTGGCGAAGGTCCCGCCCGCTTACTCGCTATCACTCTCTGATTTCGACAGCCCCAACTCCAATTGCTTTCCTGCGGAGCGACGAAAAGCTACCGCCAACAGATCAGGGCCGTCCTCACCCAAACCAGCCTTTCGGCAAACGGTGCGGAACATCCTGGAAATCTGCTCAGCGAAGAGCCCTTCTCCACGCATTCGCACGCTAAATCGTGAATCATTAAGTTTCCCGCCGCGCAAGGCGCGTATGCGATTCAGGACCTTCTCCTTCCGCTGCGGGAAATGAGTCATCAGCCATTGTTCGAACAATGGCGCGACCGCGAGTGGAAGGCGCAGGATCTCGTGACAGGCAAATTGCGCTCCGTAATCCCGGGCAGCTTCGATGATCGAAGGAATCTCATGTTCGGTTAGTCCCGGAATCACTGGAGCGACCATTACCCCGACTGGAATTCCAGCTTTCCCCAACGCGTGGATTGTAGCCAGACGCGCTTCCGGCGGAGATGTGCGTGGCTCCATGATGTTTCTTAGTTTGGTGTCCAGCGTTGTGACGGAAATAAACACTGCCGCCGCGTGATAGCTCGCCAGTTCAGACAGCAAGTCCAGATCACGCGTTATGAGATTGTTTTTCGTCACTACCGTCACCGGATTACGAAACTCCGCCAACACTTCCAGGCACCCGCGGGTTAACTTGAGCCGGCGTTCGATCGGCTGATACGGATCAGTGGCGCTGCTTAGCGAAATGACCTTCGGTTTCCACCGGGGTGATGACAGTTCCGCGCGGAGGAGTTTGGGCGCGTTCTCCTTGACCATGATCCTGGTTTCGAAATCCAGGCCCGCGGAGAAACCCAGGTGCTCGTGCGTTGGCCGTGCGTAACAGTAAATGCACCCGTGCTCGCAACCGCGATACGGGTTAAGGCTGGCCTCAAAAGGGATGTCCGGGCTGTCGTTGGAACTGATAATCGTGACGCTGCGGTCCTTGAGGAACTGCGTGCGCGGCAACGGGTCCTCTTCGGGATTCCAATCGGCGTCCGGCTCGATATGGAGCTTTTCGAAGCGGTTGGGCGGGTTGCCACCAGCGCCACGATGCGCCGCTGGTTTTCGCACAGGTTGCAAGGCACTCAAATCTCCAGCTTTCATTCCTGGCCCTCGATCTATTCAAATCTTCCGCGCGCGCCTATGGGCCGCAACACGTTTTTCCGCCTCAAGGTTTACCCGGCGGCTTCCGCAGATGGACAATGGTCGCCCCCCAGCCGCCGTATTGAGGGTGGTCGAGAGTGAAAAAACGACGTCCGGATGCCTGGAGAGGATGGAGTGAACGGTGTGCCGCAGGTTGCCAATCCCTTTGCCATGAATAATTCTCACCTGGAAAATGCCGCGCTCGAGGCAGGTCGCCAGGTAATCCGGGACAAGTTCCTTTATCTCTCGCGGATGGAAATTATGCAGATCCAGAACTCCATCAATGGGAAGTTGAATGGGCTCGTCCATCATCCATCAAGCTAGCCGCTACCGCTATTTTGTCACGATATGACTGTGGCGTCCGGGGGGGGGCGATTAATCTCAGCCGAACAGGAAAGATTTGATTCCGGTTGCGCGCCTCTTAAGATCGGGCATCAACATCAAAATCCGACAAGCGCAATTGTCCGCTGCCCCGGTCATCGCTCATTCTAACCTCTGGCGGGCGGAAGAGATGGAACGCTTGCAAGAATGAAAAAGGCCGCCGGCAAGACCGTGTGGTTGCTTCTTGCCTTCGTGGGCGCGTGGGCTTATGCGGTGATCGCGTTTCATCGGGGCGAATCCCTTAACTCCGTATATATCCTCATGGCTGCTTTATGCAGCTATGCCATCGGCTACCGTTTTTATTCCAAATGGATCGCCGTGCGCGTTCTCATGCTCGACGACCGGCGGGCGACGCCCTGTGTGCTGCACGATGACGGCAAGGACTTTGTGAGGACGAACAAGTGGATTGTCTTCGGCCAGCATTTCGCGGCGATTTCCGGCCCGGGACCGCTGGTGGGCCCCGTCCTTGCGGCGCAATTCGGGTACCTGCCGGGAACGCTCTGGCTACTTATTGGCGTCACACTGGGAGGCGCCGTCCAGGATTTCGTCGTGCTGTTTGCATCACTGCGCCGGGACGGCAAATCCCTCGGCCAGATGGTCAAAGAGGAACTGAGCACCGCAGCTGGAGCGATCGCACTGATCGCCATCCTTGCGATCCTCGCCATTCTGCTCGCGGTCCTGGCTCTTGTTGTGGTGAAAGCCCTGGCCGAAAGTCCGTGGGGCACGTTCACGGTTGGCGCGACCATTCCCATCGCGCTGTTCATGGGCTGTTACCTGCGTTTTGCGCGCGTTGGCAAAGTCAGGGAAGCTTCGGTTATCGGCGGCGCCGGCCTGTTGCTGGCAGTTTGGGGAGGAAAGCTTGTCCATGAGAGCCCGCGTCTCGCGAACCTCTTCGGGCTGGACGGGATCGCGCTCGCATGGTGCATCATTCTTTACGGACTCGCCGCGAGTGCGCTGCCGGTGTGGCTGCTGCTGGCCCCTCGCGGGTACCTCAGCACGTTCATGAAGCTCGGCACGATCTTTGCGCTCGCCTTCGGCATCTTCCTCGTGCTGCCAAATCTGAAAATGCCGGCGCTTACCCGGTTTGTTGACGGCTCTGGCCTGATCATCGCCGGCAAAGTTTTCCCTTTTTGCTTCATTACCATCGCCTGCGGCGCCATCTCCGGCTTTCACACTCTCATTGCGAGCGGAACCACGCCAAAACTCCTGACCCGGGAATCTTACGCGCGGCCGGTGGGCTACGGCGCCATGTGCCTCGAATCCCTCGTCGCCATCATGGCGCTCATCGCGGCTTGCACGCTGGATCCGGGGGTTTATTTCGGCATGAACGTGTCCAGCGCCGAGGCCGACTTGGGAACAAGGGCCACCGCCATCACGCAGAGAATTCAAGCTGCGGGCGCGGATTTCGTGGTAAGCGCGGATGCGATGAAACGCCTGGCTGCCGACGTAAAGGAGAAGACGCTCTTCAATCGGACGGGCGGCGCGGCGACCCTGGCGGCGGGAATGGCCGGCATTTTTTCGAATGTCACCCGAGGTCGATGGGTTGACCTGTGGTATCACTTCGCAATTATGTTTGAAGCCCTATTCATTCTTACCACGATCGATGCGGGCACCCGCGCCGGGCGCTACCTGCTCCAGGATGTGCTCGGCAGCATTTGGAAGCCGCTGGGCGAGACCAGGAACCTGGGTTCCACTCTGCTCGCCAGCGTGCTGATGGTCGCCAGCTGGGGGTACTTCCTGATTCAGGGCGTGCGGGATCCGCTCGGGGGTGTCAATTCGCTTTGGCCGCTGTTCGGCATTGCCAATCAAATGCTGGCGACCATCGGCCTTTGCCTCGGCACGACGATCATTCTCAAGATGACCTTGCAGCACAGAGCGAACGGCTCGCCCGGTTCGGAAGCTGCCAACCCTGCGCCCGGGACGGGGATTGGCAAAGTTCCCGACTCGAGCTCTCCGGCGCTGATTCTTATCACCTTCGTTCCGCTGCTCTGGCTGGTGGCGGTGACCATGACCGCGGGTGTGCAGAAGATTTTCCACAGCGATCCGAATATCGGATTCTTGGCCGCGGCGAGCGGCTACTCGGCGAGATGCCAGGCGCTCGAACCCGAGATTCATGCCGAGGTGGCTGTCCGGTCGAACGCTTCGGAAGAGCGTCTCCAAAACCGCCCTGCGCTCGACGAATGGCGGCGGCTCAAGACGCTCATGAAGAACAACATTCTGGATGCGGTCGTCGCCGGCATATTTCTTCTATTGGTTTGCCTGATCCTGGTTTTCAGCGTTCGCGAGTGGCTTCTCCTGCTGGCCCGCCACAAGCTCGCAGTGCTGCACGAAAACCCGCCGGTATGGCTCCCGGATTACGCGACCTCCGAAGCCGGGCCGCTGCATCTGCTGAGCCTCACCGCCCTGGCGTTCGCCTTGGCCAAAGAGCTTTCGGGCGAGGCGCAGACGGAGGAGCGGGCGCGACAGACCGTTGACGCCCACACCTGCACTCATGCCGGGCACAGCTCTCAGGGCGTGACAAACTCAGCCCCGGACGTCCGAAGCGGCAAACAAATTTACGTTGACGTCACTGAACAACAGTTTAATGGAATACGTCGATGTTGTTAGAAGATGACTTCTAAAATGTTAAACCGCAAACACCAGCCATCCCCCACGCAACGCATCGGCTTGTTCGGCGGTTCCTTCGACCCAATTCATCTGGGCCATTTGCTCGTGGCCCAGGCGGCGCGTGAGGAGCTGGCTTTGACACGCCTTGTCTTCATCCCGGCTGCGCAATCACCCTTCAAGCCCGGAAGCCGGACCGCATTGCCGGATGAACGTCTGCGCCTGCTCAGGCTGGCGCTCGCCGGCCACTCCTGGTGCGAGGTGGACGAGCAGGAAATTCAACGGGGCGGCATTTCATATACCATCGACACCGTGCGCGATTACAAGGCCAGATCCGATGGCGCGGAGCTGTTCTACCTGATAGGGGCCGATCACGTGCCCCAACTCCCCGGGTGGCGTCAGGCGGACGACTTGGCGCGCCTGGTCCAGTTCGTTGTCATTCCCCGCCCCGGGCAGGCGGACGTTCCATTTACAGCTCCCTTTCGCGGCCGAACATTGGTTGGCTTCCCGCTGGGCATCTCTTCCTCGCAGATCCGCGCCCGGGTAAAGGTCGGATTGCCCATCGAACACCTGGTTCCGGCTTGCGTCGCGGAGGCGATTCACAACAATCACCTTTATCTTTGATTTGGCTTAAGGCACTATTCTCTTAGATGGATTCAAGAAAACTCGCTCTGCTCTGCCGGGAATTCGCAGATAATAAAAAGGCGGAAGATATAGTTATCCTCGATGTGCGCAAGCTGTCATCGGTCACAGACTATTTTGTCCTCGCTTCCGGCACCAGCGACCCCCATCTCCGTGCCATTATCGACGAAATTACCGATGAGCTGCGCGACGCTCATCATCTGCGGCCCAAAGCTGTCGACGGCACTCTTCAGGCTGCCTGGGTTGTGCTGGATTACTTCGACGTCATCGTTCACGTGATGCGTCATGATCTGCGTAAACGGTACGACTTGGAAACCCTTTGGGGAGACGCGCCGCGCGTTAAAGCCCGGAAACACACTGCGGCCCACGCGTAAAAAGTCGCTCGAAGGCTATGCAGCTTTCGGTGGCGTTTCCGTCGCTGCCTTTACCATTTCGTCCAGAAGCTTTTTGAAGTCATCCAGACCCGGGGCGGGAATGATAATCGTATCGCGCCGGCCGCCTACATCTTCGGTAATCCGCAGAAACCGACCGCGGGGATTCTCTTTCAAAGCAAAGACAAAAATTTTCCTCTCGATCTGTATTTTTTCCGACTTTAGCGTATCTTCGTTTATTGGCGGTTTTGGAGCCCCATAAGTGCGTTCGCCATAAGTCCGATTGCCATAAGGCGATGGACGATCATTTGAAATCATACGCTTGCCCTATCCGGCTGCCTCAAAGGCAACCCAAACTAACAATAAAAATAAGGTTGACGACAATCGCCATTTGTCAACTGCGGACTTTCGACGCGTCCAGAAAACAGGTTTGATCGGCTGGATTAGCCACGCGCCACAAGTAAAGAACCAAGCCCCCGATCATCAGGACATTCATGGCATGGGAAACGTGGCGCCAGGCACGAAAAGAATTGCTTGCCGCCTTTCGTATTTCAGGCCGAGTATTCATCCCGCAATTGACTGCATGCAGCGCTTTCATCCGGGGCTGAACCCAATAGCCGCCAATCAGACTGAGTGCGCACAATCCGATTAACAGCCCAAGCCAGAATCGCCGGGCCGACCTGCCAAGGTAGAGCCATTCCGCCAGAACATGCAGCAGGGCCACAACGCCGCAGACCATCTGTAACTGAAAATACCGGCTAAAAATGATCTGCCCCACCGCCTCTGAAAAATACGGATAGTTTTTCGCCCCAAGCAATTCCTTCATCTCCACGGAATATACCGCTGGCCATGCCCCGGACGTGGAGAAGACTGTGGCCCCAAGCCACACCGCCGCATTCAGAAGCCCGACGAATCTCAAAAACCCAATCACAAGCTGACAGTAGGAAAAAACGCCCCTGCTGCCAAGCGCAACATGTCGTCTTTTCCGAACCCAACGACTTGCTCCTACCCCCCCGGCTGGAACAATCCTTCAGAAGTCAGTAATCCACGGTCGATGTTTATAGAATGTTCGCCACCAACTCCGAGCACTCGCTCTTTTGGAATTCAATGTGGTGCCATCGCGACCTCCGCGCGAAATCGGTTGACGATATAATTAAACCCTTTTGAGGATGGACCTGCGCGGGGTTGTCGATTTGGCGCGGGACATGCGCGCATGCCACTTCCTGAGCCGCGTGTGCACCGCTGGCAGCTGATAATGGTCCGAATACAAAAAGTTCCCCAGTATTCCGTAAAGATCGAAGTCCACGAACCGCGGCTGTTCATCGAACAAAAATGGCTTATTAATCAACATCTCTTCGAATGGAATCAGCTTTTGCCCAAGCTGCCCGAGCAGCTCTTTTTGCTGCGACCGCCACACGTCGATGCAGCCCCGCCCGAACTTGCGTTCCTTGTGGCGGAGAAAGCTCAACTGCTGCGAAGGAGGAACCACTTCCTGCCAATAAATGTCGTTCAGCTTGAACCCGATCCCTTCGACCTCGTTTTCAATGTAACGCCATACCAGCGATTGCACTCCTTCCAGCCCCCACGGGAACAAACCTAGCTGAAATTTCGCGTCGACGTACTTTGCAATCACCTGCGAATCCTCATTAATTTCGAATATCACTGCCCGGCCATCCCGGATCGTGGGCACACCATAGTACCGTTGTTTTGTCAGCCGCCAGACCAAGGAACGATCGCTGCTTGGGATGTTAGTGATTTTGAACCGGGTTCCGGAGAACTCCAGGATGCGGCGGATCGCGATGCAAAACGGAGACCAGGGAAACTGAACCAGTTCGATCATGTAATGCCTTATGGGCGTATAAGCTGGTCAAATTTATAGCTCGGCATGTGCGCTGACAAGCGGAAACGACGTATTCTCAACCAAACGATCGTCCGCCAACTGCGGGAGGCCCAGCTCCGTGCCACCAGACACCAACTGCGATTTTCACAGAACACCCCTCTTTACACACCTCTGTTCGCTGACTAGACTCACTGCATGTCTTCGAATTACGACGCATCGGAGTTTGTTGACGGTGATCTTCTGGTCCCCAAATCGCCTGCTTTCCCCGCTGGACTTTCGCAGACGCAACGTGCTCCATCCCGCGAGGAAGTGGACTCCAAAGTCGCAGATGCACAGCAGAAGTTGGCCGAGTTGAAGCGAGCGCAGGAAGATCTGGAGCGTGAGCGCGCCGCGCTGGAGGAGACACGCCGGCGTCAAATGGAATTCCAAACCGGGCGCCAGGAAATGACCCAGCAACTCACCCGTGGCGTTGGCTTGCTCGAAGAAGCCGAGTTCAACATCCGCCGGGATGCCGAGCAGATGGCTAAGACCCTCGTCGACTTTCGTGCCGCACTCACCAAAGTCCAGACCATCCGTGAGGAAACATGGGCCGCGGACAATTTCAACATCGAACTGACTCGCGCTTTGACCGTCCTTGAAAACGCGCGCATGGAATGGAATGCCGCCCGGTTGAAATTTCCCGCACTTTCAGAGCCTCAGTCGGAAGGCGTTGTGGCCAAGGCGGCTGACATCACTCCCGCCTCATCCATTTTCGGCGCCCATAGTTTCGGAGAGCTTTGCCGTCTTGGCTTCGCGCTCACTTGGCCGCTCTTCCTTGTCACGCTGGGCTTGCTCGTGGTCCTCATGTTGCGTCGTTGAACTGTCTGCCGTCATGGCATGGTTTAAAAAAAAGGCAGACCCGATTTCCGACCGCGCCCGCGTTCTCGGCGACCAGATTGACGAGCTCGAAACCCAAATCCGAAAGCTCGACGCGGAGTTGCAGAACCCTCCATCCCAGCCGCGCTTGCGTTCGACCGCCGTACCGCATGGAGCCACGCTCAACCACTCCCCACGTGTTGCCCAGTCAGCGCCCACGCCGCTTTCCGCCTTGTCCGCACATGAGCCGATTTTTGAAGAGGTGGACTCGGATCGCTTGACGGCCCGCATAGAAGTTACAAGCACACCAGAGCATTACAACGATCTAGGTGTTCGTAAGTACGACCTGCCGGCGTTATTGCGGCATTTGCGAAATCATTTCCACGGCCCCTCGACTACCAATCCGAAGCTCGTAAGCTATTTGGCAGCTGGCGGCATTCAAGGACTTCGGCCTTTGCGTTATGAGAAGCGCGTCGCCCGCAACAGGTTCATCGCCCTGGTGGTTATCCTCTTCGTGATATTACTGGGATTAATTGCCGCTTATGTCCACCATCGGTGACACTAGGCTGGTTGTCAGCTTCCCAAATTTTGAATGTTGCCGTTTGTGTTCGCCATTTGTCACGCCCACACTCAAGCCACGGTTCGGCTCCGTTGGTCGGTGTCAAACTTTGATTTTAGATAGCTAGTTTTCTCAGTCTTGCAAACAGCCCCGGATTTAGTACTAATCCCTCCAATTATGAGGTTTGCGAGTTGCTTGGTTTTGTGCCTCCTGGCCGCGATGCCCTCCCGGCTATTCGCGAAGCTCGAGTCTGCCCAGGTTACTCTGGATTACGTTGCCAAGAAAGCCGAGCAACGCGCGCATAAGCCTTTTCATTCGCCAAAGGCCGACCTGCCGGAGGTGCTTCGCCAAGACAACCTCGATTACGATAAATACCGCGAAATCGAGTTCCGTCACGACCGCGCGTTTTGGGCCGCCGACAATTTGCCCTTCCGGGTCGAGTTTTTCCATCCCGGCTACCTCTACCAGGAGCCGATTCATGTGAACGAGTTCACTATAACCCACGTCCAGTCTGTCCGGTTTGTGCAGGACTTCTTCAATTACCGCAGCCTTCACATTGAAAAACAAATCCCTACCGACACCGGTTACGCTGGCTTCAGACTCCTCTATCCTCTTAATGCTCCGGATCGGTGGGATGAACTCGGCGCGTTCCTCGGTGCCAGCTATTTCCGCCTTCTCGGCAAAGATCAGCGTTACGGCCTCTCTGCTCGCGGATTAGCGCTGGACTGCGGCGAATCCGACCGTCCGGAAGAATTTCCCATCTTCACTGACTGGTGGCTCGGCAAACCGCATCGGGGCGATGAAGAGCTGCGGCTCTTTGCAATCCTTGATTCTGTCAGTTGTGTCGGCGCCTATTCTTTCCTCATTCAGCCAGGTGAAACCACCGTCGTTGATGTGGAAGCCGTTCTCTATTTCCGTGGTGAAAAAGACATCCTTGCTGCCGATCGGAACCGCAAACCATTAGAGACCATTGGCTTGGCGCCATTGACCAGCATGTTTTGGTTTAGCCCGGCTTCTGAGCGCAAGTTCCCCGATTACCGCCGCGCCGTTCACGATAGCGATGGTTTGCTCATGCACATGGACAACGGGGAAATGCTTTGGCGGCCGATTATCAACCCGCCAGCCATGCGCCACCAGCGGTTCGCATGCAAGAATATTCGCGGCTTTGGCCTTCTGCAGCGCAACCGTGACTTTGCCGATTACCAGGACCTCTTTAACTTCTACCAACAGGTGCCCAGCGTCTGGGTCGAACCCCGCGGTCGTTGGGGCGAAGGCGATATCAACCTGGTCGAGTTGAGCACACAGTATGAGGGCCTCGACAACGTCGTCGCCTTTTGGAACCCGAAAGAGAAACCCATGCCCTTGGAGCCTTACCGCATCGCTTATACCCTTCACTGGACTCGCGAGACCGACTTGAAACTCAGCCCCAACAAAGTTGTGGCGACACGCATCGGCGCGGACCTGCGCGAACCCACCCGCCGCCTCTTCGCAATCGATTTCGCCGGTCCTAAACTCAGTTCCATTCCTGAGAATGCTCCTCCGCAGGCCATCGCCAGTTGCAGCGCGAACGCTGCCATTGTTGAAAACCAGGTTTTTCATAATTCCTTTAACAACACCTGGCGGGTTATGCTCAAACTGGCGCCCAAACCGGACAACAAGGATCCTGTGGACATTCGGTGCACACTCAAGCAGGGGGAGGAGGCTATAAGCGAAACATGGACCTATCTCTGGAGCCCTCCTTAGCCGCAACGGACGCTGGCGCCCGCACTCTGGGTAAAATTGCCGGTCGACCGCTGGACGAGTGGAATGCGGCCTATTCGAAAGTGGAAAACTATTTCCACGCACTTCGGATCCGTAATAACGTCCTGCGCGGCAGGCTGGTCCTTCTGGTTTTGCAGCGCGCGATGCGGCGCGCACCAAATGAACCCCAAAGCACGGCTACTGAGATCTCGGCGGAAGAAATGGACCGGGTTGTTACCGATTGGTTCAGCGAGGTGTTGCAGGAGTCTCCCACCGGCGCCGACAATATGCTTTCCACACGCGGACGTCTGGCTCTGCTGCTCGCCGATATGCCTGGGAAATGGCAGGACCAGTTCCTCCAGCCCGGACCATGGCCCCGGGAGTTCGTCAACGCGATGCGCGAAATGTATCTCCGTGCGGGACCCGATTTCCAACTTTCTAAAATGGCTCCGCGGCCCCTTCATCTTGGACCAATTACGACTCTTACGAGGATCAGCCGCCTGCCTTACGCGAGGATGGTCGCCAGTTGGGTCCTCTTCGCAGTTGTTCTGATCACAGTGTTCATCGTCACCCACTATTTCCACTTCTGACCGAACATGTCCCTTACCGTTTCCGAATACCCCAGAACCGAAGCTTCCGGTGTTGCGCCCGGCAGCGGTTCCTTGCCGCGTGTCCGACGTGGGTGGCGCCTCTTCTTCTTTTTCTCTTCCGCGATGCTCCTGACAGGGCTGGTCGCACTGCTCTTTGCCGATCTCCTCTGGCGCACCGGTTGGTCAACTTCCAGCACCATTCTTCTGGGGTTGTTCGTAATTCTTTTCCTGCTCACCGCCGTCGGCTGCATGAGCGCCATCTTTGGGTTCGTGCTCCGCACCTTCGGCGATACTCGCCGAATTACTCATTTGGCTGAATACCGTTCCCGAACTATCGAAGGAACGAGTACCGCTCTGGTGTTCCCTATCCACAATGAGGAAGTGGGACGTGTTTACGAAGGTTTGCGCGCCACCTATGAATCCCTCAAGAATACGGGGCAACTTGCCAGATTCGATTTCTTCATCCTGAGCGATTCAACCGAGATCGACAAATGGCTCGAGGAAGAGCGGTGTTGGTTCGATCTCATCCGCGACTTGAACGCCCTGGGCCGCATCTACTATCGTCGGCGCACTTTCCAGGAAAGCAAGAAAAGCGGCAATATTCGCGATTTCCTGAACACTTGGGGGCGCCGCTACCGCTATTTCATTGTGTTTGACGCCGACAGCATGATGCGTGGGGAGACCATCGTCGACCTCGTCAAACTGATGGAGGTGCATCCCAGTGTCGGTCTCATCCAGACCGTTCCTGCTCTTGTGAACGCTGAATCCTGCTTCGGCCGCATCCAGCAATTCGCCAACCGCCTCTATGCGCCGGTTTTCATCACCGGCCTGAATTTCTGGGCCCAGAGCTTTGGCAATTATTGGGGCCACAATGCGATCATTCGCACCGATCCTTTCATGCAATGTTGCGACCTGCCGCAATTGCCGGGCGTGAAACCTTTCGGCGGCCAGATACTCAGTCACGATTTTGTCGAAGCCGCGCTGCTGCTGAAGGAAAACTGGCAGGTGTGGCTTGCTTACGACTTGGAGGGCAGCTACGAGGAGACGCCACAGGGAATTATCGAGAACGCTCGCCGTGACCGGCGCTGGTGCCAGGGCAATTTGCAGCATGGGGTTGTTCTTTTTGTCCGGGGGTTGCGCGGCATCAGCCGTATCCACCTGCTCTTGGGCATCTTTGGTTACCTTGCCAGCCCGCTCTGGCTGCTTTTCCTCCTCACCTTCAACTGGACGCTTTGGTTCAAGGAGCAAACCGGCCTCTCGGATATCACCGTCCGGGCATGGACGCCATTCATCAAGCTCAATGGCACCCAGCACGCCTTCCTTGTGTTTGTTATTTGCATGTGTGTGCTGTTTCTGCCGAAGCTCCTCGCTCTGTTGGACCTGGCAGTCCAGCGCCACCGCCGCCGTGCTTTTGGCGGCCTGAGGCGCGCCGCCGCGAGCACCCTCGTAGAAACCGTTTTTTCGGCCCTTCATGCACCGTTGCAAATGCTGTGGCATTCCCGGTTCGTCGCCACCATCCTGTTTGGCATAGGCGTCCATTGGGGGCCTCAGAAGCGCATGGCTGATGGTTTGGCTTGGTCTTCGGCTATCCGCGAGCATTGGCAACACACACTGATCGGCTTGGGTTGGGGCGCTATCGTGTGGCGGATTGATCCCCGCACCTTCTGGTGGTTCGTCCCTGTGGTGGCTGGCATGGTGCTATCTGTTCCGCTGAGTGTGTTTACCAGCCGCAGCAGTTGGGGAACGCGCGCCCGCAGCCTTGGACTGTTCCTCACGCCCGAGGAGGTTTGCCCACCGCCGGAAATCGCCGGCTTGCGCATCCGTGTGGCCGCGCTGGAAAAATCTATCAAAGCAGCTCGGCGCTCCCCCGACTCGGGAATGGCTGAGGCAATTCTTGACCCCTACCTCAACGCTATCCATGTCTCACTTCTGCGCGAAAAACAGCTCAATCCGGATTACAACGCGGAGCTGGCGAAACTCGGCGTTGGCCAACCACGAGTGCGCGCACTGGGTGAAAAATTGCTCGTCGAGGGTCCCGACGCGCTGCAACCGGAAACAAGGCTCCTTGTGTTGTCTGATGCCGATACCTTGACATGGCTTCATCGCCAGGCATGGGTCCGGCCCAGCGCAACCCTCGCTCCTTGGTGGCAAACGGCTATCCGCCAATACGCCAGCTCCTGATCCAGCCCACAAATCCCTCTTGGCACTGCACGCTCATTCTGGTTAGCTGACCACGCCGAATGACACGACTGCGCACCATCTCTATGCTCGCCTTTTGCGCCTTGGCGCTCCGGCCCGCCCTTCTTGCGCAGCAACAGCCAGTTTGGGAAATTGAAGCCCTCTCCGACGAAAGTGGCGTCGTGTACGATTTCCAAACCGGTCTAACCACCGCAACCAATGGTGTCATTGTCAAATACGGCAGCGCAGTCCTGACTGCCGACCGCGCGTCTGTGAACCAGCCGCTGGGTGAAGTTGTCGCCGATGGCCGGGTTCGTATTCAACAGGAAGAGCAGGTCTGGGCCGGCGAGCACATGACTTACAACTTCGAGACCCATCAGATTGAGGCTGAACAGTTCCGCACAGGGGACCCCCCCATTTTCGCTGCCGGACGCAACCTCCATGGCGAAGTAACAAACCAGGTCTATTTCGCCACGAACGCCCTGCTCACAACGGACAATGTTTCGAGTCCTGCCATTAAAATCCGCGCCAGATATATCAAGATTATTCCCGGCGACAAAATCGAGGCATACCATGCTACCCTCTGGATAGGAGGGGTTCCGGTATTCTATTTCCCGTACTACTCGCGCAGCCTCGTTGAGAGCGGTAATAATTTCAATTTCACCCCCGGCTACCGTAATTCCTGGGGACCGTTCCTGCTAAGCTCTTACACATGGATCCTCAATCAGGAACTCGATGCCAAGATGCATGTGGATTATCGCGAGCGCCACGGGATTGGCTTTGGCCCCGATATTAACTACCACCTTGGTGCCTGGGGAGAGGGCTCGTTCAGATACTACTACCTTCACGATCAGGATCCCAATGCGGGCAACACCGGCAATGGCATGATCCCGGAAAACCGGCAGCGCATCTTTTTCTCCTATCTGGCCAATCCAGTTACCAACTTGCAGGTTCGGGCCATGGTCCGATATCAAGGCGACACAAACATCATCAGGGACTTCTTCGAAGGAGAATATCGCCAAAATCCACAGCCGAATTCCTACATCGAAGTGAATAAGTTCTGGCAGAACTTTAGCCTCGACGCGTTGGCCCAGCCTCAGGTCAACGACTTTCTGGAAACTGTTGAGCGTCTGCCCGAAGTCCGTTTAACCGGCTTTCGCCAGCAACTCGGAGACTCACCGGTTTATTACGAAAGCCAAAGTTCCATAGGCTATTACCGCCGGCTTTTCCCCGAAACCAATTCGGGGCCCAGCAGTCTGAATTACTCCGCCTCACGGGCGGACACTTATCAGCAGCTCCTGCTGCCCGAAACTTTCTTCGGCTGGCTCAATGTCATTCCTCGAGTTGGCGGACGGTTTACTTACTACAGCGAAGCCAACGGCGGCGGCGCAACGACGGATGAACAGGCTCGCGGCGTTTTCGATACTGGCGCGGAAGTCTCGTTCAAAGCTTCCCGTGTTTGGCCGGAGGTTCAAAGCGATTTTTTCCAAATGGATGGTTTGCGCCACATTATTGAACCATCCATAAACTATGTTTACGTGCCCCAGCCAAATGTTCTGCCCAATCAGGTGCCGCAGTTTGATTACATGATGCCCAGCCTGCGCCTTCTGCCCATTGACTTTCCCGACTTCAACGATATTGATTCCATTAACAGTGAGAACGTCTTCCGGTTCGGTTTGCACAACAAGCTCCAGACCAAACGTCAGGGAGAGGTTGTGAACCTCGTGGACTGGAACGTCTACACCGACTGGCTTTTGAAGCCGTTGACCAACCAAACTACTTTCTCCGATATCTATTCCGACCTTGTTATCCGGCCGCGCTCATGGCTCACTGTTGAATCGCTCACTCGTTACGACGTCGAGGATGGCCTGTGGCGGATGTCTCTCACCACCCTCACGTTGAAGCCGAATGATCATTTTAGTTGGACTCTCGGACAATACTATCTTCGCACTGATACGAGTACGTCCCCAACTTCGCTTGGTCCGGGCAATAATCTTTTCACCAGCACCCTCTATTGCTACCTCAACGAAAACTGGGGACTTCGGGCTTACCAGCGTTTCGAAGCGCAAGATGGCGTCATGCAGGAACAGGCTTACTCAATCTACCGCGATATGCGGAGCTGGACGGCGGCCCTCACGTTCCGCGTCCTAAACAATCCCGGCTCTCGGCAGGATTATACCATCGCCTTCACGTTCTCGCTGAAGGCATTTCCGCATTTCAAACAGGGCGCCGACCGGACCGATCCATCCTTGTTGTGGGGTGAGATCTAACTGGTGACCGATGATTGGTGACGTGAGGCCCTGTGTTGTTTCAACCAGGGAGCGGTTTTTTCTCCGGCCCAGATTTTTTTGACCGCCTGGCGATCCCGGACGATGGCGGCTTGGCGGCCATTAACCAAAATCTCTGCTGCAAGAGCACGTGTGTTGTAATTCGAAGCCATGACCGAACCGTAAGCGCCGGCGCTCATCAACGCCAAATAGTCCCCCTCACCCACTTTTGGCAGCGGCCGATCATGACAGAAGGAATCACCGGACTCGCAAATGGGGCCGACGACATCAGATTCAGCCCGTGCGCCGTTCTTGCGGAGTAGTGGCACAATTTCGTGATAAGCCTCATAAAGCGCCGGCCGGATCAGATCGTTCATGGCGGCGTCCACAATGAGGAAATTCTTCCGGCCGGTGCGCTTCACATATTCGACGCGCGTGATTAGAACTCCCGCGTTTCCAGAAATGAATCGACCCGGTTCCATAAGAATCCGTAGACCAAGGGGTTGAAGCAACGGGAGTAGCTGGGCCGCATATTTTCGCGGCGTAAGGATATTGTTCGACTGGACAGATTTCCACCACGCGGCATCGCCGCTGGCAAGGGCATGTTGGTAGACGATGCCTGAACCGCCGCCGATGCTGAAGAATTCCAGCCCGTACTTGTTCTTTAGCCGCAGTACTAGCGGCACCACCTTGCGGACCGCGCGGTCGAAAGGATCAACTGTGGTAATTTGTGACCCGATGTGCATCTGAAGTCCGCGCAGGCGCAAATTTTTCAATCGGCTGGCGCGCGCATAGACGCCTTCGATGTTCTCAAACGGGATGCCGAACTTATTTTCGTAGGTGCCGGTTGTGATTTTCTTGTGTGTTCCGGCTGCGATGTCCGGGTTGACACGCACCGCAACCGGCGCGATTTTCTTCAACCGTGCAGCAATGCGGTTGATGCGTTCCAACTCGGGTTCACTTTCGACATTGAATGAGTAAATGGCCTTCCGGAGAGCAATCTCGATTTCACTCTCGGTTTTGCCCACGCCTGCAAAAACACACCGCTGCGGATCGCCGCCAGCCTCGATCACCCGTTGCAGTTCGCCGCCGCTTACTATATCAAAGCCGCTTCCGAGGAGGGCTAGCGTGCGCAACACTGAACGGTTGGAGTTGGATTTGACCGCGAAACAGATCAGATGCTCAACCCCGGCAACGGCTCGGTCGAGCTTTTGGAAGTGGTCGGTCAAAGTGTGCTGCGAGTAAACGTAAAGCGGCGTGCCGAATTTCCGGGCAAGCGTATCCAAGGCAACGCCTTCGCAGTAAAGTTTTTTGCCGACGTAACGAAAATCATGCATGGGACGGTGTTAAGCTTAACCTCCGGGCTATAAAATTCAACCCAAACCCAAAACACTCGCGAAGTTGCGAAGTTGTGCGATGCGGCGGATGGTGGAAAGCGACAACCGTCTACGGTTCAGCCAGAATCTTCGCGCGCTCCCGATGATACTGCTCAGGCGTGATCTCATCTACTCTGTATTTCTGCAGTAATTGCTGCAGGCGTTGCGCTTTGTCTGCAGAGATGGGGAAAGCCGGACTCTCGATCGGTTGCATTACCGAGATGTTCTTGACCGCGACGGGTTCCTTTGCCTGCGCCTGAGCCGCCTTTTCAGCGGCTTGCCGCGCCTGTGCCTCGGTAGCAGCTTGTTTCTTAAGCTCGGCTTTGCTCGTAACAAGTTTGGGTTGTGGGGCGAGGTTCGTCGGACTTGTCACAAGGGGCTCCGCGTTCTTTACGGTAGCCGGAATGGTTCCAGCCAGAGGCTCGAACGCAGGTGCCGGGGCCGCTGGCGTGGCGGGTTCGGATTTCGTGGCTGTAGGGGTCAGAGTTGGTGCAACCGCTTGAGGCGGAAGCTGGTTCTGTAACTCAGTCATTTTCTCATGCAACGCTTCACGCGCTTTGGCAATGGCCTCCGTGTTCCCTGATGGCGTGTCAGTGGGCGCAGGCTCGAACCCCGGCTGGACGACAGAAATAGCTGCCGGCATTGCGGAAGCAGGAACTGGAGCCGGCGCAACTGCAGGCACTGCCGTGGGCTGCTTCATGACCGGTGGAGCGATAGGGGCCTGAGTTTGGGGCGAAGTGATCGGCGTTTCCGTCTTGGCTGTGGGCGACTGTGCCGGTGGCTGATTCAATGCTTGTTCAAGAGCCTGGCGTGCCTTCGCTTGTGCTTCGGTATCCGCCGCGCGAACGGACAGCGAGGCAATGAACACAACCGTTGCGCAGACGAGCAAAAAGGTTTTGAAAATCTGCATGGGGGGTTAATTAGGGCAAAACGGCTTCCGATGCAACAGCTTTCCCTGACAAGCCCGCGGTCGAAGGGACCAGGTTCCGCCACGCCTTCCCCCAGGGGTACATCAACACGGAACGCAACATGAGAAGCCTGACCTGTCTTCGACTGACTTTAATATGCTGCTGCGGATCAAGTGCGTTCCCCGAACGCAAGAGTTTCAATGTCTCCATGCCGATCAAGATTGGCCACGAACAAGCGAGGCGCAAACGGACATTCCATTGCGGAATTGCGTTGGTATAAGCCCAACCCGCCAGCAGATGTGCCTGGGCCCGATCAAGATATGTGCCATAAAGCCGGCGCAAACGCGGTTCGTTCGCCGGCTGCAAAAGGTCCTCGGGCTTCAAACCTGCCACTGACAGGCTTTCCGTTGGCAAGTAACAGCGCCCATGCCGCAAGTCTGCCGGCAGGTCGCGGAGGATATTTACCAATTGCAGTCCCTTGCCGAAACGCACGCCGCTTTCCAGCAAAAACGTATCGTCGAGAACTGCCCGGGGGAACAAATGCAAGCGGCATATCTTCGTCCAAAACTCGCCCACACAGCCAGCAACGCGATAAGTGTAATCATCCAGCTCTCTATCCGTGCTTAAAGCTACAATGCGTTCTCTCGAGGCTCTTGTGAATCGCTGCAGGTCCAGCTCCTGTCCGCTGGTGATCATGCTTAAGACATTCCTGACAAGATGCAAATCGGCTGGTGTCAATTTCTGCAGGAGCGCCAGGCTGGCTTCGCATTTTTCCAGCAACTCACGTTCGGCTGGCGCGGCTTGCTGGAGGGCGAGTTCGCCGAAATCCAAGGGCGCCTCGGTCAGCCCAAGGATGCGCTCGCGCAGTGCCTGCAACGCCTGGAGTTTTTTCTCCACCGGTATGAGTCCGGTGTCGGCGATAGTGTCCGTGATGCGCGCGAGCAAATAGGCGAGCCCGATGGGGAATCGAATCTTCGTCGGCAACACCCGCAACGTCAGATAGAACGAGCGAGAGACGCTTTTCAACAAATCGGCCGGCAGTTTGTTGGAGGTGCGCGCCATCTATTCCTGCACAACTCTTAATCCGGCAACTGCTTCCATCTTGCCAGTTGCTTCCTGACTTGGCTGGTTCCGGGCGCGCCGGGAATGCCGCGCTGAGCAAGGGCGCGATGCAGGTTCAACACCTTGAGCGCATCCTTTGCAAACCTCTTTTCTGTGGATTGGAACTCTGCCAGCGAGAGCTGATTCAACGGTTTGCCTGTCCGCTCCGCCAGGGCGACCAGCAAACCAACCCGGTGATGTGCCTGACGGAAAGGCATGCCCTTGCGGACCAGGTAATCGGCGAGGTCGGTTGCCAGGAGCGCCGGATCGCTGGCGGCAGCCAGGCAGGTTTTTCGATTTATCTTTGTGTGCTGCAGCATCGCCGCGCTGATGCGCACCGTCGCGCGGACGGTATCGACGGTATCGAACAGGCGTTCCTTATCTTCCTGCAAATCGCGATTGTATGTGAGCGGCAGGCCCTTCAGCAGAGTCAGGAGTGAAACAAGATTGCCCACGACCCGCCCGCTCTTGCCTCGCATCAATTCCGCCACGTCGGGATTCCTCTTCTGGGGCATTAGCGACGATCCGGTTGTGTAGGCGTCGGCGATCTTGATGAAGCCAAACTCCGTGCTCGCCCAGAGCACAAGGTCTTCGCCCAGGCGCGAGAGATGGATTGCGAGCAGGGCGGCGATGCTGCAGAACTCGATTGCAAAATCCCTGTCGCTCACCGCGTCCATCGAATTCCGTGTTAACCGCGGCCGGCCTTGAGCGTCAACAAAACCGAGCAATTTGGCCACGACCTCGCGCCGGAGCGGCAAGGTGGAACCCGCAATCGCGCCGCTGCCCAGCGGACAAACATTCGTGCGCGCGAACGATTCCTGCAGACGTTGATAATCGCGCTCCAGCATTTCCACGTAAGCCAGTAAATGATGCGCGAGATAAACCGGCTGCGCCCGTTGCAGATGCGTGTACCCCGGAATGACAACCGCGATTTCCCTCTGGCCCAAAGAGACCAACACGCGTTGCAGTGAACGAACCTCACTTGATAGAGCCGCGATTTCATCCCGCAGCCAAAGCCGCATATCAAGCGCAACCTGGTCATTGCGGGAACGGCCGGTGTGCAACTTCGCCCCCGTCGGCACGCTGCGCGTCAACGCGGCTTCAATGTTCATGTGAACATCTTCCAATTCCGGATCCCAATGGAATTTTCCTGTTTCGATCTTTCTCCCGATAACCTCGAGACCGCGCACGATCGCGCGCAGGTCATTTCGGCTCAATAAGCCGGCCTTTTGTAGCATTGTGGCATGAGCAATCGAGCCGAGAATATCATGCCGCCACAGGCGCCAGTCGAAAGAAATGGATTCCGTGAATTGCGCCACGTTTACCGCGGGCCCGCCGGAAAATCGCCCGCTGCGGGATACTACAGAAGTCTTCTTCATGAGCTGGTATGACTGAATTTGCGCCGAACAGCCCGGAAAGTCACTGATAATCGTGATTCATGACCCGGGCGCGTTGGTGATGGGGATTCGGTAGCCGCGACGCGCAACGACGCGGTGAGGGCGCGTGTGTTGCTGGGCTAATGTGCGCGAAACTACACTGAAAAAAGAATTGTTCTCTCTCCCAGCCTGTGAAATCGTTACGCCGAACCGATGAGCGAATTCAAGTTTGCATGTCCGGTATGCGGCCAGCACATCACGGCCGATTCCGACTCAAGTGGCGGGAAAATTGAGTGCCCGACTTGCTATCAGGAAATCGTCGTTCCTCAGGCGCCCGGT
Organism: uncultured Verrucomicrobiota bacterium; assembly: GCA_903873945.1. Classification (GTDB taxonomy): domain Bacteria; phylum Verrucomicrobiota; class Verrucomicrobiia; order Limisphaerales; family UBA8199; genus CAIQQM01. Next base: position 111,803 of record CAIQQM010000227.1, read on the forward strand.
TCGGATTCGCACAAGTTCATTTTGTCAGCGGCACAGGTTGCCAGGCCCCGCGAGATTCCAACTGCTCCAGTTCCCGAACCTGGCAGCCCAAAAACTTCTCCCGTACGGCCTTTGCCGGCGGCTGTGTTTCTGGTGGTGCTTCTGGTGTTTGCCGTTGGCGCCATCTGGTTCGGTTTTCGAGACCGCATTTTCAAGTCGGGCCACGAGGAAACCCGGACGCCGGTGGTTGTTCCGGAAACAATCGAGGTGAAAACGGTGCCCGAGCCGGCTCAGCCTGTGGTGACAAACATCACCTGGTCGCTGGAGATCACCAACGCAATTTTTCCGGAAGTGGTTGCTGCGGGGAGTATCCACGGCAGTAACTTCGTCTGCGAGCGGGCAACGTTGTATGGGGGGAGTTTGACGTTGCGCCAGGGGAATAGTTGGCCGCCGGATGCGGGAGTCACGATTCAATTCTTTGCGCGGCAGGGCGAGGATTTGGGCGGCAAGTCGGTTGAGATTGCCTCGGACCAGAAGCCGCCGCTGCCGCGCGTGGTGTTGCGCTGGAAAGACGACGAGTCTAAGCCGATGACCAAAGCATTCAGCGGGGGCTACGTATTGAAGGTGACTTTCGGAGAGGTTGCGAATGGGCGATTGTCGGGCAGGATTTACCTTGCCATGCCGGATGATTCCAAGAGCGTCGTGGCGGGGAAGTTCGATGCGGAAATCAGGAGGCTGCCGCAACGAAGACCGTATTACCCGAAAGCGCCGCCACCGAGGAAGTGAGGGACGGAGGAGGGTCGTAAGTGGTTCCGGAGTCCGAAGTTCGATGATCCTGCTCAGGCCCGCTTTTTCTTGCAGTCGCCGAATTTTCTGAACTCGTCACAACTGGCGAGGATTTGCAGGCGGTGAGCCCGGACGGAAAACCCCAACTTTCGGCTGATTTCGCCTCCCAGTTGCTCGATTATATCACTCTCGAACTCAACAATTTTGTCGCACTCCTGGCAGATAATATGATTGTGGTGCGGGTGCTCGGCGTAGTTCGGATCGTAAAACTTGTAGTGCTTGCCAAAATCCAGTTCGCGGACCAACCCGCTCTCTGTTAACAACGGAAGGGTGCGATAAACCGTGGCGCGTGAAACTGATTTATCCCTCCGGCGCGACCACGTGAGCAGTTGCTCGGCGGTGAAGTGTTTGCGGGTGCCGAAGACCGTGGCGACGATGGCCCTGCGCTGCGCTGTCATGCGCAAGCGCTTCCGCCCAAGAAAATCCACGAACCGTTCTTTTGCGCCTTTGTCGCCTGCCGGTGCCACAGCCGGAGTATAAGGTTGAGCAGGAGTGGGTGTCGATGATCGCTTTGATTTTGGACTTTGGAGTTGGGGGGCCGGACTTTAGGCTTGGACCGCTATGGCTGTCGAACTCATCAACACGGGAAGCGAACTGATGCTTGGCCGCGTGCTTAACACACACCAGCAATGGCTTTGCCGCCAACTGGCGGATCTGGGCTTCGTCGTTAGCCGGCAGGTTGCTGTGGCCGACACCGGGAGTGATATCAAGGAGGCGGTGCGCGAAGCTCTCAGCCGCGCCGACTTAATCATCACAACCGGTGGCCTGGGCCCGACTTCGGATGACATGACGCGGGAGTTGATCGCCGAGTTGCTTGGAAAAACGCTGCGTCAAGATCCCGCGCTGGTCGCGCATATCGCCCATTTCTTCGAATTGCGCAAACGCCCGGTCCCGGAGCGGACGCGGGCGGAGACACTGGTGCCGGAAGGCGCGATAGTTTTTGCAAATGCATACGGCACAGCGGCGGGTTTGGCCATGGACGTCCGGCCGAATCCGTTTCGCCCGGAAGGCAAGCCGAGCTGGCTGATCATGCTCCCGGGCCCGCCGCGCGAGCTCCGGCCAATGTTCACCGATTCAGTGGTGCCGCTGCTGCGCCGCGTATTGCCGCACTCGGGTTTGTTTGTGTGCCATACGATCCGGACGACCGGCATCGGCGAATCAATCGTCGAAGAACGAGTGGGCCGCTCTCTGCAAGGCCTGGCTGAGACGGGGCTTGAGATAGGCTATTGCGCGCGGCCTGGGCAGGTCGATGTGCGCCTGGCCGCCCGGGGCCCTGATGCGGAACGGCTGGTGGGCGAGGCCGAAGAAATTGTGCGGCAGAGGCTTGGTGTGCATGTTTTCGGCAGGGAAGAGGAGGATTTGGAAGGGCTGATTGTGCGTTTGTTGACGGAGAGGAAAGAGACGCTTGCTGTTGCCGAATCCTGTACCGGGGGCTGTCTTTCGCACAGGCTGACCAATGTGCCGGGGGCTTCGGCAGTGCTGCTGGCGGGGTTCGTGACCTACAGTAATCAGGCCAAGCAGAAATTTCTTGGCGTTGAGGCCGGGACGCTGGCACAGCACGGGGCGGTCAGCGAGGCGGTCGCACGGGAGATGGCGGAAGGCGCCCGTAAAGAAACCGGGGCGAACTATGCGTTATCGATTACCGGCATTGCGGGCCCGGGCGGCGGCACGCTTGAAAAACCGGTGGGAACCACTTTTATCGGGCTGGCTGGGCCGTTCCAAACGGTTGTGCAGCGAAATTTCAACCCGTGGGAGCGGGAGACATTCAAGCAAGTCACGGCACAACAGGCGATGGATTTGCTGCGGAGGAAGATAGCCGGTAAGGCTGAGTGAGACAGGAGACGGAAGGAAAATGAAAACGCCCGCAGTGTTCTGCTGCGGGCGCATAGCGAAAGGTGCGGATTAAGCTCCGTTATCGCCGATGGCTTCCACGGGGCAGCCCTCTTTGGCTTCCTTGCAGCGGGCTTCTTCTTCAGGCGATGCGGGTTGCTTGAAGAGATAAGAGTAACCGCCGTCCTCGTTGCGTTTAAAATTGTCGGGCGCGGTCTCGCGGCAAAGGTCGCAGTCGATGCACTGGTTATCGACGTAAAATTTGCCTGGCACATTTTCCGGATATTTGTTTGCTGCGTCAGCCATAAAATTGTTTGTAATTACCACCGAATATGGCTGTCGCGCCCCGCGATGGCAAGCCCATTCAGGAGTTTTCGCAGGTTCCGAACGGCGGGCAGTGGAGAAAGCGGGCGCCGGCTAAAGTCGAAGCGCCTTTACGGCTTCTGCGGCACAATCGAGCAACGGCCCCGGGCAGAGGCCGATAAAGAACATGCCCGCCACGCACGCATAAAGGGTGGCGCGCATCGTTCTGGAGATGGAGATGGGGGACAAGTTCGCGGCTTCTTTAGACCAATACACCGCGTGCACCACGCCGAAGTAATACCAGAGTGAAATCACCACACCCGCGATGGCGGCGGCCACGAGCCAGTAGTATGCGGGGTGCGCCGGGCCTTGGGCGAGGGCGGCTTTGAAGAGCAGGAACTTGCCAAAGAAACCTGCCAGGGGCGGTATGCCGGCGAGTGAGACCATCGCCAGGGTTAATGTTGTCGCGAGCAGCGGCGAACGTTGACCCAGGCCGGCGAGGGCCGGAATGTCCTCGTTCTCGACGTGGCGCAATGCGAGGCAAATGACTGTGAAAGCGCCGAGTACGGCAAAAAGATAGCCGCCGAGATAGTACAGGACCGCCGCGGCGCCCGCACCCGGGTTCTGAGTCGTATTGGCGATTGTTGCAGCCGATGCCGCGATGCCGAGCAGCATGTAACCGGCGTGGGCGATGCTGGAGTAACCGAGCAACCGCTTGATGTTGCGCTGGGGAATGGCGCAGAGGTTGCCGTAGAGAATCGTGATGCCGGAGATGACGATGAGGAGCCTGGACCATTGGGCGGTGATGTCCGGCACGGCCACGAACAGTACGCGGAGCAGCAGGACGAACCCGGCCGCTTTCGAGCCCACAGCTAGAAACGCGGTGGTGGGCGAAGGCGCGCCCTGGTAAACGTCGGGCGCCCAGAGTTGGAATGGAAACGCGGCGATCTTGAAACCCAGGCCAACCAGCACCAGCAACAGGCCGAAAAGGAAGATCCGGTTGCCGCCAAACTGCGGCGCTACGGCGGCCAAATCGTTGAAGTTAAGCTTCCGCGATATCCCGTACACGAGGGCGATGCCAAAGACAGTAAACGAGGTGGAGAGCGCGCCCATGATGAGATACTTCACGCCGGCTTCGAGTGAATTCAGCCTCGTCCGCTGAAAGCTGGCGAGCACATAAAAGGTCACGGTGATCAGTTCGAGCGATACGAAGAGCAACGCAAAGTCGTTCGCGGAAGCGGCGAAGAGCATTCCCGTGAGAGCGAAGAGAACGAGCGCGTAGAACTCACCGATGCCCGCCTGCAGGCGGTCGAAGAATTCGGCCGACATTAAGAGGACAATAATGGCCGCTGCGAGAAAAAAGCGCTTGAAGAACAGTGCCAGCCCGTCGAGCACATACATATTGCCGCAGGCGGGCTGCAGTTCGGGACGGACGGCAATGAGGCTGTAGAGCAAAATTGCGCCGAGCCCGGCGGCCGCCACATAACCCAGAATGCGCCGCGCTGAGGCGGGCGTCCATAAATCCGCCACGAGCAGGCATAATCCCAGCGCCACCACCAGCCATTCATGACTCAGTAAAGCAAGGTTCATGGAGTGTGGAGTGCTGTATGCGCAACAAGAGTAGGCGCTTTCTCTAAACCGCTGGAACCGTTCCAGGCGGTGAGACGGGGTGTTTCACCCCGCAGAATTTCGGTAACGCCGGGAGCTGCGGAGCCTTCCGGCTGGGCGGGGGAGAAGCTCGCAACGATAGGTTCTACACTGGGCGCGATCCTGTTCGTGAGCAACCTGGGGGCGAACCCGAAGAGCAGGAGGCATCCAAGCAGGAGCAGGAAGGGTGTTCTGCGCCAGAGGTGAGTCGCATCGGACAAAGTCGCGGCAGCCCACTTCTCCGGCAGCGGACCGTGGAGCATGCTGCGCAGTGCGCGCAACATATAGACGGCGCCGATAATCAGGGCTCCCCAGCAACCGAGAATGGTGATTAGCGGAAAAACTTTCCACGCGCCGAAGAAAACGCTGATTTCACCGGCAAAATTTGCGAAACCGGGCAAGCCGCAGCCGGCGAACCCGGCCATCATCAACGCCCCGCCGATGAACGGCAGCTTGCGGAGCAACCCGCCGAGCTGGTTCAACTGCAATGTGCCGGTCTGCTGATAGATATAGCCGCTCAATCCGAAGGTGAGCGCCGCCAGAAAGCCGTGAGCGATCATCACGAGCACCGCGCCGGTCACGCCGATGAGGCTCAGGTTGGCGATGCCGAGAAAGATGAAACCCATATGCGCCACGCTGGAGTAACCGGCGAGCCAGTTGAAATCCTTTTGCCGCATCGCCACCCAGCCGCAGTAAACGAGATTGCCGAGACAGAGCCAGGCGAGGATCGGCATCCAGCACTGCGCCGCATCCGGCAACAGCGGCAGCGCAATTCGGATCAGGCCGTAAAGGCCAAATTTCTTCAACACCCCGGCATGGAGCATGGCGGTCGGGCTGGGGGCGGCAGCATAACCCATGGGCGCCCAGCTATGGAATGGCCACAGCGAAACAAGTATGCCGAACCCAAACAGGAAAAGCGGAAACAACACATGCTGCGATTTCAGAGAGAGCCGATGTTCCGGCGAGCGCAGGTAATCTGTAAGTTTTGGAATATCGAAGGTGTTGGCGCCCGATTGCAAATAGAGCGCAATGAGGCCCGCGAGCACAATGAGGGCGCCGATGCTCAGATAAAGCGTAATTTGAAACGTCGCGTAGTTCTTTTGCTCGCCCCGGCCCCAGACGCCAATCATGATGAACGTCGGCACCAGCGCCAGCTCGTGAAAGAAGTAAAACATGAACAAGTCCAGCGACGCGAAAGCGCCGAGAATCCCGCCCGTCATGACCAGCAATAAAATGTAAAACTCCTTTTCGCGGTCCTTGATTTCCCGGGAAACGCAGGCTGCCGCGAATGCAACGAGCGCGCCCATCAAAACGAGACCCACGTTGATGCCGTCTACGCCGACGTGGTAGCTGATGCCAAGGCTGGGGACCCACGCAACCTGCTGGTCGAACTGGTAGCCGCTGGTATTGGCGGCAAACCGAACGAACATGATAATGGCGAGCAGGGCGGAGGAGAAGGTGGCAAAAACGGCCGCCGCGCGCAGCACTACGCGAAAGTTGCGCGGCACGAATACCAGCGCGAGCGCCGCAATCAATGGACAGCCGATTATGAAAGTGAGTATCGACATGTTCAGATCATCTCAGCGCGAAGTACAGCAGGAAGGCGACGCCCAGCGCAAAGATGATGGCATGGGTCTGCAAATTGCCGGTTTGCACCAGGCGCAATGCGCGCCCTAGCAGCTCCGTTGTCCCGTGCGTCCCGCGTACTGCCACCCCGGCGATAATCCAGCGATCAAACCATGCCGCAATGGCGGCGAGGAAATCATGAGGCCGGATGAACAGGGCTTCATAAATCTCATCGAAGTAAAAACGGTCCCGCATGGCGCGCGACAGGGCTCCCAGTTTTGTCGGCAGGGGATCGGCGGCGGCTTTCCAGTAGAGCGCAAACGCCGCCAGGAAACCAATCGCGGCGGCGAGCAGGCCCACAGAAGCCGCACCGGGGGAATGCTCGAACGGCATCCACAATCGCTGCCAGACGCCTTCCCAGCCCGAAAGCATGTGCTGGGCTTCGCCCGAGGGGAACCGGAGCCCATAGACAGTCTCGATACCTATGACGCCGCCGATGATGCTGAAGGCCGCGAGAATTCGCAGGGGCCAAAGCATTCCCTGCGGCGATTCCTGCGCATGGCCTGCCGGCGCGGATTTCTCTCCGCCAAAGAACACGACGAACACAAGGCGGAACATGTAAAAGCTCGTAAGGCCCGCTACCGTGATCCCGAGCACGAATAGCGGGTAATTCTGCCGCGACAGTGCCTGGGCGATGATGGCGTCCTTGCTAAAGAAGCCGCTGAACGGCCAAACGGCCGAGAGCGCGAGCGTGCCCGCGAGAAAGGTCCAGAAAGTGACCGGCATTTTTCCGCGCAGCGCGCCCATCTTCCAAATGTCCTGTTCATGGTGCATGGCGATGATGACCGACCCGGCGCCAAGGAACAGCAATGCCTTGAAGAAGGCGTGTGTGGTCAAATGGAACATGGCTTGTGTGGGATCCTGCAGCCCAACCCCCATCACCATGTAGCCCAGTTGCGAAAGCGTCGAGTACGCCAGGATTCGTTTAATGTCGTCTTGCTGGAGGGCGATGACGGCAGACAGCACCGCCGTGAATCCACCAATCCAGGAAATGACTTCCAGCGACGGCGGGTTGAGCAGGAAAAAGATCCGGCAGAGCATGTACACACCCGCTGCCACCATCGTGGCGGCGTGAATTAAAGCGCTAACCGGTGTGGGGCCCTCCATGGCGTCGGGCAACCAGACGTGGAGCGGGAATTGGGCGCTCTTGCCGACGGCGCCGCAGAAGAGCAGAAGGCCGATCAGCGTGGCGGCTCCCCCCAGGATCCCGGGGTTCAGCGTAAGCTTCTCCTGCAGCGCGCTGAAGTTGAGTGAGCCAAAGATGGTCCAAACCATCAGGATGCCAAACAGGAAGCCGAAGTCGCCCAAGCGATTGGTCAGGAAGGCTTTCTTGCCGGCATCAGCGGCGGCTGGGCGTTCGAACCAGAAACCGATCAGTAGGTAGCTGGACACGCCGACCAGTTCCCAAAAGATGAACAACTCGATGAAGTTAGACGCGAGAACGATGCCCAGCATCGAAAACGTAAACAGGCTGAGGCAGGCGAAGTAGCGTGAAACACCGGGATCATCCTTCATGTAACCCCAGGAATAGATGTGAATGACGCCTGCTACACCCGTCACAACGAGCACCATCAAAAGGCTGAGGGCATCAAACCGCAATCCGAAATCAACCTGGAAACCGCCGATTGCCAGCCACGTAAAAGTGGATTCGCGCGCGGGTTCCCATGGGTTTGAGCTGACAAAAACGAGGCTGAGAACAAACCCTGCAACAACCGCTGCAATCGAAAGGCCGGCGCTCAGCTTGCGGTTCCCCTGCGCAAACAGCGTGATGAACGCCGCCGCACCAAGGGGAAGCAGGAGGATGAGCCAGGGCAAGGTGTTCATCGCTTAGAGTTTCATCCTGGCCAGGTCCTCAACCTGCACGGTCTGGCGTTTGCGGTACAGCGCAACAATGAGTGCCAGCCCCACGGCGACCTCGGCCGCGGCCACCGTGATGATGAAGAAGACAAATATTTGGCCATCGGGATTGTTGTTGAACCGGGAGAAAGCGACGAGGGCCAGGTTGGCCGCATTCAGCATCAGCTCGAGCCCCATGTAGATGATCAGCAGGTTGCGCTGCAGAATAACGCCCAGCAACCCGAGAGCGAACAGGATGGCGCTGACAACCACGTAATGTTCAATGCCGACGTTCATTTCGCCTCTTTCCCGCTGAGCAAGACCACGCCAACCATTGCCACGAGCAGCAGCACCGAAACGATTTCAAATGGGAGCAGGTATTGCGTGAACAATAATTTGCCGAGCTGGGCCGTTCCTCCTTCCAGCAAGGGCAATTCATCCGCGTGCAGCGGGGAACTGGCCAGGCTTTGGAGGAATATGGCCAGGATTGCGCCAACGGAAATAACTCCGCCGATAACCGCGAAGGTTCTCAGCTTCCGTTGCTCCTCCGCTTTCAGGTCCAACAGCATGATCACGAATAAAAAGAGGACGATGACGGCGCCGGCATAGACGAGCACCTGCACCACGGCGAGAAAGAATGCGTGCAAAAGAACAAATAACCCCGCGAGCGAGATAATCGTGAGCACCAGAAACATCGCGCTCGTGACGGGATTGCGGCTGAACGGATTGGCGATGACGAAAAAGCCAAAAACCAATGTCAGCGACGCAAAAATGTAAAACAAAATATCCTGCATTTGCCAAACCACAGTCTGTTGCTTGAGCGGCTTGTGTAACTTCCTGTTCGTTATACAGGTTTAAGCGGTTGCACAATCCCAAAGCTACGGCTTCACGCCTTGCGCGCGCGCTTCCTCGGCCTTTCTGTTCCACTTCCGTGTTTGGTCGTTGTGGACGCCGCCCAGCGCGAGCAATTTGTCTTTATCGTAAATCATCCCGTCGCGGCCCGTGCCCGTGAGCGAGTAATCTTGCATCAGGAAAATGGCCTCCTCGGGGCAGACTTCCTGGCAGAACCCGCAAAAGATGCAGCGGAGCATGTTGATCTCAAATTCCGCCGGCGCCTTCTCAACATTCCCCGCGCCGGGCACCCCGGTTGGGCCTGGCGGCGTGATGCGGATGGCTTTTGGCGGACAGACAAATTCGCACAATTGGCAGGAGACGCATTTGGTCCGGCCCTCCTGGTCCTTCACCAGGTACGGCGCGCCGCGGTAGCCTTCCGGAACCACCCACCGCTCTTCGGGGTACTGCATCGTCACCTTCTTCTTAAAGAAGTGGCGAACCGTGACCTTGAACCCGCCGAGCATTGCCGGCAGGTAAAGCCGCTCCCAAAGACTCAGTTTTTTGCGTTTGATGATCAATTCAGGCCTTCCACCACAAAAATACCGCTGTGATCACGATGTTCGCCAGCGCCAGCGGGATGAACCGTCGCCAGCCCAGATCCATTAATTGATCGTAGCGGAACCGCGGCCACATCCAGCGCACCCAGATCACCATGAACACGACGAACAACATCTTGCCCAGGAAGATGGCGATGTGCAGCAAACCGGCTGCAATTGTTTGGGCCGGCTGGTCCAGGCCGGCAAACGGGAGCGTCCAGCCGCCAAGGAACAGCGTTACCAGCATGCCGGCGGAAACCGCCATGCTCGCGTATTCGCCCATGAAAAACAGGGCAAACTTCATCGAGCTGTATTCAACGTTGTAGCCTCCGGCCAGTTCCTGCTCCGCTTCGGGCAAATCAAACGGCAAGCGGTTCGTTTCGGCAAACATTGCGGCCAGGAAAATCACGAACGCGAGCGGCTGTTTGAAAATGAACCAGTCCAACCATCCGCCGGCCTGGTAGGCGATGACAGCGCCAAGATTTAAGCGGCCTGCGAGGAGGAAGAGCGGCACGACTGACATTCCCATCGCGATTTCATACGAAATCATCTGGGCGCTGGAACGGATGCCGCCGAGGAACGGGTACTTAGAGTTCGAAGCGTAGCCGGCGAGCACGATGCCATACACACCCAGCGACACGATGCCGAAAGTGTAGAGAATGCCCACGTTGAGATCGGCGATCACCATCTTTTGGTGGCCGAGCTGCGACCCAAACGGAATGATAGCTACCGTCAACAGGCTCGGGATCATCACGATGGCCGGCGCCAGCCAGTAGTACGCCTTGCGCACATGCGCGGGAGTGAAGTCCTCTTTCAGGAACGCTTTGACGGCGTCCGCCGCGGGTTGCAGAAACCCGAAAATGCCGACACGGTTTGGGCCGCGACGATCCTGGATGGCGGCGGACACTTTGCGCTCGACCCAGACGGCGTAGGCCACGATGAACATCAGCACTGAAAAGACGCAAAGGATCTTCAGTGCACTGAACAAGGCAAACTGCGCCCCGGGAGCCTGGAACCAATTTGTAAGCGCTTGTGCCATCTTCTAAATCTTTGCCGATATGCCTGTGTCACCGAGCGTGGCCCACGTTAGTCCGCTGAACGCCGGCACTTCTTTGGCCATTTCGTTAAACACGCCTTCAATGCTCGCGATACCATCCCGGCTCGTGACGTTGACCAGCAACTCATGCAGGTATTCCCATTCCGGGCGGGCATCCCCGCGGGGTTCGACCGCTTTCAGGAATTTTTGCACGCGGCCTTTGGTGTTCGTGAATGTGCCGCGCTTTTCGGCATGCGCGCAACCGGGCAGCAGGTAATGCGCCCGCCTCGTCGTCGCGTTGGGCAGAATGTCGCTGGCGATGAGCAATTCGAGTTTGTCCAGCAAGTCCGCATCGATGCCGCATTTGGTTGCGTCTTCGCCGAAGACGATGAGAGTCTTGATGCGCCCGCTGCGAATGCCCCCGGCGATCGCTGGCAGATTTGACCCCATGGGGTCCGCCGCAATGCCCGTCAGCCGCGCTCCCGTGCTGTTCGGATTCCGATCGGCATTCAATAGCAACTTGTCTCCGGCGGCGATGCGCGGGACCGAATCGGTCAGCGCCCCAAGTCTCTTTGCCAGCTTGGCGAGCAGGTGGAGTTCTTCGTTCGTCTGGCGCGCCGAGGCCACTATGGCTATCGAGCCCGGCTCCGCCGCCTTCAGTTTCTGTGAAATTTCTCCAAGCACCGCGCTCCAGGTTGGCGCCGCGCTCCGGCTTCCCGACGCCTGTCCCCGACCCTCCGCTTCGCGCTTCCTGACTTCCACCAGCCTGTCTTCGCGGCCAATCCATTTGTAATTGAGGCGTCCATGGTCGCACATCCAGCACGAGTTTACGGCGTCGTTTTCGCGCGGTTCATAACGGTAAATCGCATCCTCGCGCGACCCGATCACGATATTGCAGCCTGTGGCGCAGCTCGTGCACAGGCTGCGCGTCTCCTTCAGGAACCAGACCCGCATTCGGAAGCGGAAGTCTTTGGACGTCAGCGCGCCGACCGGGCAGATGTCCACGGTGTTCAGCGTGTAGTTGTTGTCGAAGGCCCTGCCCGGATATGCCGTGAGCGTGCTATGGCTGCCGCGGTTGACAAACCCAAGCGCATCGTCGCCGGCCACGTCGCGGGTGAACCGGATGCAGCGTGAGCACAGGATGCATCGTTCGTCATCGAGCACAATCCGGGGGCCTAGTTCTACCCGCTTGGGTTTGTGCACTTTCGCTTCCACAAATCGGCTTTCAGAATTGCCGTAATCCACGGAGTATTCCTGTAGCTTGCATTCGCCCGCCTGGTCGCAGATCGGGCAATCCAGTGGATGGTTGATGAGCAGAAATTCAAGGACACCTTCCCGCATCAGCCGGACCGCGGGAGTGTTCGTGTAAATCTCCATTCCCGGCGAAACTGGCGTCGCGCAGGCGATAACCGGGCGCAGCGCCCGGGATATCTTGGTCGTGCCGTCCGGATTCACAATCGGTTTGCGGTCGGGGCCGATGGCGGGCGTGCCGAACTCGACCAGGCACATCCGGCAGCTCCCCGCGACCGGTAGCTTGGGATGATAGCAATAATGCGGCACGATCACGTTCGCGGCGGCGCAGGCCTGGATCATCGATGTCGGCAACGGCTTGCCCGTGACCGGGTCCGGCGTCGTCTTCGGCACTGCCACCTCTTTGCCGTCCACCTTCACTTTGATCTTCTCGGCCGGTGGCGGCTGGGGCTTGGTTTCAATTGTGGCTGCTGTGGACATTGTCTCAGTTAGCATTGCGGGCTGGCGGCCGGCTTCATGCGGCGCTCTTCGTCCGCGGCGCCCTTCGCGATAAACTCGTCCTTGAACTTGCCGACAAAACTTTGCACCGGCCAGGCGCAGGCTTCGCCAAAGGCGCAAATCGTGCGGCCGCCGGGTATGTTGTCTGCAATCCTGAGCAGGTAATCGGCGTCCGTGCTGCGGCCTCCACCGTGGGTGAGCCGATGCAGGGCCTTGGCCATCCAAAGCGAACCTTCGCGGCAGGGCGTGCATTGGCCGCAACTCTCATGCGCGTAAAACTCCGCGATGTTTGACAGCGCCTCGACCATGTCGGTCGAATCGTCCATTACGATGAGCGCGCCCGAGCCGGACATGCTTCCGGCCTCGATGATTGAATCGAAATCGTACGGCAAATCGAGCAGCTCGACCTCCTTCTCCGCTTCCCGACCCAGAAGGCTGTTGCCCTTGAGCTTGAATTTCTCACCGGCCTTGAAAATTTTCGCGGAGGAGCCGCCCGGAATGATGGCTTTCAGCTTGCGTCCATCCCTCAAACCGCCGCCGAAACAGGGATCATGGATGAGCTCGCCGATCGTAACCTTGCCGACCTCGATTTCGTAATAGCCCGGCCGTTTGACGTGGCCGCTGATGCTGACGATGCGTGTGCCGGTGTTATTGGGCGTTCCCAGCTTCGCATATTCCGCACCGCCCATCGCGGTGATGTGCTTTACCGCGCACAGCGTTTCGACGTTGTTGACAATTGTCGGGCACAGGTAGAGCCCCAGCACCGCCGGAAAATACGGCGGCTTGATCCGGGGATAGGCGCGCCGGCCTTCCAGCGATTCGATCAAACCTGTCTCCTCCCCGCAAATGTAAGCGCCCGCGCCGCGATGAATGTGAATCTCGAGGTCATAGCCGCTGCCTAGAATGTTCCGGCCGAGAAAATTCTTCGCGCGGGCTTCCCGCAGCGCGCGGGCGAGAATCTTCGCGCCTTCGACGAACTCGCCTCGAATGTAGATATAGGCCAGGTGCGCGTCATTCGCATAGCAGGCGATAATCATGCCTTCGAGCATCTGGTGCGGGTCTTTGTAGATGATCTGTTTGTCCTTGAACGTGCCCGGCTCGGACTCATCCGCGTTGCAAATCAGGTGGATCGGCTTGCCGCTTTTCCGATCGACAAAAGACCATTTGAGTCCGCATGGGAAACCGGCTCCGCCACGCCCGCGCAGCCCGGAAATCATGACTTCCTGGCGAATCTGCTCGGGACCTGTCGTTGTTTTGCCGTCGGCTTGCGTCTTTGGCGGGAGCGTGATCGCCTTTTTCAGCGCCTCGTAACCGCTATGGCGCAAGTAGCATTCTATATCCGGGGTGTAACCCGGCTGGTCAACATATTTCAGAATTTGCCTGTGCTCTTGCGGCATCTTATTCCCGGCTTTCGGTTCCTGCCCCGCCAACGAGTCTTGACTCCTTCTGCGGGCACTTTACCTTAAGGACGCTCCTTTGCCCGATGGTGTAACGGTAGCACAGCAGACTCTGGATCTGTTTGTCATGGTTCAAATCCATGTCGGGCAGCCATTCCCCATTTGCGTTCCTGGAGTTTCGATCTTGAAAGTTCATTGGCCGCGCCCTTTCAGAATCTCGTCGGCTTTTTTCAGGGAGACTCCTTCATGAAAAGTGTCGTTACACATCATGACCGGCGCGGTGCCGCACCCGGCCAGGCACTCGACAAACTCGACTGTATATTTGCCGTCCCCGGTTGTTTGCGGTCCGTGCGCCTTTGCGTCCAGGCCCAGTTTCTTGCAAAAATGCTCATGCAGCTCGTAGGCGCCGCCTAGCGCGCAGCTCAGCGTGCGGCAGATCTTCAGGTGGCATTTCCCAACCGGTTTCTGGTGGAACATCGGGTAGAAAGTCACGAGTTCGTAAATGTTGATGGGCGCGAGCTCCAGCCTCGCCGCGATCCATACAACTGCCTGTTGTGAAATGTAGCCGAAGTGGTCTTGAAATGCGTGGAGCAGCATAAGGGATGCGCTCCGCTTCACCGGGTAATGTGTGATGAGCTCGTCCGCCTCCGCCGCCAGCGCGGCGGGCACGGCAAAGTCCGGCTGGCTCAGCAGCGCGTTCGGAATGGGTTCAGTCGTGTGGCTCTCGTTCATCGGTCGCATTCCCCCATGACAAAATCAAACGAGCCGAGGATGGTCGCCACGTCGGCGATCATGTGCCCTGGCAGTAGCCGCGTCAGGATGCTCAGGTTCACAAACGAGGGCGATCGGATCTTCAGTCGGTGCGGCGTGCCGCCCCCTTTGCTGTTGATGTAGAAGCCAAGTTCCCCTTTGGGATTCTCCGCGCCAAAATAAATCTCGCCGGGGGGCGCGTTCACGCCCTGGGTTACGTTGATGAAGTGGTGGATCAGCTCCTCCATCCGGGTCAGCACGTGGTCCTTTGGCGGCAGGACGATTTTGCTGTCGGGAACATTGATTGGGCCGTCGGGCAGTGTGTCGAGGCATCTGCGCAAAATCCGCACGCTCTGGCGCATCTCCTCGATGCGCACCAGGTACCGGTCGTAACTGTCCCCGGTTGTCCCGACAGGCACGTCAAATTCCAGTTGGTCGTAAACAAGGTACGGCTGCGCCTTGCGCAAATCGTGGTTCACTCCGCTCCCGCGCAGGTTCGGGCCGCTTAGCCCGTAGTCGATGGCATCTGCTTTCGAGATAACGCCCACACCCTGCGTGCGATCCACAAAAATGCGGTTCCGGGTCAGCAACGTTTCCGTTTCGTCGATGTTAATCACGACTTCGTCCAGAAATTTCCGGCATTGCTCGGTCCAGCCCGGCGGCAGGTCGCGTGACAAACCGCCGATGCGCGTGTAACTCGTGGTAAATCGCGCGCCGGTGAGGGATTCGCAAAGATTATAGATTTTTTCCCGCTCGGTGAAGGTGTGAAGAAATACCGTCATCGCTCCCACGTCCATCGCGTACGAACCCATGCCCAGCAGGTGGGACGAAATTCGCGCCAGCTCGCAGCAGATCACACGGATAAACTGGCAGCGGGGCGGCAATTTTTTGTCAATGCCCAGCAGTTTTTCAACCGCGAGCGCATACGCCACGTTGTTGGCGAGCGGAGCCAGGTAATCCAGTCGGTCCGTGTAAGGGATGAACTGGGTGTAGGTCATGTTCTCCGCGATTTTCTCGTCGCCCCGGTGTAGGTAGCCAACCTCGGGTGTGGCCTTGGTGATGATTTCGCCGTCGAGCTCAAGAACGATCCGCAGGACACCGTGCGTCGATGGATGCGACGGTCCCATGTTCAGGACCATTTTTTCACCCCGGAGCTCCGCGGGTTCCTTGTCGGTACCGGGCGAAGACGCATTCTCAAGGGCCTGTGCCGCCTCTGCGGCCCTCGCCCCGGCGTCCTTGAACTCAACCTTTTGCGTGTCCGCCATCTTACTTCCTCGGTTCAATTGGTCCCGATTCGCGGGAATGGCCGTGCGCTTCTCTGCCGTCCGGCTCCGGAATTCGCACGCGCGGCTCACGCGCAGGCGCGTTTTTGCCGCCGGCGATTGTCACAAACGGGCCGCCTTCCATTGGTGCGGCTTGCGTGAAAGCGACCTCGGGCAGATCGGTCGGTTTGCCGGCGAGCGGGAAATCCTTGCGCAGCGGAAAGTGAGGATAGCCTTCCCACATCAGGATCCGTCGCAGGTCTGGATGGCCGCGAACCCGGATGCCCATCATATCGTAAATCTCCCGCTCGTGCCAGTCCGCCGTCCGCCACACGCCGGTGACCGTCGGCAATTCGGATTTCTCCTCGCTGACCCCCGTCTTGAGCCGGAGATAAGAACGGTGCCCGTAGCCGTACAGGTGATAAACGATGGTAAACCGTGGGTCGTCCCCGTAATTGTCCACGCTCGTGATGTCCACCAGGTAATCAAATCCCAGTTCCTCTTTGGCAAACGCGCAAACCTCCGGCATCCGCTCGGCGTCCGCCACTCTGAGGGTGATCTCGCCGCGAAACTCGGCTGGTTCCAAAATCAGCTCGCCGAATTTTTCCCTGAGTTGTTGGGCAAGTTCGAGGGCGCTCATGCCACCTTCTTCAACGTGGCGATAACCGGCTCCCTGGCTATCTTGTTTTGCAGCTTGATAAGCGCATCCAGCAGGGCTTCGGGGCGCGGCGGGCAGCCGGCGACGTACACATCCACCGGCAGGATTCGGTCCACACCCTGCAGCACGGAATAGCTCCGGTACATCCCCCCGGTCGAGGCGCAGGCGCCCATGGCAATCACCCATTTCGGCTCCGCCATCTGGTCATAAATCCGTTTCACCGCCAGCGCCATCTTGTACGTCACCGTGCCGGAGACAATCATCACGTCCGATTGGCGTGGGGAAAAGCGCATCACTTCGGCACCGAAGCGGGAAATGTCGAACCGGCTTGCCCCGGCAGCCATCAACTCGATCGCGCAACAAGCCAGCCCCATCGGCATGGGCCAGAGGGAGTTTTTGCGGCACCAGTTCAGCGCGGCATCCACTCGCGTGACCACTATGTCACCCTCGATTTTCGAGTTATAGCCGATTTCCGTGCTTGTTTGCATAGGATCGAACGAATCTGAAACACGCCGCTGCTGTGTGCCGTTTTCAACCTAGTCATCGCCCAAAAGGCAGGCAAGTTGAATTTGCCGGTTTTTACGCCCTTTGCCTTTCTCCAAGTGGTCACGAAGTGTCTGCGCTTGACCGTTCATATTAAACCGCCCAATCTCGCGGCAATGAGTTTGGTCCTGACAACAACGTCAGCACTTTTGACCCGAAACACCCCCAATATGGCATTATCAGGTCAAATTGACCTGTCAATCAATGGTTAGCCGAGTTGAAGGTGTATGGAAGCACTTTATGCATCTGTTCCGTTTGCGGCTGCGGTGACTGCGGTCGCCATGCTTATCGCGGGCTTCTTAAGAGTCCGGCCGGTTTTGTTCGTCGCTTCTCTTGCGGTGCTCTTCTTGGCGTGCGGCTTAGCTTTAGCCAGTGGTGCCGTGCCCGGGGCCGCTCCGGCTTTTCTTATGGTCTTTGGTGCCATCTCTATCGTCCTGAGTGCGCGGGTCAGGCCAGGAGCCTTCGTCTCTCGCGGTGGCTTACGCGTGATCGGAGTATTTCTGTTCGTTCTCGGAGTCGTGGGTTTGACGCCGTCGCTAAAGACGAGGTCTAACGAATCGCGAGCCTGTGTGAAAACTCCCTGGCGGCAAGTGGGATGAAGTGTGGCTCGTAGAGGTTTTTTCTCTTCGCTTTTTGTTCCGCCGCAGGGATCGGATATAACCGATCCAGCCCGCGGGATGTGCTA
>CAIQQM010000228.1 GCA_903873945.1 uncultured Verrucomicrobiota bacterium
GTGACCAATAACCCGGATAGCACATCCCGCGGGCTGGATCGGTTATATCCGATCCCTGCGGCGGAACAAAAAGCGAAGAGAAAAAACCTCTACGAGCCACACTTCATCCCACTTGCCGCCAGGGAGTTTTCACACAGGCTCACGATTCGATAGACGCGGTTGTCACCAAAGGTAAGACTGTGTACTGCGTGCGGGGTGAACAATTGGAGCAGCTTACCAACGTCCTGAGGCTCCCGTTCGAAGTCGAGGTTAGCCCCAACGGCACTTTTAGGGTCGAAAATTCCAAAGCGCGAAGGCTCGAAGATGGCCAGACCATCCGCCGCGACGGTTGGTTGATCAATTCAAACGGTTTAATCCAGCCCGTCTTTGATTTCGTCTGGATGCAGGGCGGCAGGGTAATCATTGTGCGCGGTGGCGTAGCCGAACCGCTCAGGGAGGCAATGACTTTCTCCAACAATCTATATCTTGCTCTGGACGCATCATGCGTCTATCCGGGCGGCACTCGCTCACGCTTGGCCGATGGGCAGTTGTTTCGAATGGACGGCACCCCTGTTCCCTCGAAAGATGCTGCGACAATGAAAAATGGCGTGGTAGTGGTTCAGAAGGATGCCACCCTGTTTTCCCTTCCTCCCTTCCAGGTAATGGGCATGAGTGACGCAACTGCTGTGTATGGCAATGGCGTCATCAAGAGCAGGGACGGGACAACGATTCGACTTCAAGAGGGCCAAACTGTGCTTATAGAAGGCGCGGCGGCGCGACACTGACTGATAGGAGCCTGCTCTTTGACGTCCGGCCCCCATCGTACGGGTGGATTTTTGACTATTGTCGAATGCTCCGTGGCCGTTTTCGGAACACCACGATACGGTTCGTATTAGTCCCTTTGGCCATGTTGTCCACGCCCCAACAGTTGGCTGTCTTTGTGAACTTCTGGTCATTGATCATTATGAGGATTGGCTCAAGCCCGGCTTCAAGGCCGCATGGCAGGACTGCCTCTTCCAGCCTTGTCTTGCCAGCGTGAACTTCGCCCACTTCGAAAGCAACATGACCGCCGGGTTTGAGGACACGATGCAGTTCCTGGAAAACCTGCGTCATCGCCTTCTGCCAGGCTTCCAGCTTTCCCGGGACCGTGAGGTGGACGGATTTCGGATCAATGCCGAGGAACCAGCAGCGAAGCCAGTTGTCCGCTGCATACTGGACAACGTCGAGGAAGGGCGGTGAGGTGACCGTCAGGGCAACAGAATCTGCTGGGATTTGCGGTGTGCGATGGGCGGGACCCGTAAGAAGAAGACTGTTCCCGGACACGCGCGTAAGAGTCCGGCGCGCTTGGCCATCGACATCTCGAAGGAGTTGCCTCGTCTTTTTCAAAATGATCTTCACGACATCGCGCTGCGGGGGCGTTTGATTCCGTTTGGCGTTGATCTTGCGCTGGGATTGGGCTGAGACGGCTTGATTGGGGGGCAGAGTATAAACGGAGAAAAACCCCGGAGAATGGCCAGTCAAACGGTTGAGCGTCAACAGTTCAAGCCATTCATCCACGGCATCAAGCGCGCCTGTGTTCCGTCTGCAAAGCAGGTAATTTTTCAGGGACGAGATGCTGCACAACGTTTCGGGGTGATAGAACGCAAGGAGGTCCTCGGGCATGTCCGCCGGGTTATCGAGGCGAATATACCGCAAACGTGTTTCCACCTGCCTCAGTGTCGGCGGATTCAGTCGGGGTCGCGTCATGACAACGCTGAGAGGGTTGGCGTCGTTTCCCACTGGCACGCGGTTCAGAAGGGCAGACTCTATGGGTGTTGTGCCGCGGCCCATAAACGGGTCATAAACAATTTCACCCGGTCGGGTCAGACGTTCGATAAAGAAGCGTGGCAACTGCGGTTTGAAGCAGGCGCGATAAGAAACCTCGTGGAGCGAACTGGCTTGGCGTTGCCTGGCGGTCCAGAATTCGTTCACAAACGTCGGCACATCAATCATCTGGCCGCGACCATTGCTGAATGAAGTAACCAGTTTCCGGGTGGGTTGCCCGAATTCGTGAAAACGCAATAGCTCATCAGCCAAAGGCTGGCGAGTAGCAGGCTTTCCGTCATTGACAGCGTCAAAGACGAATCCCTCAGCTTTCTGGATGCTGCTTGATAGGCCCGGAAGTGGCAACTGAGCTGAAGTGGACTTCTGCGCGTTTCTAAATCCGTGTTTTTGGCTCATTTCTCAACTGTTCGAGGCTGGTAATTGCTTTAGACTAAGAAGACCATCGGCTGAGAAGTTCGGCAAGCTCGGTTTGGGGCGAAGCCGCTTCGATCAACTTGCATAATTATAATTCGCGTTTGCATCGAACGCGCAGAACTCTTCAACGGTTGAACGTGGTTTGTGAGGCGGAGATGATCTTGTGCTCGAGGTTTTCCGGAATTAGGGGGTTTCTGCTTGTTAACCAAGCCTTCCTGCTTGTAAGAAAACTGCATGGCCGGCATTTCTAAATTTCGCATTGGTGTGTTGGGTTCGGGCACAGGCTCGAACTTCGCGGCCATTGCCGATGCGTGCCTTGCCGGAAGAATACCGGCCGAGGTGGCTCTCGTGGTCAGCGACGTCGAGGCAGCGGGAATGCTTGAAAAAGCGCGGGAACGGAACATCCCGGCGACATATTTGTCGCCGGGGGAATTTCGCGCGAAGCTCAGCCCGGAAGCTGAGCGGACATATGTCAAGGTATTGAAAGAGGCCGGAGTGGAACTGGTTGCTTTGGCAGGTTTCATGCGGATCCTTCAGGGCACCTTCCTTAATGCCTTCGAGGGGCGCATTGTGAATATTCATCCTTCGCTGTTGCCGTCTTTTCCGGGCCTTGATGCATGGAAACAGGCATTGGTTCATGGCGTGCGGGTTACTGGTTGTAGCGTGCATTTCGTGGATGCCGGTATGGATTCGGGATCAATCATCGGCCAACAAACTGTACCCGTGCTGGACAACGACACCCCGGAGACGTTGCGTGTGCGCATTCAAGCGGCTGAACACGAGTTGTATCCGAAATGCCTCGCAGCCCTTGCGCGCGGAGAGGTTGTCGTGCAAGGGCGGCGGGTATTTTTCAGGGCTTCCTTCGCTTAGCGTCCCAAGCGGTCGGCCGCTTGTTGCTAAAAAGAAAAAGATAGCTTTAACGCGGTAATCATGGCAGTAAAACCCTGCTCTTTGGCTAGAGCAATGCGGTTTGGCATGGCCAAGGTTGACCATCAGACGAACAGAGCAGTAATTATTGCATGAAGAAAAATCACGTTTTGCGGTTTGGATTGCCCAAAGGCAGTTTGCAGGAGGCCACCATCGAGAAAATGGCCAAGGCCGGGTTCAATATCTCGGTCAGCAGCCGTTCATACATCCCGTACGTGGATGACGACGAACTTGAAATCCGTCTGATCCGGGCGCAGGAGATCAGCCGTTACGTCGAGCATGGTTACTTGGATTGCGGCATCACTGGCTATGATTGGATTCAGGAAAATGGCTCCAAGGTCTACGAAGTGAGCGAGTTTCAATTTAGCAAAGCGACACGCCAGCCTGCTCGTTGGGTCCTCGCCGTGCCCGAGCATTCCCCCATCAAGACCGTCAAAGATTTGCAGGGAAAACGCATAGCCACCGAAGTTGTTAACCTCACGAAAAAATACCTGCATGCTCACGGAGTCAAGGCGGAGGTGGAGTTTTCCTGGGGCGCAACTGAGGTGAAAGCGCATGAGCTTGTGGATGCGATCGTCGAGATCACCGAGACCGGTTCCTCTTTGCGGGCGAACAAACTGCGCATCGTTGATACGCTCCTTAATTCAACGCCGCGTCTCGTTGCCAATTACGACTCCTGGAAGAACAAGTGGAAACGCCAAAAAATTGAACAACTTGCCTTGTTGCTCAAGGGCGCCTTGGAAGCTGAAGCCAAGGTCGGACTGAAAATGAACATCGCGCA
>CAIQQM010000229.1 GCA_903873945.1 uncultured Verrucomicrobiota bacterium
CCACCCTGGGTAATTGGAGCGCGGACATTCTGCAGACTTAAGGGGAGCCAATCCCGAAGGGATTGTATCTCTCAGCCCAGCAACCGTGTTGATTTTGTCAATGCTGCTCATGAGATTTTTCATTCCTTGGCTCCTGCCGTTGCTGTTTCCGGAGAGATGGCTTTGATGCAATGATTCATGTAGATCAACAGGCGGCGCATCACGGCTGTCAGGGCGACCTTGGCCACTTTTCCCTTGGCCCGAAGACGCTTATAGAGAGTGCGCAATACGGGGTTGCAACGAGCTGCGCTGAGGGCGGCCATGTACAAGGCCAGACGCACTTCGGGGCGGCCGCCACCGATACAGCATATTCCTTTCATCTTACCGCTTTCCCGGGTCCAGGGTGCCAGGCCAGCCAGAGCCGCCACCTGGTGGCGGTTCAATCTCCCCAGTTCGGGCATGTGCGCCAGGACCATCCAGGCGGTGCGGGAACCGACCCCCTGGATTTCAACCAAGCAAGAGACGCGCTGCTTGAGCGCGGCATCTTGCTCCAGCAAGGCTTCAATTTGCTCTTCCACCGCCTCGATCTGAGATTGGATACTGGTCATGAGCTTGGCATGCTGCTTGAGGACAAAGGGATCCTGATGATGCTCGGCTTGGGTTTTGGCCAAAGCGCGGCCGCCGATCAATTGTTTCAACCATCCGGTCAGTGCCACCAGCCGGTCCTGGGTGGTCGAGGTGGGCGGCGTCGGTTTGGGCTGATAGCGCTGGCCATAATCAGTCAACATCCGCGCGTCGATCGGATCGCTTTTTGCCCGCTGGCCTGCGGCCTTGGTCGCTGCGCGTACGAGGGCCGGATTCATCACCGAGATGGGGATCGGCACTTGATGCATGGTTTTGACCAAGTCGCGTTCATAGCCGCCGGTGGCTTCACAAACGACGTGAACGTTGGGCACCTTTTGCAGGTGAGTGCATAACTGTTTCAGGCCATTAGGGGAATTGCTGAACTCTATTTGCTGACCTTGCAAATGAAGTTGGAGGGTTGCCTTGGCGACATCCACCCCTGCATAGACGACTGTGTTTTTGGTTTGCATAGTGTTATTAATGTTCTAACTCATCCTTACTTATACGAGCTGACGGGCCTGGCCGCCGCTCTGGCAACCGTTCGAGTTTGGAGCATCGGGCATGCGCGGCTCTGGCTGGGCTACGGACTGGCCCGAGGCCGTCCGAGGGTTGCACGAGCTCGCGCACGCCGCCGGTCGCCCTTTGCGCAAGGGTGCCGGCCTCATGTTCTTGCCTGCGCAAGAAAAGCAAAAGATCCAAAGGAATGCAGCAACCAAATGAAGAGAAGACCGCAGCGGGCCCCGAGAGTGTCGGGAAGGCGTTTGCCCTGCCGCTTCTCGCTGCGCTGTTCCACTCCGGCTCGCTACGCTCGCCTCCGTGGAACAGCGCAGCGAGAAGCCCTCCCATGCCGCTGTCGAACTCAAGGAGAACCTGAGTATAAGAGAATGCCAAGAATTCATATCAGAGCACATATAAGGGTTGCGCGCGGCGCGCTACCCTGGGTGTGTGAGCCCAAGTAAACCCCCAACCCTGAAAGGGTTACATCGCGGCCCCGCTTGGTCCATTCTCGCCGCCATGCCCCAATCATTGGCCAGGATTCTC
>CAIQQM010000230.1 GCA_903873945.1 uncultured Verrucomicrobiota bacterium
ATACCAGGAAGCCATTCGCCTCAAGCCCGATTACGCTGGAGCCTACAACAACCTCGGCACCGCCCTTGTCAATAAGGGCCAAATCGACGAGGCGATCCGCCAATATCGGGAAGCCATTCGCCTCAAGCCCGATTACGCCGAAGCCCGCTTCAACCTCGGCACCGCCCTCGTCAATAAGGGCCAAATCGACGAGGCGATCCGTCAATACCGGGAAGTCATCCGTCTCAAACCAGATGGCGCCGAGGCCCACTACAACCTCGGCACTGCCCTCGTCAATAAGGGCCAAATCGACGAGGCGGCTGGCCAGTACCAGGAAGCCATCCGCTTGAAACCGGATTATACCGACGCCCACTTCAACCTCGGCCTCGTGCTTGGCATGAAAGGCCAAGCCGACGGGGCGATCCGCCAATTCCGGGAAGTCATTCGCCTCAAGCCGGATGACGCGGATGCCCGCAACAACCTTCGCAACGCCCTCATCCAGAAGGGCAAGAACGATGAGGTTGTAAAGTAATGGGCCTATGCAGATGACGGCGATAACACGGCCACGCGAGCGAAAAGGAACCAAAACCGGCGGGCTCCTTTTGAGCGGAAATACCACGGTTCTTGGCATCCTGTTGTTTGTGCTCGCGGCCTTCACCTTCCTGCCTTCACTTCGCAACGGCTTTGTCAACCTGGATGACAACGTTTATGTGGAGGAGAACGCTAATGTTTTGGGCGGTTTGACATGGGCCAGCGTGCGCTGGGCTTTCACAAACCTTGAGGCGGGTTTTTGGCACCCAATGACATGGCTGTCGCTGCTGCTGGACTGCCGGTTGTTCGGAATGCGCGCTGGCGGCTACCATCTCACCGCTTTGTTGCTCCACGCCGCCAATACCGTCCTCGTCTTCCTCCTGTTCCGGCGCATGACTGGCGCAACCTGGCGCAGCGCTTTTGTCGCTGCCTTGTTTGCCGTGCATCCGCTTCACGTTGAGCCCGTGGCCTGGGTCTCCAGCCGCAAGGATGTCCTGAGCACCTTCTTCGGTCTTCTCGCGCTGCTCTTTTATGCCCGTTATGCAAAGAAAGTGGCGAGTGGCGAATCTCCCCATCCAGCCTCCGACTCTCGCCCCTCGTCCCCTATCCCATCTGTGAAATCTGTGCCATCTGTGGCTAAATCCCTCTCCCCTCCGTTGTCTCAGTTCCCTCCTGTAAAAAATCCGTGTTTATTGCGAGGCCGACGTTCGGCCCGTATTCAATCCGTGGCTAACCACTCAATCCTCAACTATTCACTGGCCCTCATCTTCTTCGCCTGCGGCCTGATGAGCAAAACCATGGTCGTCACCCTACCGTTCATCATGCTCCTGATGGATTGGTGGCCTCTTCGCCGGTTCAGGTTCTCAACGCCGCCCGTTCGACGTTGGATATTGGATGTTGGACGTTCGAATTTCGTCTTTTCTCATCCGTGTTTAATCCGTGTGAAATCAGTGGCTAAGTCCATTCTTGCGTCTTTGCGTCTTTGCGCCTTTGCGTTAAGCTCTAGTTCTCGCCACTCATCCCCCGCCCCATCCGTGCCATCTGTGGCTAAATCCCTCTCCCCTCCGTTGTCTCAGTTCCCTCCTGTAAAAAATCCGTGTTTACTGCGAGGCCGACGTTCGGCCCATCGGGAGGCCGACCTTCGGTTTCAATCCGTGGCTAAGTCCTCCTTTGTGGCTTTGCTTTTGGAAAAAGTCCCATTCCTCACCGCCTCTCTTTTCGCCGGTCTGCTCACCCTGCACGCCGAGCAGGGCCTGGATGCGCTGCCGACGCTAGCCGATATCCCATTCCTGCATCGCATCGCCAATGCGCTCCTTGCCGGCAGTCGCTACCTCGTTGATGGCGCCTGGCCGGCGAGATTGGCTGTGTTTTATCCCTATCCCGAAACGTTTCCGCTTCCGGCTGTTATTGGCTCAGCCCTCCTCCTTGTGAGCGTTTCTGCCTTGGGGTTGGCCGGCTGGTGCCGAAGGCCCTATCTGGCCTTCGGTTGGTTCTGGTACGTCGTGACCCTGTTGCCGGTGATTGGGCTGGTCCAAGTGGGCGCTCATGCGCGTGCCGACCGTTATGCGTATGTCCCTTTGGTCGGTCTGTTCGCGCTCTTAACATGGGCTGTGGCGGACGTCACCTGGCGCTGGCGCTGGCGGAAGGTTATTTTATCTGCGGTTGCCGGGATCGTGTTGCTCTGCTGTTTTGCCCTCACGCGCCGGCAAATCGGGTATTGGGCCAGCAGCGAGACCCTGTTCCGCCATGCGCTTGCCGTTACTGAGAATAATGAGCGGGCGCACAACAACCTCGGCTCTGCCCTGCTTCGACAGGGCCGCGTTGATGAGGCCATAACCGAGTTGCGGAAAACTCTGGAAATAGCGCCTGCTTATCCCGGGATCCACAATATTCTCGGC
This sequence comes from uncultured Verrucomicrobiota bacterium, assembly GCA_903873945.1. Taxonomy (GTDB): domain Bacteria; phylum Verrucomicrobiota; class Verrucomicrobiia; order Limisphaerales; family UBA8199; genus CAIQQM01. The sequence goes on from CAIQQM010000230.1 coordinate 2,409, forward strand.
GCCGCCCTTGGCAGGCGGGGATTGCTTGATGAGGCCATTCTTCACCTGCGGGAGGCGGTAAGGCTGTCTCCTGACGATGCGGGCGCGCGCTGTAATCTGGGCGATGCTCTGGCTTCCAAAGGGCGTCTTGATGAAGCGATCAGCCAATACCAACTGGCAGTCAAACTGAAACCCGGCGATGCGGTTGTCTGGTTCAACCTGGGAGACGCCCTTGCTGCCACCGGACGGTTCGACGATGCGATCGCTCGCTATCGCGAGTCCTTGCGGTTGAACCCCGGCTATGCCGATGCCCACAACAAGCTTGGCACCGTGCTCGGGCTCAAGGGCTTTCTGGACGAGGCGACAGGAGAGTTCCGGGAAGCCCTTCGGCTGAAACCCGGTTATGCCGAGGCGCGTTGCCAGTTGGGCATTGCGCTGGTGCGGCGGCAGCGCTTTGATGAGGCGATTGGCCAGCTTCAGGAAGCGGTGAGGCTTAATCCTGGCTATGCGGAAGCCCATTGCAACCTGGGCGTCGCCCTCGGCAGCAAGGGGCGTCTGGACGAGGCGATTGCCGAGTTGCAGAAAGCTGTGCGACTGAATCCCGGTTACGCGGACGCGCAGAACAATCTGCGCGTTGTGCTTGCCCGCAAATCGGCTGCCACGAACCCATCCCATTAGATTTATGGCCAGGACTTCTGAGTGCGGCGCCGGGGCATTTCCAGCCCGGATCCCTTGGGCTGGTTGCGCAATAATGGCCGCCGCGTGTGCGTTGGTAATCGTGGCCTATGCATTCAGCGCCAGGCCGGGCCTGTTGGAAGCCCGGGCTCCCCGGGCGGATGCCACGTACTACAATTTGTTGGTGCAGGGTTTTCAGGCCGGTCAGCTCAACTTGAAAATGGGCGTGCCCGTGGGGTTCGCGCGGCTCGCTGATCCTTATGATCCAATTGCTAACCGGGACTATCGGTTTTCTGCCAGCTATCCATTGCATGACTTGAGTTATTACAAAGGCAGGCTGTACCTTTATTTTGGGATTACGCCGGCCCTGGTGTTGTTTTGGCCTTGCGCGGCATTGACCGGCCAATACCTGCTTCACAAGACTGCGGTCGTAATTTTTTGTGCATTGGGTTTCCTGGTCGGCGTTGGCCTCCTGTGCGCGGTGTGGCGCCGTTACTTTGCCGACGCCGGTATCGGGGCGGTGGCCGCCGGGACACTCGCCCTCGGGTTGGCCTCGTTCACGCCCATGTTTTTGCAGCGATGCGACGTGTATGAAGTGGCGATTAGTTGCGGCTACGCCTTCACGATGTTGGCGTTGGCGGCGATTTGGCGGGCCTTGCATGAGCCTGGGCGGCGGGGGTGCTGGCTGGCGGCGGCGAGCGTGGCTTGCGGGCTGGCGGTTGGAGCGCGGCCTTCTCTGCTGTTTGGCGCTGTAATCCTGCTGGTGCCTGTGGTTCAGGCGTGGCGTGAGCGTCGGGCCACCCGGGCTCTGTGGCTGGCGGCCATTGGCCCCATCGTGCTCATCGGACTAGGCTTGATGCTCTATAATGCCCTGAGATTCGGCAATCCGCTTGAATTCGGGCAACGGTATATGCTGGCCGCAACGCCCGAAGGCACCGTCCAACATTTCAGTCTAAAGTATCTCTGGTTCAATTTCCGGGTCTACTTTCTCGAGCCGGCGCATTGGAGCGGCCATTTTCCCTTTGCGCATGATATTTCTGCGCCGTCGTTGAGGGGTCGGCCCGGCTGGATTGAACATCCGTTTGGCATTATAACAAATATTCCGCTGGTGTGGCTCGCGCTGGCTGTGCCGCTGGGGTGCCGAAATCGGCCGGTGGAGGCGGGGCGCGTTCTGTTCGCGTTTCTCAGCGCTGCTTTCCTGCTGTTCGGGACTTGCGCGCTGACTCTGTGTCTGTACTTCGCCGCGTGCCTCCGCTACGAGCTTGAGTTTGTGCCGGCTCTGGTGCTGCTGGCGGTCATTGGCATCCTGGGATTGGAGCGCGCCTTGGCCGGGCGGCCGCTCTGGCGGCGTCTGGCCCGCCTTGGCTGGGGCCTGCTGCTGGGCTTTTCGTTGGTGTTCAACCTGCTTGCGAGTTTTGACCTTCACGCGGAAACCCTCGCTGGCCTTGGTGGCTTTCTGCTCGAACGGGGTCAGGTGCGGGAGGCGATTGTCTGTCTTGAAAAAGCACTGAAAATCCGCCCGGACGATGCTTCGACTCAAAGCGACCTCGGCATCGCCTTTGTCCAAACGGGGCAATTGGACGAAGCCATCGCTCATTTCCGATTGGCCTTGCCCATGGCCCCTGATGATGCAGAACTCCGCTACAACCTCGGCAACGCGCTTCTCCAAAAAGGAGAATTGGACGAGGCGACACCTCATCTCCAGGCCGCCTTGCGTATTCAACCTGGCTTGGCGGAGGCCCGCTGCGCTCTGGGTAATGCGCTTTTTCAGAAGGAACAACTGGCTGAGGCCATCATTCAGTTTCAGAAAGCTCTCAAACTCAATCCCGACTATCTCGAAGCCCGGTGCAATCTGGGGAGCGCTTTGCTCCGGCAAGCCCGTTTCGAAGAAGCCCTTACCCACTTTCAAGCCGCGCTGAAGCTTGACCCTGCCAATGCCGGAACACGGTGCCGGCTTGGAACTGCTCTCGTCGGGTTGCGCCGTTTTGATGAGGCGATTCCCGAGTTGCAAAAGGCGTTAAGTCTCAATCCTGGCTTGCCTGAGGCCCATTGCTATCTGGGCGTTGCTCTGGGAAGCCTGGGGCGTTTGGGCGACGCTATCGCTCAGTTGCAGGAAGCGATAAGGCTCAAACCTGATTACACGGATGCGCAGAACAATCTCCGCGTTGTGCTGGCCGCTAGAGCCGCCGCCGCCATACCAGCTCCGCCTGCTCCAGGGCCGATTACCATTCCCCGATGAGACCATCGATGGAGACGAATGGAAAAGCCCGCAAGGTTGGCATCTGATGCGGTTTCTACCATATCGTAGCCGCGGACGTCAGTCCGCGCCGATCTTCCTTTCCTGTTTCCGACCAGAAACCCGACTTCAATCCGTGGCTAAATCCCCTTTCCTCATCTGTGAAATCTGTGCCATCTGTGGCTAAAAACCCGTGTTTAATCCGTGTAAATCCGTGGCTAAAATCCCGTTTCCGCCTCCTGTTTTTCTTTTAGTTAGTTGTGGGTGGGGTGTGCACTCCGTGCGCGCCGTTGGTGGGTATCGTAGCCGCAGACGTCCGTCCGCGCCGATCTCCCTTCCTGTTTCCGGACGGAAATCCTAAATCCTTCTTCTTGCGTCTTTGCGTCTTTACGCCTTTGCGTTAAAATCTGATTCCAGAAATCTGTGGAATCTGTGCTTATGCGAGGCCGACGTTCGGCCTGTGGCTAATTCTTTCCGTGCCTTTCTCTGGAATCTGTGGCTAATTCCGCGTCAGTGAGATCTGTGGTTAATCTTGGGAAGCCGAACATCGGCTTTAATCAGTGGCTAATTTCTTGTCGGTCGCGTTTTCCGGTATGGCTGATGGCAGCATTGCTGGCGCTGGTGACGATTGCCGCCTACTGGTCAGCGATGCGCTGTGACTTCGTCAACTACGACGACGATCTCTACGTTACCTCGAACGTTTACGTCCAAAACGGGCTGACCTTGGCCAGCCTAAAATGGGCATTCCTGAACCCTGTGGCCCGGAATTGGCACCCCTTAACGATGTTGTCCCATATGTTGGACTGCCAACTTTTCGGGCTGAACCCTTGGGGCCATCACCTGACCAGTGTGTTGCTGCACGCCATCAACACAATTCTGGTCTTTCTATTGCTGCGCCGCCTGACAGGCGCTCTCTGGCGGAGCCTGATGGTGGCGGCCCTGTTTGGGTTGCACCCGTTGCATGTGGAATCGGTGGCCTGGGTGGCGGAGCGCAAGGACGTGTTGAGCGCGTGCTTTGGCCTTCTCGCGCTGCTCTTTTACGCCCGTTATGCGCAGCGGCGCTCGCAGGGCG
>CAIQQM010000231.1 GCA_903873945.1 uncultured Verrucomicrobiota bacterium
CAAATACGATCCTGCCGTGGTCGAGTTCCTGGCCGAACAGTTCTCCGGGGCAATCATCGAAGCCTGGCAAAAGCGCGCTCCTGCCAAACTGGCAAGCGGTGTGCTGGACATTCCCGACTTCATCCGAAACCGTACTCGCAATGCCCCGGTGGATTCCGCCGCGAACTTCTGCGTGGTCCAGCAGAACGCGGGCGCCAAATGCATTCTGATGCGCTACTCCGCCCATCCAACGGTGTGTGGCGAACGTATGACGGATTTCTCGGCGGAGTATCCGGGAGCCTTCCGGAGGGAGGTCGAGAAGGAAACGGGCACCGAAGCGATCTACATGGGCGGAGCAGTCGGCTCCATGGGACCTCATCCGCCTGATGTTCCAGGCGAGGCAGCCGCGCAGGTCGAGGCCATGGGACAGGGCCTCGCCTGCAGGCTCATCGCGGGCATGGGAGAACTCAAATTCGAAGACACGGTTGATATCGCCTCCTTTGTATTCCATTTCGGGATGCCGCAGTTTCAGATCCGTCCCATGAGCCCCATAAGCGCTAACTTAAGTAAATCCGCTCCCAAGGATAGCGAGTCAGTTGAGATGTCCGAGCTCGGCGCCTTTCCTTCAGCCCCGCACGGATGTCCGGGCCGTGAGCTACCAACTGGCGTGGGCGCAACGGTCGGCTCACCACCGAGATCACCGCGTCGCGTGCTTCAATGAATTCGCGCCAATGACTCGGCGGCAGGCAATCGATATCCCCAGGGGAAAAAAAACTTGGCTTCGCGCATCAATCGTTCAATGAGCAGCCCACAAAGCAATTTGGCCTGGATCCATGCCCGACACGATTGCTCGTCATATTTGGGCAGGCAACCCAACTCCAGCAAACTCTTGAGGTGCTTGAACCGGAGTTCGATTTGCCAGCGAACCCGGTATAGCTCCAAAACTTCTTCGGTGCTCAGGACGTCTTGGCTCACCGTGGTAAATACCAAAACAAAAGCGGCCAGTTTGAGCGCCTCCTCGTCGACTCGTTTTTGCTTTTTCCGCGCTTTTGTTCGCAGCTTCTCCTGCGCACGCACGGTCGCCACCGCATTCTTGCGGATAGCACATAACCGGCCGGCATACCGCTGGCCTTTATATTCGAAGGATACCGCCCACTCACGCGCCCGGCGCTTAGGCAATTTGCTCAGCTCTTTGAGGGCCTCAAAGGCTTTCCCCTCCGCTGTTTCCAGAGGAAAACTGAAACTGTTCCACCGCACTAACACGTCGCCCTCAGCCTCCCTGACCGTGGCGACTCCAGGCGCGTTGCTATAACCGCGATCCCCCAACACCAAGTCCTTGCGCTGGACCGGGATTCGCCGATAGGTCTCTCCGCCGTGCTCATCAGTTAGTTCGAAGAAATCACAATTCAAGTCCGGCAAACACAGAGTGTAATGCACGCGCCAGTCGGTACCCGTAGCGCCCTGCTCCTCGATCGTCGTGGCATCTACCACGCGGACTCGTCGCTGCGAACACACTCGTCGCACGATCTCAGCCTCGCCCAGTTCGGTCATTTGAGAGGTGAGGTACCGCAACCAGGGCTCACTGGCTCGTAGCCGCTTGAGCAGAGCAACATCAGAAATGTCGGCGATGGACTGCTCCTTCGCGCGGACGACTGTTTGCCGCAAAGACAAACCTGTCGCTGTATGCATCAGAATCAATTTCAACAGGCAATCGGCATTGGCAACGTCGCGAGCACGGCGCAGCGCGCCCGTCTGGCGCGCCTGCTCGCGCCAATCCTTCGGAAGCAGTAAAGTGAGAAACTCCCATTCCTCTTCGAGCAAATCAACTGTCTGCATGCCCCAGTGTTACTGTGGCCGTGAAGGGTTGGCAATCCGTAA
>CAIQQM010000232.1 GCA_903873945.1 uncultured Verrucomicrobiota bacterium
ACCCGTTTGCGCTCAGTGATGTCGGTGGAGAAAGACATTGCTAAGATTACTTTACCCGTTTCATCTTTTATCGGGCTGAGTTTGGAATGGAAATACAAAGTTTTACCTGGTATCGGAACTGCGATATCAAAAGACTCGCTTTCACCCGTCTGAAACAATCTTTTGAATATTTCGTAACGGGCATCTGCAGCCTCTTTAGGGTAAATATCCCTGAAAGATTTACCAATTATATAATCTGGAGTTTTCCCAAAAGTTGACGCAAATATTTGATTCGTAAATTGGAATTGTCCTTTTTCATCGACACAAAAGATAGCGTCACTTGAACTTTCGATCAGAGAACGATATTTTAACTCACCCTCGATCAGAGCCGTTTCATACCGTTGGCGCCCACGACGTAACTCTACTTCCCGTAATTCGCGATCAATCGCCGGAACCAAACGGGCCAATTCTCGCTTCTGAATGTAGTCCTGTGCTCCCCCCTTCATCAGCGAAACCGCCAGATTAAGGTCAATTTCGCCGGAGACGATGATAAACGGCACGTCGGGGCGTAATTCCTTAGCCAACGCCAAAGCCGCCGGTGCGCTAAAATGCGGCATGGCGTGGTCAGACGTAATGACATCCCAATTTTGGTTTTCTAATAAGGCGCGCATGGCGGAGGGCATATCGACGACTTCGCAGGTGACTTCGTAGCCACCACGTTGCAAGGTACGCTGCAATAGAGTCGCGTCATCTTCAGAATCTTCAACAATCAATATGCGCAGAGGCTGGTTCATGGATTGATCCTAAGACGGAACCCTTTAGAAATGAAAGGGTCACTGTAAGGTGAAGGGTAGGTGAACTCTGTTCTTACGATTGAGTATAGCACTTTCGACGCAGTTACATCATTCAGCCAGCTCTGTGCGCTGGAAATGGTAACAAAAGCAGTGATTTGTAGCAGTACGCAACTTTGAGATAACAATAATCCTGTCACGTTAGCCCATTATGGCAAAGGTGATGTCTATCGGCACAGTTTATAATTTCCGAGTCCATTCAATCTCGTTGCTCCTTCGAACATCTGAGTGCAATTGAACCGGAGATCAAGACCGTTGTTTTCCATGACTTTATTTGAAGAAAAAGTCGACCGGTCAGATTAGGATTATTGTCTGTAAATAGGGTCAAAACCCCCGCCTTCAGGCGGGCCGTTTTCAACGCCTCAATGGAGGTTGCCAGTTCATGCCATATTGCAAAATTATCAAGCTACGCATTTGGTCGCAAGGTGGAAACTATTCGTGAGATTGAGACGATACCTTTCGGATCGGAGGCTTTAGGCGGCTTTCAGCCGCGTTTCAAAGCTACCGCCTTTAGGCGGTAGTGGTTTACTTTGCCAGTCCCTTATTTACGGATGTTAGGGAGGAAGATCCAATGGGTGAAGTTGCTGCAAGAGAACGCGAACAGGCTGACAATATTATTCGCCGGACGGCCCACCACAAGCTGGTGGTGGATGAGATCATAACCGAAGCTCATGGTGCCGCCACCGTTTGCGGCTGCGCCAAGTACGCTGTTAGCGACGGTAATCGGGCCCGCCGTGAGACCCGTGGCGCAAGCCGCGCCGGCGCCGGGTGTGATGGCACCGGCACCGGCGGTTGCCCCCTTTTGCCAATAGGGGCTGCGCACCACATAGTTGCCGTTGGTGAGCGCCCTCATCAGGAGGCCGACATAGTCACCAGCCGCGGAGCCGACCAGCTGTTGTCCGCCGAGATTACCCCGCTCGCGCCCGTGGCGCCATTCCTCCAAGTCGCCGCCCCGACATTGGCCAGCGCACCCAGATGCCAATTGGGGCTCGAAACCACGTAGTTGCCGTTGCTGAGCGCTGGTACCAAGTTGCCGGCATAGTCATCAGCCACCGAGCCGACCAGGCTGTTGGTCGCCGAAACCGCCCCTTTGACGCCCACAGCGCCGTTTCCCCAGGTTGCCGCCCCGACATTGGCCGCCGCGTTTTTATGCCAATGGGGGTTCATCACCACGTAGTTGCCATTGCTGAGCGCCCTCAGCCAAATTTACCCACATCGTCGCCCGCAGTGGAGCCGACCAGGCTGTTGTCCGGTGACACTGCGCCAAATACGCCCGTGGCGCCGTTGCCCCACGTCACCGCTCCGACTTTGCCCGCTCCCCCGTTTTGCCAATTGGAACTCGCCACCACGTAATTGCCGTTGCTGAGCGCCGTCACGCCATCCGAGCCGACCAGGTCCCCGACCGTGGAGCCGACCAGGCTTGTAGCCGCGGATAACGGGCCCGAGACGCCATTGGTACCGTCCCCCCACGTGACTGCCCCAGCCATGCCAATTGGCCCGTTTTGCCAATTGGAACTTGCCAC
>CAIQQM010000233.1 GCA_903873945.1 uncultured Verrucomicrobiota bacterium
CGCAACTCTGTCCATCCCTGGCTCCGGTCGGGCTTCGCCCTCCCTCCGCCAAGGATGGACAAAATCAGAACAAAAACATAACATCAACCAAGTGCTCTGACTAACTCATGGAGTGGTACAAAAAAGTGAACCCGGTCACCGGTATCAAAACGGCTCAAAAAGTCTAATGCAACGGCAAACCCGCACGTTTACCACCACGGAGCGAAACCCGGCTTTGTGGTCGCGAGGGTCTCTCCACTCCAAAAACTCTCGGTTCCATCTCCAAAAGTTGTTCCCATTGGCCCGATAAAGTAAGGTAAGTGTCCTTTGATGAAGCCAATAAACAGAGAACGTCCCGTTCGCGTAGGCCTGGTTTCGCTCGGTTGCGCAAAAAACCTGGTCGATGCGGAAGTCATGTTGGGCACACTGTTGCGGGACGGTGTGGAAATCACCAATGAAGCTTCCAAGGCGGATGTGGTGATCATAAACACGTGCTCGTTTATCGATTCGGCGCAGGAGGAAAGTGTGGACACGATTTTGGAGTCCGCCGAGGTCCGTGAAGCGAAGGCGCGCGGTCAGGGTTTGATTGTCGCCGGTTGTTTGCCACAACGATTTCGCGACGAATTGCCCGGACTGCTGCCCGAAGTGGACGCGTTCATGGGGATTGACCAGGTCGCTCAGGTCACGAGCATCGTGAACCAGGCGCTGGCCGTGAGGGCGGTAAAGCTCGGGGCAGGCTGGGGTGCGGAGATTGGAAGGCGGAAGGCGGAAATTACAACCCGGCTGGCGGAAGTGGATGCGGCGCGAAAGGGAGGCAAAAGCGCTGCTGAAAAATCAAGTGCGCGGAAGGCGCTCGGTTTGCCATCGGTCCATGCCCCGGCATCGCCGCTCGTAGCGGTCAACCTGCGGCCAAGGTACATTCCAGACTACGCCACGCCCCGGTTTCGTCTTACGCCGCGCCACTTTGCCTATGTCAAGATCGCCGAAGGTTGCAACCATCCATGCAGCTTCTGCATCATTCCGCGGATGCGCGGGTCCCATCGCAGTCGGGAACTGGGCGATGTCGTGGCCGAGGCGAAAGCGCTTATTGCCGGCGGCGTGAAGGAGTTGAACCTGATATCCCAGGACTCGACCTATTATGGCATGGACCTGCGCCGGGACAACTCCCGCGCCATTGCCTCACCTGACAGGTTCAACGCCGCTGTAAAGTCAATGCCCTCCGAAACCCCGGCCATCTGCGCCTTGTTGCGGGAATTGAACGCATTGCCGGGGGATTTTTGGATTCGCTTGCTGTATACGCATCCGGCTCATTGGACTGACGATCTGATCGGGACGATTGCCAAAGCCAAAAAGATTGCGCGTTATGTGGACATCCCTTTGCAGCACATTCACGGGAATATGCTGGAGCGGATGCGGCGCGAAACTTCGCAGCAATATATCGTGGACCTGATCCGTCGAATCCGGGCGGGAATACCCGGGATCGCGTTGCGCACCACCTTCATCGTCGGGTTCCCCGGGGAAACCGAGGAATGTTTTCAGACACTGCTGGATTTCATTCGGGAGGCGAAGTTCGAGCGGCTGGGCGTGTTTACTTACTCGCAGGAAGAAGGCACTCGCGCGGGGAAAATGGCCGGCCAGCTTTCGGATAAGCTGAAAAAACAGCGTCGGGACTTGGCCATGGCCGCCCAGCATGCGGTTGCCATGGAGGTCGCCGAGTCGTTTGTGGGCCGTACTATTCGAGTGCTCGTCGAAAGGGAAGCCGGGGCGAAGGAGTTGAAAGGCGCCCGGATTAGCTCGTGGGAGCATGGCCTGATGCGCAGTCAGGACCGGCATTCTGACCAGCTCAAGGGCCGTTACTTGGTTGCGCGCGGTGAAGCGGACGCGCCAGACATCGACGGGCGCGTTTATGTGCGCGGCAACCTGCCATCCGGCGAATTTGCCCGGGTAAGGATCATCGGTCACACGGATTACGATTTGATTGCCGAGCCGGTTTAACTTGGGGCCATTTTATCCGATCCGTTGGCGCCGCGGCTAAAGCTGTTGGCCTCCTTCAGAGGCTTCCGATGGAGTAAGTTGCTGGTTGGCAAGCGGCCTGTGGCAGGTTACAAAGACATGAAACTAACAAAATCGCGCCTTTCAACAGGCCATGTAAAGCATACTGAATGAACCTGCCGAACAAGTTGACCATTTCGCGCTTTGTCCTTACGGTCGCGTTCCTGTTGGTGATGTTTTCGCAAGTCCGCTTTCACGAAAGCATCGCGCTTGTGCTTTTCGTAGCCGGCGGCATCAGCGACTTCCTCGACGGCGAGATCGCGCGGCGCCGGAAACTTATCACGAATTTCGGCATTCTTATGGATCCGCTGGCGGACAAGATCATGGTGTGTTCCGCGTTCATCGCGTTTGTCGGGCTAAGGTGGATTCCCGCGTGGATGGTAGTCATTGTCGTGGCGCGGGAGTTGGTGATCACCGGGCTCCGTTTGCTTGCCGCCTCGAAGAATATGGTGTTGGCGGCGGAGGGTTATGGCAAACACAAGACCATTTCACAAATCACGGCGATCATTTCCATTTTTGTCCTGCACAGCTACGGGGATTGGGGACAGGCAGGGCAGGTGATCTTTGGCTGTCACCTGATCGGAGGCTCCCCCTGGGTAATCTGGTTTACGGATCTGTCGGTTTGGATTGCGGTCGCGCTCACTTTCATTTCCGGCTGGCTTTACCTCTGGAGAAACCGCGCGATTTATCTTAACGATATGTGAACCCCATTGGCGCGGTTTCTCCCGGAGAAGGGCGCAGCGCGGGAAGAGTTAGTGTGCTTGCGAGACCGGGCCTCACCGCCGTGTCGGCGAGGCGGGGATGGGCAACGTTTCTCCGGAAGCCGGTTGGGGTGATTGATACATCCCCGGTTTCAGGCCGGTAAGCGGATCGGTTTTTTTGTAATGCTGCCAAACGAAAATGACTGAAGCCAGGACCGCGACACCAACGATTGCCCCCAACGCAATTGCCCCCTTCCGCCAATCAATTTTCGAGAGCTGCAGCATCAGGAAGTCCATCGCTCCCCGCTGCCGTTCGGAGAACGGCGGAGGTTCGGCGAACTTTTTAGTTTGCCCAAGCTCCGTTTCTAGCGCCGCCATTATTTGGGGCACATCAAGCTTGAGCAGAATCGAGTAAGTGCGGACAAAGCCGCGAATATAAACCGGCGCGGAGAAAACGTCAAAATTGCCCTCCTCGAGCGCGCGTAAGTGGTCTGTGCGGATTTTAGTAATCCCGACCACATGCTGCATAGTGAGATGCTGTGCTTCACGGGCTTGGCGAAGTTGCTCAGCGACTGTGGACATAACGCTTGGATTCTAAAGACACTGCCGCAAGGTTGGCAATGCTGGAAAATGGCCGGCAGCAGCCTATCAACCCACGCGAAGTTCTGGCGGAGCGAGCGGCAGTTGTTAAAAATTCTCGAGGATCAGGTCGGCCAGCGAATCCATCCAGTCAATGGAGATGGTTTCGTTGAGTTCGTAGGAGCGGGCAAAGTCCTCGGTGAACAGCTCCTGTTTGAGGTGGGCGGCGAAAGCAGGGTCTGAAGTGGCGATGTTTTGCTCGTGAGTATAGCGAAGACTGAGGTTGTTCAGGTTGGCCGAGCCTACGCAGGCCCAGCCATCCACCAGCAGCGCCTTCGCGTGGGTCATGCCGGGATAAAAATAAACCCGCACTCCGTGCTGGAAAAGGTAGTTGGCGACCACCAGGTTGCTGCGGCCACCGGTCTTGAAGTCATTGACGCGTGGCAACACGACGCGCACGTCCACCCCTCGTTGGCGGGCCCGCACGAGGTCTGAGATGACGCGCTTGTCGAAGAGATACGGATTCTCGATGTAGATGTAGCTTTGCGCTTTCTGGAGTGACTTCAAAACCGCGGCGCTAAACGGTTTCCAGAAGGTCTTGGTTGGCAGCCGGCGTATCTTGATCCATTGATCCGAGCTTGGCGGAGCTTGGGCCTGAATCGGTTCGCCAGCCAGCACGATAGTGTAGGCGAGGTCACCCAACAGCCCCTCATGTGCCCATTCGCGGCGGAATTCACCCTCGAGAGAGGTCACTATCGGACCTTCCAATTCGACCATCATGTCATGCCATTCATAGCGGTATTCGCGGCCTAAATTCATGCCTCCGATCCAGGCATGCGTGCCGTCAATAAGGAAGACCTTCGAATGTTCGGTAGAGAACCAGGGATTAAGGAACGCGCGCACCTTGACCTGGGACTTTTTAGCCAAATAGGCGGACATGGAAGACGGCGCCACGAAATCTTCCGGCAATGGTGTCGCAGGGGGAACCATTCCGGCAGCAATACTGCCCATACGGTCAAGAATTATCCGGATGTCCACCTGCTCAGACCGTTGCTTAAGGAGATCCGCGATTCGAACGGCAACATCATCTTTGTCGAAGATAAAAACGTTTACCCAAACATGATTGGTGGCTTCGCCGATGGCTTGGCGGAGCCGGGAGAAGAAGCGATCCCCGTCGATGAGAAGATTCAAGGAGCCGTCTTCCCTTTGCGTTCCGGTGTATCGATCCAACCACATCTCCCATTGAGCGAGGTCCATTCCTTTCGGGTTGCCAACCGGAGGCCCTTGAGCCACTAACTTGGGGAGCGGAAGGCGGAGAAACCGGATGGCAGTTTGAAGACCTATATCGCACAGGCGAGCGGCGCTCGAAACCGGATTCTTGAGCAGGGCCAGGCCATGACTTTCGGGAACCAGCGCGATGAAACCTTGCGCGGTAGCAGTGAGAGTGAGCCCGCGTTCGGTTGTGTCATACAGCGCCGCGGGCGTGAGGCAAAGACATCGCTTTTGCTGGCGGTCCAGCAACAGGGGTTGGGTGAATCGGCTGGCATCCGGGGCCATGACCAGAAAGAGCGAGCCGCCAGGGTGGCTTCGTGTTAAATTCTCGTCCACGACCCTTGCGAGGATTTGCAACGTTTCGACTACGGAATAGCGATGGTCGATGACCACGTCTTTGGGTTGTTCTCCCAGAAGCGCGAATTTCGGCACTCCTTCTATGTCCCGGTACAGCAAACCATCGGCGAGGAAAGCTTGATAATAAGCTGCGTGGCCTGGCGACTGAGGGGCCAGCGCGGCGATCAAATTCGTGGCGAGCCGGTGCCATTCGGCTCCGGAGATTACGGTCGCTTCGTGCCAGGCATGCGCGCCTTCAGGTATGCGGGACAGCCGCTGGTTCCAATGGAGCATTGCGGAATGGACTTTGTACGCTCTGGTCGGTATGCGGAAACGGTCCCAATCAGCGCTGAATTCCACCACATTCGTTTCAGCTTGAAAATAGAAGCGGATTTGGTCGCCCTTGACAAAAACCCGGGGCGGCTCGGCTGTTGGTGATGTGAGGCTCCGCCATTCATCAAGTGACTTTTGCTTTTCAGACGCAGCCGAGGCGCATGTCGGAGGGGGGGCCAAGAAACAGACGAGGCCGCCGAGCATCGCGGCTCCGAAAAACTTTGGGAAGCATCCCATGGTTTCCTTTTGATGTCGTACCCGCTCGTCGTCCCCCGTGTTTATGATTTGCCGCGCCCGTCCGCGCCCGTGCCGTCCAGATCGATTAAAATATCCCGTGGTTCAGCGCCGTTGCTTGGACCGACAATCCCGCGATTCTCCAATTCGTCCATAATACGAGCGGCGCGGCCATAACCCAGGCGCAACCGGCGCTGCAGCAATGACACGCTGGCTTTCTGCTCGCTGCGGATCACCTCAATGCACTGCTGGATGATCTCTTCGTCCTCATCGATGCCTGCGGCTTCATCGATGCCGGTGCCAGCCCGGGAAAGTTGCTGGTGTATTTCCAGCTCGTAGCTGGGTTTCGCCTGTTTGGCGATAAATCCCACAATGCTGAGGATTTCCTGATCCGTGATAAGCGAGCCTTGAGCCCGAATGAGTTTCGCCGACCCGGGCGGCAGATACAGCAAATCCCCCTTGCCGAGCAGTTTATCCGCGCCCATGGCATCTAGGATTGTGCGCGAGTCCACCTTGGCCGCAACTTGAAACGCGATGCGCGCAGGGATGTTGGCCTTGATGACGCCTGTGATGACGTCAACGCTCGGCCGTTGGGTGGCGACGATGCAATGGATGCCCGCAGCCCGGGCCATTTGCGTGATGCGCGCGATTGCCATTTCCACATCCGCCGGTGCCACGAGCATGAGGTCTGCGAGTTCGTCGATAATCACAACGATGTAACTGAGCTTTTCGGGAATGACGATGTCCTCTTCCCTTGGCACCACAATTTCCTCGTCCACCTCTACGGCAAAACCGTCAGCGCCGGGTTCGACTTTTTCCTTCTTTGCCATGAGCGGCAACTCGGGTTCCGGCGACGGCATGGGCTTGTGCTTGGGGCGCGAGTTAAACGAAAGAATGTTGCGCACGCCGACCTTGGCAAAAATCTGGTAGCGCTTTTCCATTTCGTTTATCACCCAGCGTAAAGCTAGGATGACCTTCTTGGGATCGGTGACCACTGGCACAACCAGATGCGGCAGCGCGTTGTACTGCTGCAACTCGACCACCTTCGGGTCGATCATCACGAACCGGAGTTGATCGGGAGAGAAGCGGTACAGCAAAGACGTGATGATGGCGTTGATGCAGACGGATTTGCCCGAACCGGTGCTGCCCGCAATCAGCAGGTGCGGCATCTCCGACAAGTCGGAGATTATCGGGTGGCCGTAAACGTCCTTGCCGAGCGCCAGCGGAATTCGGGCTTTCGTGTTGCGCCATTCTTCCGACTCGAGCAAATCACGGATGATAACAGTTGTCTTGACCGGGTTCGGCACTTCGATGCCGACGGAGCTTTTCCCGGGGACAGGTGCGAGGATGTGAATCCTTTCTGCTTTGAGCGCGGCGGCAAGATTGTTGTTAAGCGCGGTTATCTTTTCCAGCTTCACTCCAGGCGCAGGGTGCAGCTCATACCGGGTGATCGTGGGGCCCTTGGTGATGTCGCCTAACTCAACCGGGATTTCAAACTGGGCAAGCGTCTGCTGCATCAGGCGGGCGTTGGCCAACAATTCCTCTTTGGACTCTGTCGGCCTCAGCGTCAGGTCGGGATGCTGGAGAAAGTCAAGGGGCGGCAGTTGATAATTGCCGATCATTGGCGTGGCGGCGACGGTAATGGGTTTTGGCTTTTTCGGCGCCGGTTTAGGCTTGGCCGGAGCTATTGAGGCGGGCGCTATGTGAACCTCTGGCTCGGCCTTCGCTGGGGCTCCCTTTTCTTCCGTGTCGGTTTCTGGAGCCGCAGGAGCTTCTGCGGCGGCTTCCACGGCATTATTCTCAGATTGCGTGGCGACAGGCTCCGGTTTTCTGCCAAGCACCTCAGCCGTTGTGGTAGCCGGGATTTCAGGGGTCCGAATGATCTCTTTCTCATCCACCGGCATGGGTTCCTTCCCCGGTTCAGGCTGGGCTTGCTTTTTGGTTCGTGCGGTCTTGTTTGGCTGCGGCACGCTCAAGTCACGAACCGTTGGGGTCGGTACGGGTTGCATGTCCGCGCCGAGGCCGGAACGCTCCACTTCCTCCTGCAGCTTCTTGGCTTGCTTTTGGAGCTCGTACGCGCGGCGCTCAAGCGCCCTCTCGTCGGCGGTGGTTTCGTCCGGCGCTCCTAACCGGCGATTCCACATAGCCCGGAGCCATTCACCGAGTTGGAAATTGGTAAGGAACAGCAAGCTGATGAAATACAACATCAGCAGAATAATTGTTGCTCCCGCAGTGCCGAAATAGCCGAAGATATGTTCTTTGAGGTTTCGGCCAAGGACGCCCCCAGCGGTTGTGCCAAGGTGAACTTCCAGGTTTCTGAGAAATCCACGATAGAGATCCAGCAGACCGATACAGCAGAAGAGCAAAACCACGCCCCAGGCCCAGCGGCGTCGGAGGTACGCAAACGAGTCAAAGAAACAGCCGAGACCGACGAAGAAGAACAGCACGGGCACGACAAACGCGGCGGCACCCAACCAAAAGAGCCAGTAATAAGCCATCCAGGCGCCAAATGGGCCAATCCAGTTTCTTACTGGGGAGTTCGTTGGCAGTCCATTGGCGGACACATCGCGCGGATGGTATGAGAACAGGGCGGTCAGCAACAGCACGGCAAAACCCAGCAGTACGATGCCAATGATGTCGTTGAACCCACGTGCGGACTCGGAACCCGCCGATGCCTTGCGAGCCATGGACACAGAATAGCAGTTGAGAGTGAGCGGTGACAAGCGGCAGTTGGGGAAATGACTGAAGCGAAGGCGCCCCGCGTTCGTTGGTGGCATTTGACTTGGCTCTTCGCTCTGCTAGCCTTCATTGGGCTGTCATGGCGAAAAAACTTTCCAGGCTCAAGCAAGCACGAACGGACACCCGGGCGCCTCTAAGTGAGAAGGCGTTTCTATCATACACCGGACTTCCCAAGCTGCATAAATTTTTGCATTTCTGGCTATTGGTCTGGAAAAGCTTTTCGCGTAATCGTTGTCCGGTACGCGCTTCCGCCCTCGCTTACGCTACGTTGCTGGCCCTCATTCCGATGTTGGCGGTAGTGATGAGCATTACCAGCAGCTTTCTCAAGAAAGAAGGAGAAGAGCGCATAGATCAGCTCATCGTGAAATTTGTCTCGACGATTACGCCGGCGGAGGTGAGCAACACGAATACCTTTGCGGGCCCGATCAGTCTGACCGGCGAAACGACGGGAGAGTCCGGCGTAACGAACGCAGCGGCTGATTTTGCCGGAGCCGCCGGAACCAGGGAAGAAATCAAAGCGAGCGCGCTTTCATCCTTTGCGGAAGCAGAGCCGGGAGTGAAAGCCCGGCGGGCGATTGCGCGCAATATTAACGAGTTCGTTCAGAACACGCGTAGCGGCCCATTGGGCGTGACCGGCAGTGTGCTGCTGATCTTTGTGGCCATCTCGATGCTGAGCCGGATTGAGGAAACCTTCA
Source organism: uncultured Verrucomicrobiota bacterium (assembly GCA_903873945.1). GTDB lineage: Bacteria > Verrucomicrobiota > Verrucomicrobiia > Limisphaerales > UBA8199 > CAIQQM01. The sequence continues at coordinate 8,921 of CAIQQM010000233.1, forward strand.
ATGACATTTGGGGTGTCGCACGCGGGCGAAGCTGGTTTATGCGGGTTGTGTTGTACTGGGGCGTTCTGAGCCTCGTGCCGATTCTGGTGGTCGTGGCAGTGGGCCTTGCCAAAGGGCGGCACCTGGAATGGACCAAAGAGCTGCTGACCACAATGCCCGGCATCGGCGGCTTTGTTTTCCAACTCCTGCCCGTTGTGATTTTGTGCGCTGCTTTCGCGCTGTTTTACATGCTCATCCCGAACACTAAAGTGCATTGGCGGGCGGCGTTCGCCGGCGGTGCCGTGAGTGGCACCCTCTTTCACCTGAACAATGCCGTAAGCGTGCTTTACTTTTCGCGTGTCGTATCCAATAGCCGGATCTACGGCAGTCTCGGCCTCATCCTGGTGTTCATGATCGGACTGTACCTTTCTTGGCTGATTCTGCTGTTCGGCGCGCAAGTGGCCTATGCCTTTCAAAACCGGGCAATATACTTCGAGGAGAAGCAGGTCGAGAACGTCAACCAGCGCGGGCGCGAATTTATCGCACTGCGGCTTATGACCTGCCTTTGCTGGCGGTTCCGGCAGGGAGAGTCGCCGCCCACGATCGTGGACATTTCCGAGGCGCTGAGTGTGCCGACGCGATTGATCCAGCAAATCATGCAAACACTTGTTGCGGCGCGGCTGGTTGTGGAAACAGCCGGCGGTGAAGCGGCGTACCTGCCGGCGCGTCCACTCGAAAGCATCACGTGCCACGATGTCCTGTTCGCAATGCGAGCTGGCCAGGGCCAGGAGTTGGACACTCGTGACGAACCCGCGCGAAATGAGGTTTATGGTGAGTTCCAGCGGATTCAAGAAGCTGAGCGCCAAGCTGCAACTTCGGTGACCATGCTGGCGCTGGTTGACCGGACCCAGGCACAAGTGCAGGATCAAAACATGAAAGCACTGGCTGGCCCGCCTGGCAGGAGCGTTAGAGTCCCCCGAGCGACCTTACGGACTTACCACGATTAGGAACCATTTGGATAGCCCTATCATCGTAAAAGCGAATAAGATTGTAATCTTTCCGGTTCGTCACTTCTAGACGCCCCAGCCCGTGCTTCTCTGTCCAGGCTTGCACCACCGGAATGCTCTCGGGCTCGCAGGCTCTCGCTGAGAATATTTTAACGGTCACACCTGCCTGCAGGAGGCTCTTGACCAGGGCGATCATTTCCGGAATCGGCTCGCCGAGGGGATAAGGAGATTGAAAATGGCCGGCAGCATCGTCCCGGGAAAGAGTTCCATCCAGATCGACGCCAATCCATTGTTCCTGCGTGACCAAGACGGGCTCCGCGCCGGGATCAAGCACAACCCAGTTGCCCGAATTGCCGTTTCCGTCGCTGTCCTTTTGAATTTGCAGTGGTCCCATGCCTGAGTTTGCCCGCTTATTCACGAAAAAGAAAATGAAATTGAATCACGGGAAATGGGAACCAGGCCGTTTTCAACAGAATTTACCCGTTCGGTTTTACCCCAGACTCCCAATCCGCATTAACCGCAGGACTGGCTCCCCGTTTGTCTTTGACTGAGCCAAGTCTACTTCGAATTCAGCCACCCAATCATTGTGCTCTTCCGGATCAACCAGTATCTGCTGGACACGCCACGTGCGATTGTCTTGCGCGGTAGTCACGTAAGTGTGGCGAGAGTTTCGCGCGTTGGGATCTAGGCAGATGCGCGTGTGCTCGGTGTAGTAAGCCTTCAGCGCCTGCTCCAATCGCCCGGCTGTCCAGGCTTGGCCCTCGGGGTCCTGCAGCGAGCTCAAATGACCAAGCGCCTGATCAAAGTCGATATTCACCAAACCGCGCAGAACACTGAAGATGCGATTTCGAATAGAAGAGGTGAAAGCCTTTGTGTCGTGGGTGACGTCTTGCTCGGCATTCTCCGCTCTCGGCGGCCCCGCCTCTTTGACCTCGGCGCGCTGATAATTCGGGTCGCGCATCTTTTCCCATTCATCTAGGAGGCTTGAATCCACCTGCCGAATCATCACCCCGAGGTAGAGTTCAGTGTCTCGAACCGTTTCGGTCTTGGCCATGTCCGGAACAGTCTGGGCGAGCACCTTATACACGCCGTTCAGGTGTCTTAGCAGAAGGCCTTCGGCGCGCTGTAGCTCGTAATCCCGGATGTAATCCGAAAAGGACCGGAAATTCTCGAACATCTCGCGCGCGATGGATTTAGGCCGGATATTCTCCTGGCCGACCCATGGATGTTTGGCTGCAAACGCGTTGAAAGTGGAATAGATGAATTCGCGGTTCGGTTTGGGGTATTCGAGCTTTTCGAGCTCTTCCATCCGCTCTTCGTATTCCACGCCGTCCATTTTCATCTCGGCCATCTTCTGGCTTTTGATTTTATCGAGTTGTTTGCGAAGGATAAGTTCAGGGTCTTCGAGGATGGATTCCACCAACGTAAGCAGGACCAGCGCGTAATCCGGCGCTTGCGGATCAATAAGCGGTATGGTTTCGAGCAGATACAGCGAAAGCGTTTGATTCATCGAAAAATCGTCCTGCAGCTCGAGATCAACGCGTAGGTAGGCGCCATCTTCGGTCATGGGGATAAACTCGATGATCTTTCGGTCTATGAGCGAACGGAACAGTTGCCAGGCTCGCTGAGCGTGCTCCTTTTTGGCCTTGGGCGTTTCGTGGCAGTCGCGAATTAACCTTTGCATTGCCCGGCACCCGTCACCCTTTCGGCTCAGGACATTCAGCAACATTCCGTGCGTAACCTGGAAGCGGGAGGTCAACCGCTCCGGCTGCGCGTGGATGAGGCGAAGGAATGTTTGCTTATCCCAGTTGACGAAGTTCTTCTCCGGCGGCTTTCGCTTGACCGACTTCCTACCGTCTTTGGCAGCTTTTTCGTCCAGTTTGATGTTCTCGATCGCGTGCTCGGGCGCCTGTGCTACGACCCAGCCACGATCATCAAATCCTTTCCGACCGGCGCGGCCGGAGATCTGGTGAAAGTCGCGCGCGCTCAGAATTCCGGTTTTTTGGCCATCGAATTTGCAGAGCCGGGTAAAAAGTGCTGTGCGGATAGGCATATTAATACCGGCCCCCAGTGTGTCCGTGCCACAAATTACCTTGAGAAGACCATTCTGAGTCAGTTGCTCGATCAAAACCCGGTATTTCGGCAGGAGACCTGCATGGTGCAACCCGATGCCGTGTTTAAGCCACCTCCGAATGTCGGGTCCATAGGGACTGGTGAATTTGAATCCTTCGAGCGCATGACCGATGGCGTTTTTTTCCTCGCGCGTGCAGACATTGATGCTGGTGAAATCCTGAGCGCTTTGCGCGGCCTCCAGTTGCGTGAAATGCACCACGTAAACGGGGCTTTTGCCTTCGCTCACGAGCCGTTCCAACGTTTTGGCGAGTGGAATTTCCGAATACGCAAATTCGAGCGGAACCGGGCGGTCGTTGGATCGGATCGTGACGGTTGTCCGACCGTTTCGTTTAGTAAGTTCCTCCTCGAAAAAGGTGGTCTCGCCGAGGGTCGCTGACATCAACAGGAATCTTGCCTGCGGCAGGGTCAAAAGCGGCACTTGCCAGGCCGCGCCTCTCTCCCGATCGGCGTAGTAATGGAATTCATCCATGATTACTTCCTGAAAGTTGACCTTGGCCCCTTCACGAAGTGCGATATTCGCCAGGATTTCTGCCGTGCAACACAGGATCGGCGCATCACGGTTCACCGAGGCGTCGCCCGTGCTTAGACCAACGTTATCCGGGCCGAATTCACGGCACAGCGCCATCCATTTCTCGTTCACCAGCGCTTTGATCGGGCAGGTGTAAACCGAGCGCTTGCCTTGGGCCAGAGCCTTGAACTGAACGGATGCCGCTACGAGCGACTTGCCTGAGCTGGTGGGCGTGTTCAAAATGACATTCTTCTCTTCGAACAGCTCCAGAATGGCCGATTCTTGGGCAGGATAAAGCTGCAACCGCTTGCTTTGCGTGTATTCGAGAAACTGCCCCAGAAGGACATCATTGCTCGGGTGAGACTCCCGGGGTATCAGGTCGTATAGCATCAAAGCCACGGTAAGGGCAGTCTACCAGCAGGGCGCAGCAATGAGAAGGGCTGAGAATACCCGAACATCCGCAATGGGTTGGGAAAAGGCGAGTCGCGGAATTTACGAAAGCCGGCTGCAGGCTTTTTCCCTCTGGAAATCCTTTACGGTATTTGTGCCTTGGTGGCATGCTCGATCGAAAGCAGAATAATATGAGCGTGTTCGTAATCAACGCTGGCTCAACGAGTCTGAAATTCGGATTGTTCGACAACCTTACTCTGCAACCTTCTGTAACGGGGGAAATTGACTGGGCGGATGGTGACCGGGAAAGAGCGATGCTGGTTTGTCGGCCCCGAAATGCCGCTCCTGAGCGCAGCCGCGTGTCGGTGCCGAACGACCGTGCAGCCGCGGCTTGTGCCCTGCGCGTCGTGGTTGCTCGCTCGATCCCCCCATCGCCTATCACAGCAGTTGGACATCGCGTTGTCCACGGTGGCACGGACTTTCGCGGAAGCGTTGTGATCGACAGCAAAGTCAAAGTTGCTATTGCACGGTTAGGAGATTTGGCTCCGCTACACAATCCAGCGGCCCTGGAAGGGATCGAGGAGGTGGAAGCAGCCTTGCCGCGTGTGCCTCAGATAGCGGTCTTCGACACGGCGTTCTACTCGGATTTGCCGCCTAGAGCCTATGTGTACCCTCTTCCTTATGAATGGCACAAAGAATGGGGCATACGTCGGTTTGGCTTTCACGGGCTCAGCCACGCCTATTGTGCCAGCCGGGCCGCGCAGCTCTTGGGAAAAGATCCCGCTCAACTCCGGCTCGTGAGCTGCCATTTGGGCGGCGGTTGCTCAGCCACGGCTGTACGCGGCGGTGTTGCCGTAGCTACGACCATGGGATTTAGTCCGCTCGACGGACTGATGATGGGCACGCGTTCCGGTTCCATTGACCCGGGAATCCTGATCTATTTGCAGCGGCAGCACCGACTGACTCTTGACGGGCTCGATCACGCACTTAACTATTCGTCAGGCCTGTTGGGAGTTTCAGGCATCTCAGCCGACCTCACCCGGGTTGTGGAGGCTGCGGCCCAAGGAAATGAGCGCGCCCGGCTGGCTTTTGAAATGTTCACTGACAGGGTCCGGTCCGCTGTTGGCGCGCTCGCTACGACGCTCGGCGGCCTCGACGCCTTGGTTTTCACAGACCGCGTGGGCGAGCACAGCGCGCTTTTGCGAAGGAGTGTTTGTGAGGGTTTGGAATTCATCGGGTTGCAACTCGACCAGGCTCGCAACCTGAATCCTCCGGCTGACTCTGACGTCGCCACGGCTGACTCGAGAGCGCGGATTCTCGTGGTCCATACGCAAGAGGAATTGATGGTTGCCCGTGAAGTGTTGTGCGTTGTTCGCGGTTGGCAGGGTGCTGTCAACCCTTTGAATTAACCACCGTATGGGCATGTCCAGGCAGCCGAAGTTTATCTTTCTAACCTGTTTTTTTGGATTAAATTCTGTGGCAGCGAATCACTATGGCACCGTTAGCTTCTGAACCTGTACTCTCTTTTGGCGTGATCATTCTGGCTGCCGGGCAATCCCGGCGAATGGGGCGACCTAAGTTGCTGCTGTCTTGGGGTGAAACGTCGGTGTTGGGCCACTTGGTTGCTCAGTGGCGAAGTCTGGGGGCGAAACAAATCACCGCAGTTTGTGCCCCGGCCGACGAGGCGATGAAGACCGAAATGGACCGTATCGGGTTTGCCGTACAGCAGCGGATTATTAACCCTGCTCCTGGGCGCGGCATGTTCAGCTCCATTCAATCCGCCGCACTATGGCCGGAATGGAGCCAGGACCTAACTCATTGGGTAATTGTTTTGGGAGACCAACCCCAATTGCGCTCTGAGACGTTACAAGCCCTGATCCGGTTTAGCGTCACGCGGCCCTTAAAAGTCTGCCAGCCGAGATACGCCGGTCACCGGCAGCACCCGGTCGTGTTGCCCCGGCAGGTTTTCGCTCGACTGGCCTTGTCGACCGCCGCCGACCTCAACGAATTCCTCGGTTCCTGCGAGGGCGACTATTGCGATCTCGATGATCCCGGGCTGGATTTGGACATCGACAGGCCGGAGGATTATCAAAAGGCGTTGGGTCTGGCGGGGCTGGGGGATTCAAAAGGGTGAAGCCTTGATCCGAATGTTTGTGCGGTTGCGCAAGCAGGTAGCTGGTTTTCAATCATAGCGGATAAATTTTGTTCGCCTGCCCGCCGCGTTTTTGCATATTCTCCTGAGATGAATTCGATGACGGGTTATGGGCGCGGAGAGTGCTCTCAGGATGGCTTCAAGATTACGGTGGAGCTGAGCTCGGTGAACCGCAAGCAGAGCGAAATTTCCGTGAACCTGCCGCGGGAGATGGAAATGGTTGAGGCGCAAATCCGCGACCGGATCAACCGTTCCATTTCCCGCGGCCGGCTCACCGTCCGGGTATCGCTGCATGCAGGCGCAGGCAGGTTATCGGCGTTAATGCACCTCAATGTGCCGCTGGCCAAAGCCTACGCGCGGGAGTTGAGCCGTCTTTCCAGACAGCTCCATCTGCCCGGGCCCGTGACGCTCGATCAGTTGGCCCGCGCACCGGGCGTTTTTCAGACGGATGAGGAAATTGCCGTCGAGGAAGATTTCTGGCCCGCGGTTGAGAAGGCTCTGAATAAAGCGCTCTCCGGGTTGCTGAAAATGCGTAAGCGGGAAGGGAGGCATTTGGAGCAGGACTTGACGAAACGCGTTGCGGTGATGCGCGGAGCCGTGACTCACATTCAGAAACACGCGCCGCAGGTCGCCAGGCGGTATCGCCAGCAACTCCTGGAACGCATCGGAAACGCAGGCTTGGAGGTGCCCGGTACGGCAGACGATCGCCTGCTGAAGGAAGTGGTTTATTTTGCTGACCGTTCCGATATTTCGGAGGAGTTGACGCGTCTGCAAAGTCATTTCCAGCAATTCGAGGATTGCCGCACAGCTCGGGAGCCGGTGGGGCGCACGCTCGACTTCCTCGCACAGGAGATGAATCGAGAGGTTAACACCATCGGCTCCAAGGCTAACGACAGCCTGATTTCGCGCAAGGTTGTGACCCTCAAAGCAGAGTTGGAAAAATTTCGTGAACAGGCGCAGAATGTCGAATGATGAATGTTGAGACTCATGAGTCGAGGACCGAGAGCCAGCCCAAAGCGGCGGTGACCGCCAGCCCTTTGCTCGTGGTTATTTCCGCGCCTTCGGGCGGCGGTAAGACTACCATCTGCCGGCAGTTGCTCGCCGCCCGGCCCCAGATGACCCGGGCGGTCACCTGTACCACCCGCCCACCCCGTGAAGGGGAGCAGGACGAGGTGGATTATTATTTTCTGGACGCCGGGTCGTTTCTCAAGCGTGTGCAGGCCGGTAATTTCCTCGAGCATGCCACGGTTTATGGACACAGTTACGGCATTCTTAAGGCCGAGGTGCTTGGCAAACTGCGGCAGGGCAAGGATGTCTTGCTTAATGTGGATGTTCAGGGTGCGGCGACAATTCGCGAGAAAGCCCTGGAAGACGCCGAGTTGAAACGGGCGCTGGTCACCGCCTTTTTGACGCCGCCTTCTCTTCGGGTGTTGGAAAAACGGCTGAAAAATCGCGGCACCGATTTGCCTGCGGTCATTCAAAAGCGGTTGAGCGTCGCGCGTCAGGAGGTGGCCCAATGGAAAAACTTTGACTACTTGCTCATTAGCACGAGCATCCAGGAGGACTTGCGGCTAATGCTGGCAATTATCGAAGCGGAAAAGTTGCGGTCATCGCGAGTGCAGGCGCCTGAATTTTGATCTCGGCCAGCTAACGAACTATGAGCAATGGTAAACATATTGTATTGGGTGTGACCGGCTCCATCGCCGCTCACAAGGCTGTCGATCTTGCGAGCTTGCTCGCGAAACAAGGTTGTGACGTGCGTGTGGTCATGACTGCAGATGCACTTCGCTTCGTCACGGATTTGCCCTTTAAGACGTTGTCCCACCACCCGGTCGTAACGGATTTGTATGATGAAAAGGAAGCGTGGAAACCCTCCCACGTCGATCTTGCCGATGAGGCCAATCTGCTTCTGATTGCCCCGGCTACGGCTAATACGATCGCCAAAATGGCGCTCGGTATCGCCAATGATGCGCTGAGTTGCGTGGCGTTGGCGCTTAATCACCGGGCCAAAATCCTCATTGCGCCGGCCATGAATGGAAAAATGTGGATGCATCCAGCCACACAGCAGAACGTTACCTTGCTCAAGGCGCGTGGTGCGGAATTTATCGGCCCGGATGCTGGCCTGCTTTCTTGCGGGTATGAAGGGATTGGCCGGCTGTGGCCTGTGGAAAAAGTTGCGGAACGTGCTTTGGCGTTGCTTCGTCAAGAATGAAACTGGCGGATGGCGTTTGAGCCTGTCACCCGCAGCGTCCCATCTTCGCTGTTTTCTTTCTCAGTGAGACAAGCGGTGGGATCGGTCGGGCAGGCCGATCCTTTCCCGCTCTCTGCGGGGTTAATTATGAAATTTGGTTTATGGCGGGCGCTCAAAGAACGAGGCTTGGTTGGCCTCGCCAAAGCATTCGCCCGGTTCCTTCTCCGTTTATTTGAGGTGCTGAAAATTCCCGCACCCGATACCCCCCAACTCATCAGGCGCATCACGGTTATGGAGCGGGACATTATCCTCCCCCTCAAAGTGGCCGGAATTGCCATGCTCCTCTATTCGTTCTATTTCACACCATGGATCGGTAGAGTCCAGGGGGCTCTTGAAATTGCGGTCGAATCCACGCGATATTTCTTATGGCTCTATATAACGATTAACGTGGCAGTTGCCTGCCTGCTGCTCGCTATGCGGCGGCTGCCGCTCGATCTGATTGAATGGAGCGTGTTTTTCATATGTCTGGTGGATGGAATCTGTTTGGGCGCGTTAACTCTCGTGAGCGGCGGCTATGACAGCATCCTTTATTGGCTGTTTCTGGCATTGATTGTGCGTAGTGCGGTCAGTGTACCGCGGGCGACGTCTCAAATCATGCTAAACCTGACCTTCACCGCCTGTTACGCGCTGGCTGGGCTCGTTGATATTTCCATGGCTGAATATTTGGATGACAACGCGCGGTTATCGCTCGGGTTTTCGGCACTGGGTGATAGCTCGGCGGAACCTGTCGTCTTGCGCCTGGCGCTCCTCGTGCTCATAACCCTTTGCTGCTACGGAATTCAGGTCTTGCTGGAACGGCACCGCCAGGCCGAAGAGGAGGCCGGGGAGTTTGAAATGCGTGAGCACCAGTTGCGCTCTGCCGGTCGCCTCGCCGCCGAGTTTGCCCATCAAATCAAAAATCCTCTTGCCATTATCAACAACGCCGCCTTTTCGATGCGCCGCGCCCTGAAGGACGGCAGGGAGATCGAAGCTGGCCAGATTCAGATTATCCAGGAAGAAGTCGAACGGTCGGACCGGATCATCACCCAAATCATGGACTACGCCCAATTGAGCGAGGGTCGTGTGGAAAAACTTAACGTGCTCGAAGAACTTGACTGTGCAATTGATCGGGTTCTGCCGCCCGCCGCGGGCTATCCCATACGGGTGCGGCGTGATTATGGTCCGATTTTCCCACCCTTGCTCATGCAGCGCCGCCATGCTTCCGAAACGTTTATCAACCTGCTCCAAAACGCGCGCGAAGCCCTTGGCATCGGCGGAGGAAACATCCTCGTCAGCGCGCGGTGTCGGCCGGATAATTCCATTGAGATTGCTATTCACGACGATGGCCCTGGCATTTCGGCGGACAAACACGAAAAGATCTTCGAGGCTTATTATACCACCAAGGAGAAGGGTACCGGGCTCGGTCTGGCCGCCGTTAAGCATACCGTCGAACTTTATGGGGGCGCCGTCCGGGTGGAATCAGAACTTGGAAAAGGCTCGCGCTTTATTCTACTATTACCCGCACGGACGCTTATCAAACAGGCCAACCCAGGTTGAAACCGGTATGAATCTCCCGTTGCCGCCAGTACTCGTTGTGGACGACGAAAAAAATATGCGCCTGTCGCTTAAGACGGTGCTGGCGGACGAAGGTTATGCGGTTCGCTTGGTTGAATCGGCCGAAGAAGCTTTGACGCTCCTGGGTCGCGAGGACTTTTTCATGGTCATCACCGATGCCCGCCTCGGCGGGATGAATGGTTATGAGTTTCTGGCTAGGACTCGCGCGCAGTGGCCCGACCTGCCTGTGTTGATGATTACTGCCTATGCTACGCCTAGGCTGGCCGTTGAGGCCATCAAGGCTGGCGCGATCGATTATTTAGCCAAGCCGTTTGCCCCCGAGGAACTATTGCATGCCGTCGCCCGCTGTGGCGAACGGTTCCGCCTGCTCCAGGAGAACGCTAGCTTGCGCGCTCGCGCCGACGAAACTTGCCGGCTTGATCAGCTCGTGGGCGAATGCTCCAAAATCCATGAGTTGCGCCAGATGATTCAGACCGTCGCGCCTACTGGCGCCCGGGTCTTGATTCTGGGTGAAAGCGGTACGGGTAAAGAGTTGGTCGCCGGCGCGCTCCATGGTTTGAGCGGGCGCTCTCAGGCCAATTATGTGCGGCTCAATTGCGCTGCCATTCCCGAGACGTTGCTCGAAAGCGAGTTGTTCGGACACGAGAAAGGCGCTTTTACCGGTGCCATGAAACAAAAACCCGGCCGCGTTGAAGAGGCAAATGGTGGCACGATCTTCTTGGATGAAATTGCCGACATGAGCCGGCCGCTTCAAGCCAAACTGCTCCGGTTTCTGGAGGACGGCACTTTTACTCGCGTTGGCGGCACCCAGGAACTCCACGTCGATGTTAGGCTCCTCGCCGCCACCAATCGCGATATCATCCGCGCCATAAGTGAGAACCACTTCCGGGAAGACTTGTTCCATCGGCTTAACGTCGTCCAGATGCGGTTGCCGCCTTTGCGCGAACGGGACAAAGACGTGCTGATTCTCGCCGAGTATTTCTTGCGGACCTTGAGCGTTTCGATGAACAAAAACATTCGCAGCCTTTCACGCGCCGCCTGTCAGAAACTTATGTCGCACCACTGGCCCGGGAACGTGCGCGAGTTGCGCAACGTCATCGAACGCGCGCTCATCCTCGAGACCACTGTCGAAATCCAGCCATCCAGCTTGCCTGATTTCCAGCTTGAAACCCGCCTGCATAAAATCGGCTTGCCGAAATCAACCGGACAGGGGGCACTGGACGACATGCTGGCTGATGCCGAAAGGGAATTGATCAACAGCGTGCTTGAGCGGAATCGCTTTAACCTGACCAGAGCCGCCGAACAATTGAAAATCAGCCGCCATGCGCTGCGCTATCGGATGCAGCGCCTGAACATCTCCGGGGCGGACGAGGACTCAACTGCATCGTCTGCCGAGGGCAAATCCTCATGAGCACGATCTCTTCTTGGCTTGATCCCGATGACAATGGAAACTTGCTCATGCCGTGGCAATCGATGAACCCCGACATCCGGGAAGGGGTCATCATCTTTAGCGCCTTGGGGTTGGTTACATTGCTTATCCTGCTCTGGGCCATCTTTTTTCGTCGTCGCCGCCGTAAGCATCATCGGCACGACTATCCTTTATCCGATGTGCGTCAGGCTGCTACATGTCCGCTGAGCCCAACCGTCAATGGTGCAACCATCGAGTCGCCCCGGCGCCACGGTCGGCGTCGGCAGCGACGGTCGCATCTACCCCGCAATCCAACCCTTGCCGAAACCGGCGGTTTGCCGCCGATTCGACCTGAACCGCCGCAGCTAACCCCGTTAAACCATGCAAGAGAGCCGGACGATTACACGAAATAGCGCGTCGAATTTGGCGCTGGCTTTCGTCCTTTTGCCCAAAGCCACGCGTCATAACATGTCCGCGCTCTACGCCTTTTGCCGCGAAGTGGACGATGTGGCCGACAACGAGGCGGTTTCAGTCGAAAAGCGCCGCGCGCAACTTGCTGCGTGGCGTACTGACGTTTGCCTCGCGTGCGGAACTGAACTGCCGGAATTCCCGGTGAACCGTGAGCTACAGCGGGTCATCCGTCAATACCGGTTGCCTTTCGCGCGGTTTGACGAGTTGCTACAGGGCGTGGAAATGGACCTCGACATCAATCGTTACCGGAATTTCGAGGAGTTGGATCTATACTGCTATCGTGTTGCCTCCGTTGTCGGGCTCTTGAGCATCGAAGTCTTCGGGTATAAAGAGCCGGGCTGCCGCGACTACGCAATTTATCTCGGCAAAGCTCTCCAGTTGACCAACATTCTGCGGGACGTGCGTTCGGACGCCGACCGCGGACGTATTTATTTCCCGTTGTGTGAGCTGGCGCGCTGGCAGGTGCCGCCTGAAGAAATCTTGCGCGGCGAATATTCTCCGCGTTTTTTTGAGCTCGCTAACAGCCTTGCTCAGCGCGCTCGGCATTTTTATCGCCTGGCTCGTGAAACGCTGCCTCCGGCCGATCGCCGCTCCATGATAGCCGCTGAGTTGATGGGCTCGGTCTATTGGCAACTCTTGCGCAAGTTGGAGCGGCAGCGGTTTAACGTTTTCGGGCCCCAACCGGCGCGCCTGAACCAAGGCCGGAAACTTCTGCTCATCCTGCGCACCTGGTGCCGTCTCGTTTCCGGGGCGAAGTCACCGAATTATGGCACGTTCTGAAGCCGAACGCCGGCTCATTGTTAACGCTGACGACTTCGGCCGCTCTGGCGCAATCAATCACGCGGTCATCCAGGCCCACCGCAAGGGGATACTGACGACGGCCAGCCTGATGGTGAATGAGGACGCTGCCGGCGAGGCGATTGAACTCGCGCGGCAAAACCCGGGTCTTGGTGTGGGGTTGCATCTGACGTTGTTGTGCGGCCATTCTGCCCTGTCGTCCTCGGAAGTGCCTGGCCTTGTAAATTCGGACGGGCGATTCAGCAACCGCCCCGCCAGCGCCGGGGTCCGTTATTTTTTTCAACGTCCATTGCGCGAGCAATTGCGGCGCGAAATTCACGCGCAATTCCGGAAGTTCCAGACCAGCGGCTTGCCGCTCGACCATGTCAATGGCCATTTGCACATTCATCTGCATCCTGTCGTGTTTCGCGTCTTGATGGAAGACTCCGCCCGATTGAAAATCGAACGCTTGCGTCTGATGTTTGATCCATTTTGGTTGAATCTCCGTTTGGCCTCTGGCCGGCTCGGGTATCGCGCCCTCCACGCCCTCATTTTTTATTGCCTCGCAGCTCGCGCCCGGCCCGTGCTGGAACAGCGCCGGATCCGGCATACCCGCGCAGTCTTCGGGCTTCTCCAAAATGCGCGCGTTGATGAAGATTTCATCCTCAAGTTGCTCCCAAGGATTCCTCCCGGTGATTCTGAGCTTTACTCCCATCCCTCGCTTGACGAATTTAAGAATGAATTCAACGCCCTGATCAGTTCCCGGACGCGGGAGCAGATTGATAAGCTGGGCATTAAACTGATTCGTTACCGGGATTTATAATATGGCAAAAATACTATTGATTCTCTTCATTGGGCTGGTCTTTGAAAGCGCTGGTGTCGTGCTGCTCAAGAAGGGAATAACCCAAATCGATCGAACTGGAATGATCACTGCGGCCCGGATGATTCAAGTTGTGAAGGCTGGAATCACGAATTCCCAAATCCTGCTCGGTATTTTTTTTGAAGCGCTTTTCTTCGCTTGTTTGCTCGTTCTTATGTCCAAAACCGATATCAGTTTTCTGTGGCCGTTGACGGGCTTGAGTTTCGTCTTCGCGACCTTTGCTGCTATCTGGTTCCTGCACGAGCGTGTTTCCGCCGCGCGTTGGGCTGGTGTTGTTTTTATCATGATTGGGGCCGCATTGATCAGTTACAGCGAGCAGACGAAAGAAAAACCCGCTCCGCCGCCCGTTCTCATAGGCCCAGACGCTGCGCCTCAGTAGCCCCATCCCCCGGACATTGCGCCGCGCCGCCATCCCGCCTCCGCGCTCAACCCTGAACCATTTCGTCTCTTGCTTCCTGCAGGGTGTCTATGGCACTCGCCAGCACCGCCGCCAGTTTTTCACCCGCTGCCCGGCTTTGTCTCTGCAGCCGGAGCAGAGCTGCGGACTTTCCTGGCGACTTTAGCAATGCCAGCACCAGCTTGCGTTTATTCAATCTTTGGTCGGGTGTCATCAGGAGATTGAAGTTAAAAGGCAAATCCTCATTCGCGGCATCCAAAATCACGCGTACAATCGCAACTGGAACCTTTTGCTCGCGGCAAATTGCGCAGATCGCGTCGGATTCCATTTCCACGGCATCCGCGCCAGTCGCTTCACGCAGCGCGCGTTTTTCTTTCACAGTCGTTGCGATCCGGCTTGCGCAATGAAATCGCGCCGACAGTGCCCCCGCTGCCAGCAGCTTTGTTTCCATCGCCGTTCCTTTGTCGGTCGCGAACACAACGGTTCCTGACGCTATGTCCGGATTGAGTCCGCCGGCAAAACCGGCGCTCAGAACAATTCGGGGACGTTCTTCCGCCAGCGCGGCGCGAATCGCGCTCTCGGCATTATGCCGCCCCATGCCCGTGACCAGAATCTTGACGCTCGGCTGCGAGGCGATGAGTCGGCTGAACGACTTGGCCTCTTCCTTGACGGCAAAACACACAAGGATGAATGGCGGTGCACTCATTGAAATTCTCTCCTCCGGCGTCATTTAATTCCCGCCAACCGCTCCTTCCAAATGTGGTACAGTAGCACCGTGGCCTTCACATCCCGCAGGCAGTATTCCGCAATATCCCGATGCCGTCCCGCTGTCATGAGCGAATTCACATCCGAGCCTGTAACGCCCTGGCTTTTCGGCGATTCAATGCCAAAGGCTTTGCAGTAGAAATCCAGGTTGAAACGGCGCGCGGCCCCGTCCCGTCCGCTCACGCCGTAGAAAGTCAGTTGCTCCGCCAAATCACAGTGCGGCTCGGTTTGAAAGCGGTAGCCCAGCCAGTCCTTTCGCGTGATCGGCACGCCGAGCAGCGCCGACCGCAGGTAAACGAACGGCACGTCAAACCCGCGTCCGTTGAAGGTGACTATCGTATCGTAATGTTTCGTCACATCCCAAAACGCCGTCAGCAGTTCGGCTTCATCCATGCACGCCACAAATTCAACCGGCCCGGCATCATCCGCTTCCTCCTCGTATTCCGCAGCGGTGAAGATTACTTGGCCGCGGGAGGTGTCTGCGTTGAGCATCGCGATGCACACCACCTGTGCGGTAAACGGCCATAAATTGAACTGTTGCTGAATCTCGGCGTGACGCATCGCGCGCGCGGGCTCATCGAGGATCTTTTCGCATTCGCGGAACAGGTATTCCTGTTGTGCCTCATCAAACTGTTCCAGCGGCAACGCCGAGGTTTCTATATCGAAGACCAGTTTCGCCATGGCAAGGTGGTTTTGAAACGCCTCCCCTTGTAACCCCGCCGGGCGTAAGTTGCCAGCCTCTTTTGCATCTGCCTGCGGGAATCCTTCGCCGCGATATGTGCGCCAGTACGACCAAAGACCGCCGCAAACTTCGAGTCGCAGCGGGTTTGGGAAGCTGTCCAGTCTGCCTACGCGCCAAACTTGTCGAAAAGTCTGGCATTGGCTTGCATCAAACGGATGAGGTACTTGGCCTCGAATAATCCCAGCGAGCCGCAGTTTGCGCCCGTTTCCGTGAACCGCTCCAGTTTGTCACACCCCGAGTAAGGAGAGTGCAGCAGCACGGGTTGCGGATGCCACGAGTGACCCTTGATGACACATGGTGTCGAATGGTCGCCGGTGATGGCCAGCACATCCGGCTTCTTGCGTAGCAGAATCGGCAACGCCTCATCGAATTCCTCTATGGCCTTGCGTTTCGCCGGGAAATTGCCGTCCTCGCCGTACTTATCGGGGTATTTGTAATGTATGAAGAAGAAGTCGAAGTTGTCGTATTCGGCCAGGTAGCGTTCGAATTGCTCTTTGATCGTCCGTGGCCCCTCAATCTTCTTCATGCCAACGAGCTGTGCTAGGCCTTTGTACATTGGGTACACTGCCAGCGCGGCGGGTTTGAGCTTGTAGCGGTCTTCAAACAACGGAAGATGCGGTTGATGTGCGATGCCGCGCATCAGGAAGCCGTTGGCGGGTTTCTCGTTGGCGATGATCGGAAGCGCCAGTTTGTAAAAATCGCCAATAAGTTTGGCCATTTTATTCTGCCCCGCATTCTTCGGATCACGCGGTTTGACCGTGGGAATGGCGAACCCTTCCCGGTTCGGATCGGCATCAGTCAGCGGACCCTCAAGGTTCTTGCCCCGGAACACCACTACGAACCGGTGCTCTTTGCCGGCTTGGATCAGGATCTGCGTGTCGCCGATCTTCTTCACCTTTGCGGCGAGCATGGCGCACAGTTTCTCGCACGTCTCCGTCGGAATCCGCCCGGCGCGGCGGTCGGTTACGACGCCTTTGGTATCAAGAGTGGCAAAATTGGCCCGGGCGCAAACGTCCCCGGGCAGGAGTTCCATCCCGAGGCCCAGCGCCTCGATTACGCCGCGGCCCACCTGATATTCCAACGGGTCGTAGCCAAACAGTCCGAGGTGTCCCGGCCCGCTGCCCGGGGTGATCCCGGGCCCCAGCGGGAACATGCGGCCCTGCGCGGAATCCTTTGCCAGCGCGTCCAGGTTCGGTGTGGCCGCCGCTTCTAGCGGCGTGACATAACCTTGTTCGCGGGTGGCCACATCCCCCAACCCGTCGAGAACCACCAGCGCCAGTTTCGCGTTGGCTTTCAGCGTTAATTCAGAATACAGAGCGTCTAAATTCATAGTTCGGTCTTAGTTCTTCTGCCATCCATGGTCCGGTCACGGCACGGAGCCGTGCCGCATATAAACTCAATAATCGGAAGAACGCGATGGCGCCGTCAATTCCATTCACCGGCTTGCATCAACCCTGGTTGCTTCCAGTCGGGCAAATCACAGGTTCAGTTTCGTGGCGACCTGCGATACGTCTTTATCTCCCCGACCGGACAGGTTTATAATGACGAGACAATCTTTGCCCAGCTTCGGCGCGCGCACGATGACTTCGGCAATGGCGTGGGCGGATTCGAGGGCGGGAATGATCCCCTCCAGACGTGCGAGTTTCATGAATGCCTCGAGTGCGTGCTTATCCGTGGCATAAGTGTAATCAACGCGTTTTTGGTCACGCAGCCACGCGTGTTCCGGTCCCACGGCGGCGTAATCCAAGCCTGCCGAAATGCTGTGAGTGAGTTGAATCTGCCCCGACTTATCCTGCAGCAGATACGAGCGCGTCCCTTGCAGCACCCCGAGCGAACCGCCCTGAAAACGCGCGGCGTGTTTCCCCGCCCTAATGCCTTTCCCGCCTGCTTCCACACCAACCATTCTGACCGACTCATCCTCGATAAATGGGTAGAAAAGGCCGAGGGCATTGGAACCGCCGCCGACGCACGCAACCAGCAAATCGGGCAGCCGTTTCTCCTTCTCGAGAATTTGCTGCCGCGCCTCGTCGCCGATGACGCGCTGGAAATTCCGCACCATCAGCGGATACGGATGCGCGCCATAAGCCGTCCCGAGGATGTAATGCGTCGTGCGTACGTTGGTCACCCAATCACGCATTGCTTCGTTGATGGCCTCCTTTAGAGTCTGCTGCCCGGCTTTGACCGGCACGACTTCCGCCCCCAGCATCTTCATCCGGAAGACGTTCAGTTCCTGTCGTTCGCAATCGACCGCCCCCATGTACACAACACATTCGAAACCGAACATCGCCGCCACGGTGGCCGTGGCTACCCCATGCTGTCCTGCGCCAGTTTCTGCTATGATCCGCGTTTTTCCCATCCGCTTCGCCAGCAGGATTTGGCCGACGCAATTGTTGATCTTGTGCGCGCCGGTGTGCAGCAGATCCTCGCGCTTCAGATAAATCTTCGCTCCGCCTAGCTCTCGGGTCAGGCGTTCGGCGAAATAGAGCGGCGTCGGCCGGCCGCAGAATTCCTTCAGGTAATAGTCGTAGTCGCGTTGAAATTCCGGATCCTGTTGGGCGCGGGCATACTCATCCTCCAACTGCTGCAACGGATGCATCAGCGTTTCTGGCACGTAGCGGCCGCCATATCGGCCAAAGTGCCCGAACGCATCCGGAACCTTCTTGGCGGCAATTGAACTCATGGCACGCACGATAACCGCTCGCCGACGCCTCGTCGAGTTGAAGCTGGGGCGTGTTCTCACCGCGCCTTCTGCTTCTCTGTTTCCTCGGCGGGAAATGGCGCCAGTGGTAAGCCGCCGCAATCCGCGCAAATGCCCTCGGTCGTTGTGAATTGCGCCAGGCATCGTGGGCAGTACGACCGCGAGGTGTCGTCGGCTCGTGCCGGTGGCCGCGCCAACTCCGTTGGCTCCACGCCGCTTTGCTTCAGGAATTGCTCAAAGACCTCTGACAATACTGTCCGGGAATGGCGTTCCGCCATTTGCGCTGCCTGCTCTTCACGCGGGCATACTGGCAAACCCGGATGTCGAATCTCTCTCAAAATGGATTGGGCAAATTCTCTGAACTCCGCCTCTGCGCAAAACACCTTCGCAATCGCTAGCGGATGAAACCCTTCCAGCAAGGGACGTGATAGAAGATCGTGGGCGCGGATAGTTGTCGCTGGCGACAACAAAACCGTCAAAAACTGGGTGAAACGTTCGTCTTCCGCTGCGGGATAAAAAGTCTTGTGGATGCGGCGAAATATGACCGCAGTGGTGGCGGTTAACACCAGCAGGCCAGCCAGCAGGCTGGCCCAGCATTGCCGGAAGCCGAGGAACCAGCACAGAACCGGCGCGGCCAGGAACAGGTAGCCGAAAAGACAGTTCGTGAGCAGTCTGATGCGGCCGGTTTCCCCGTGCATGTTCTGCCAGAGGTTCTCGATTGCTTTGGTGTCAAAGCTGTCTTGAATCATTTTCCGGATGATGCCTTCGCGTTCGGTTACGGGAAGTTTGATCAATTGCCTCAATTGTTGCGCAACAAATGTTGCGAACGTTGCGGAAGAGGCTTTCACCAGCACCTCGCCGTTAATGAACACTTTCTTTCCGCTTGCCTCCACGTTGCGGATTTCGTTCAGCCGTAGGAATTTTCCTGTCTGTACCGGCCGCCAGCCGGGATTCACGCTCGGGGCAACGTGAGCCAGCACTGCCTCAGCCGATAACGAGAGGGGGAATTGATTCCCGGTGAGCAGTGTTCCGAGTGGCGGCAGTGGGTGGCCGAAAACGACCCCTCCGCGCTGGTTGCCCATCAAAGCGCTCGGGTGCGCTGGCCGCCAGCGGCGGCCAAACCACGTCCGGAACGTCACTGAACCGCGGCGCGCCCAGCAGGCGCATTCGCAGCCGTAGATGAGCGCCAGCACGAGGAACAGCACTTCCAAATCACTCATGCCGCGCCTTTTCGTTTCACTGGCGCGGGACTGTCTCGTTGCTCCGCCCGGTAAGCTTTGCGAACATCTTCTTGAGGAAGGTTGCTGCGGCAGCCAGCCCCACAATGACCAGCTTCCAGCCTTTCTTAAGGAAGACCAGCAGCCCGGTGAGAAGCCCCAATTTTGCCGCGCCCACAGCCGCCCCACCTACCACCAGCGCGGCAAGACCATATTTCGCCACCTTGTCGCCGGCGCGGTATTCCGCATACCTCTCCCCGGTCTGAAATGAATAACCGGTCAGCAATTCCCGGAACGTCGGCAGGGTCGTCGGCAGTTGTTCCGGCTCCACAATCAACACCACCTCCATCACCCCCTTGCGACCCAGCAGGCGGGTGTTGTAGTTGAGAATCGGCCGGCCTTCGCTGGTCGCGCGGATAGCCCACTCGAGATTGTGCGTGCTGGCCTCATACTTGGGCCGCACTTCCCAGCCGACAATTTCCAACGGCGGGTTGCCCGCCCGCTCCCGTTCTTTGTTCCCCTCCGCCGTCCCGCGTTTGATCGCCTCGAGTAGTTTGTCCGGGTCCAGTTTGTCTTTGTCATCGTCCTTCACGTAGCCGATGTCGGAGAACTCGAACATCACCGACCAATGCTCGTTCGTTGCCTTAAGCAGGCCAAGTTCGTGCCCGCTAACAGGCTCGCCTTGCGCTTTCATCAAGGACTGGATGCTCTTCGCGTCCACGAAGACGTAGCCCGCCGGCACCTCGACCCGCGCAGCGTTGCCCAGTTGCGCGCTCGCGGGCCCTTTCAGCAGGTTGAGTTTGGGGCGGGCCTTCGGCTCCTGGGCAAGGAGTGATGAAGTTGCCGCCGTCAACGCGGCGACCACCAATAGTTTGGAGCAGGCCATAATGAACTTTCTGTTTCTTGCCGATATGCCAAAGGCACTTGGTTCCGGTTGCATAGATAATTATCTCTTTCGTTTACCCGCGACCGCGAAAACCCGTCTTGGTCAGGCAGCCTGGGCGCGGCAGCTTCAATTAAACATTAAACCTGAATAACAGTACGTCCCCGTCGCGTACGACATAATCCCGTCCCTCGATCCGGTAATGGCCCCTTTCCCGCGCGTGCGCCACTGACCCCTCCTTGCTCAGATCCTCCCAGTTCACCGTCTCCGCTTTGATGAATCCACGCTCGAAGTCCGTATGGATCGTGCCGGCTGCTTTGGCCGCCGTCGTTCCGGCGGGGATTGTCCAGGCCCTCGCCTCTTTTTCATTGAACGTGAAGAATGTCCGTAAGTTGAGCGCGTGATAGGTGCCGTGTATGAGGGCGGACAGGCTCGATTCCTTCACGCCAAGTTCCTTCAGATACTCCTGTGCCTCTTCCGGGGAAAGGTCAGCCGCGTCGCTTTCCAGTTGGGCGCAGACTACCACCGTTTCACACGCATGATGCGTGCGCGCGTAATTGCGTACCTTGACAACCTCCGGATGGTTTTCTGCGGTTGCCAGGTCTTTCTCCTTCAGGTTGGCCACGAAGATTGTCGGCTTGTCCGTCAGCAGGAAAAAACCGCGTATGATCGCTTTTTCGTCCGGGGCCAGCGGCACCGCGAGTGTGTTCGCCGGTTTGCCGGTGTTTAAGTGCGACTCGATTTTCTCCAGCAGATGCGTCTCCAGCACCGCATGCTTGTCCCCGCGCTTCACATCCCGCGCCATCTTTTCCCGCCGCTTCTTCACTGTCTCGAGGTCCGCCAGCACCAGTTCCGTCATCACGATCTCGATGTCCCGCACCGCGTCGATGCTGCCGGTGACATGCACAATGTCCGGATCCTCAAAGCAGCGGACCACGTGCACTAGGGCGTCCACCTCCCGAATATGACTGAGAAATTTGTTGCCGAGACCCTCCCCCCGCGACGCTCCTTTTACCAGCCCGGCGATGTCAACGAATTCGAACGTTGCAGGAATGAGCGTGCTTACTTTGGCGATTTTGCCCAGCTCTGCCAGGCGCGCGTCCGGAACGGTCACCACTCCCAGGTTGGATTCGATCGTGCAAAAAGGATAATTTTCCGCGGCGGCCTTGTGCGAGCGTGTTACGGCGTTGAATAGTGTGGATTTCCCAACATTCGGCAGACCGACGATGCCAGCTTTGAGCATGCTCGGATTGAATCACATCTCCTGCCGCGCTGGGAGAAAAATCCCACTCCCAAAGCCTGCGGGTTCTCGCTTGCCTGACTGGGAGCCCTTCATTTTTGTCAGGCTTTCGCCACAGCCTTCCGGATCGTTTGCTTGAATGTGCCAACGCCTTCGTCGAACGCGGCGGAGATCCCGAAGACCGGTGTTTTCGGAATCCGGCGCTTGAACTTCTT
The DNA here is from genome assembly GCA_903873945.1 of uncultured Verrucomicrobiota bacterium. Classification (GTDB taxonomy): domain Bacteria; phylum Verrucomicrobiota; class Verrucomicrobiia; order Limisphaerales; family UBA8199; genus CAIQQM01. The sequence continues at coordinate 30,588 of CAIQQM010000233.1, forward strand.
CAGGTTTTCTCCGGCAACCGCCTCGTCCATCTTGTTGGCCACAACCAGCCGCGGTTTCTTCAGCAGTGTCGGATCGTACAGTTCGAGCTCGGTCAGCAGGTTTTTGTAGTCGTCCCATGGGGCCCGCCCATCCGCCCCCGCCATGTCCAGGAGCAAAACCAGCACCTTGCAGCGCTCGATGTGCCGTAGAAATTCATGGCCGAGGCCGACGTTGCAGTGCGCGCCTTCAATCAGACCAGGCACGTCGCACACGGTCAGCCGGTGAAAATCAGCATATTCTACAATTCCGATCTGGGGATGCAGCGTGGTGAACGGATAGGGCGCGATTCTTGGCCGTGCGTGTGAAATGGCCGTCAGCAGCGTCGATTTGCCCGCGTTCGGATACCCCACCAGGCCCACTTCGGCAATGATGCGCAGTTCCAGAAGAAATGCCCCTTCTTCGCCCGGCTCCCCGGGTTGTGCAAAACGCGGCGCCTGCCGTGTCGCGGTCGCGAAATTCCTGTTTCCTAACCCGCCGCGTCCACCGTGACGCAGCACGAACCGCTTGCCGTGTTCTGTCAGGTCGGCGGTCAATTCCCCTTTAGACTTCATACCGGGGATAGTCGCTTCGTGCGTGCTCTCTCTCGAGAGATCAACCTCGATTGCCGAACCGGTGGCGGAGACGTGGAAAAACGGCCGGTGTCCTGAACTTGTCCGGAGAATGGCGCGCCTTTGTCTTGGCTCGGCCTCTTTTTCCTCGCCGGCCTCATCTGTCCCCGTCAGTTTCCACACGATCGTTCCGCAAGGCACTTTGACGACCAGGTCCTTTCCAGCGTGCCCATCCATTCCCTTGCCCATGCCAAACTCTCCGTCCTCGGCGATCAGGCGCGGTTGGAAATACTGCGCGATGAGATTGTTCAAGTCGTGGTCGGCTTCCAGCACCACGTCGCCGCCGTGCCCGCCGTTGCCGCCGCTCGGCCCGCCCTTGGGCCGGAACTTCTCGCGTTGAAAAGCAACGCAGCCTTTGCCCCCGTGCCCCGCTCGCGCAAAAATTCTAATCTCGTCAACAAACATAGGAACCTGAAATGGGCCGACTTGCCCTTGTGCCAATAAAAAAGGCGAGGCTCATGGCCTCGCCGGGAAAACCTGCAGGGCTGGCCCTAGTTGCTGGCTGCAACCGGCCCAGCCACCACATTGATGCGGCTGCTGGCCTTGTCAAATGTGACTTTCCCGTCAACCAGCGCAAAGAGCGTCCAGTCCCGCCCCGTCCCGACGTTCCGGCCGGCGACAAATTTCGTGCCGCGCTGCCGCACCAGGATGCTTCCGGCTGTGACGAACTCGCCGCCATACCGTTTTACTCCCAGCCGCTTGCTGACGCTGTCTCGCCCGTTGCGGACGCTGCCTTGACCTTTCTTATGTGCCATAAATCCAACCTCGTTTAAGCTTTGATCTCTTTGATCTTCACAACGGTCAGTTCCTGACGGTGCCCGACCGTTCTGTGATAACCCTCGCGCCGTCTCATCTTGAACGCGATTTTTTTCTCGCCGCGAATGTGCTCAACCACATCGGCCACAACGCTCGCCCGGGCTACGGTAGGCGAGCCTATCGTAACTTTGCCGTCCTTGTTCACCAGTAACACGCGGTCAAACGTTACCGGTTTCCCGGCCTCAACGGCCAGACGTTCAATTTCAAGCGTGTCACCCGCGATCACGCGATACTGTTTGCTTCCTGTTTCTAATACAGCGTACATAAATTCTCTCGCCAAAAAGGAGTGTGATAAGACCAGAACACACCCGCAGTGTCAATCTATCATTTTGACCGTAAAACTATGGCTGGTTTCGCCGCAAAAGCAAGCAGGCTGTTAAACTGGCTCGTGCCGTGCGGCCTACACGCAGATTGCGTGAAAACCCCGCTTTTTGAGAAGGCCACCCTGTCAATTTGTTAAGGATTTTGCATAAAATCGGGTTGGCACCGTCATTGCTTAAGAGTGTCTCAAACTCAGGTCGAAGACGCGAACGGGTCCTGTGGAGTTCGCGAGCGGTCTGTCAAAACCATATAATAACAAAGTCAGTAAGTTTATGAAGAATGTACGCAAAAGGAATCGGGCTTTTACGCTTATCGAGTTGTTGGTCGTCATCGCCATCATTGCTATTTTAGCGGCGTTGTTGCTCCCGGCGCTCGCCAGAGCACGAGCCAAAGCTCAAAGGATCAGTTGCACGAACAACCTCAAACAGGTGGGTTTGGCGTTCCGCACCTGGGCGATGGATAATGGCGATGCTTATCCGATGACGGTTACAACTGCCAATGGCGGCCCTCCCGGCCCGGGCGGTGTCAACTCCATTGCTTTAAATCCCAGCACCTATGCCCAGTATATTTTTAGAGTCTTTCTCGTTATGTCGAACGAGTTGACCACGCCGAAGATTCTGGTTTGTCCGGCTGATAGTCTCGGCACGATCTCGAATTCGTTCTCTTCTACCCCATACGCAAACGATTATAGGAACTTAAGTTACTTCGTCGGGGTTGACGCCGCAGATACTTCTCCTCAGATGTTTTTGGATGGCGATCGTAATATGGGCGCAGGCACCTATGGAACCTTCACTCCATTGTCGCCGCCGGCCCACCAATGGGGCAGTTATATGAATGCAGGTAGTGGTGTTACGTGGGGTCCTCAGCTTGCACCACCAGGAGTGCCGCAGACTGCAGGCGGCACATCCACAAACGCGCCGAGCGCTACCTGGACGTCTGACGGACATGGTGGCCAGGGCAACGTCGGGCTCGCTGACGGCAGCGTGCAGTCGTTTAACAATCCAACACTGCAGACCGCGTTGAAAAACACGGGCGATACGGTAAACAACAACCGCATCATCTTCCCATAGCCTGGGATTTAGTTTCCGTTTTCCAATACGAAAAGGCATCCGTAAGGATGCCTTTTTTGTTTTAAGGCATGTCTGCGGTGGTGACCTTGACGATGGTCTGAAGCGATGTCCGTGGACAAAAACCGGTCGTTGCGGCCAACTTCTCAACCACAGGTTTGCGCCGCCGCATATCTTCGAACCCTGGCTCGTAAGCCTTGCCGTAGGGAACGAATTGGATAAGCGACTTCGAACCCAGGTGCTTGATAACCAGTTCCGCCAGGTCGCGAATGGTGATTTCCTCGGTGCTACCGACGTTGAACACCTGGCCGCGGGCCGCCGCGCAGTTCTGCAGGCGCAGGATGGCTTCTACAGTATCGCCGACGTAACAGAAGCAGCGAGATTGTTGTCCATCGCCATATACTTCCAGGGTCTGGCCGCTCCTGGCAGATTGTACGAATCGAGGAAGCACCATGCCGTAGCGGCCGGTTTGGCGGGGGCCGACGGTATTAAATAAACGGACGATGACCACCGGCAATGAGCGTTCTTTGGCGTAAGCCAGCGCAAGAAACTCATCCATGAGCTTCGAGCAGGCGTAACTCCAGCGGGACTGATGGGGCGGGCCGATCAGCAGGTCGTCTTCCTCGCTGAAGGCGGGTTTTTGGCTCTTGCCGTAAACTTCAGAGGTGGAGGTCAGCAGGACGGGAACGCCCCGCGTGGCGGCCGCTTCAAGGAGGATTTCGGTCTCATGCAGATTGGTCTGGAGAACATGGATGGGGGAGTGGACAACCAATTCGACGCCCACCGCTGCCGCCAGATGATAAATGGATTCGGCGCCGGCGACGATTTGCGGGAGGCCGGGGCAGGTTGAAATCTTCGCTCGAATCAACCGGAGGCCGGGGTGCGCGCTGACGGCCCGGAGGTTTTCTAGGCTCCCGGTGGACAAATCGTCTATGACAACAACGGATTTGCCATCGGCAAGGAGGCGTTCAACGAGATGGGAGCCGATGAAGCCGGCGCCGCCGGTGACGAGGACATGCGCGGTCTTGTTGGCTGGAGGAGGGGTGTTCACGGCGGAGAGTTCGTTTGCTCGAGGCTCGGGGCCGGAGAATTTGTGGCCGGGACAACTTCGGGCTTCGGGGTCCACGCTTCGGGTTTTCCCGGCAACGCCAGGGCCCGGGCGACGGCTTCAGCCAGTTTCTGGCGGTGGGTGGGGTCGTCAATAAGGCGGGCCTCGTGAGGATTGGAGAGGTAGCCGCCTTCGATGAGGATGGCCGGGCGCTGCTGGCCCCGGAGCACGGCGGTGAACCTGACGCGGCGCACGCCCCGGTCCTGGCTGCCGTTAGCCTGCAGGAGTGCGCGATGCACGAGATAGGCGAGTTGGATGTTCTCGGCATCAAAGGCGTTGTTGGGGAAGACCAGAGCCTTTTCGTCGCTGAAGCCGCGCGTGACTGTTGAAGGCATGCCGGCGGGAGTGAGGCAGTAGGTTTCAAGACCTTGTTCATGGTCGTTCGGGGCTGAGGAATTGAAATGGAGGCTGATGAAGAGGGCGGCTTGATGATTCTCAGCGAATGTGACGCGGTTCGAGAGCGCAAGGTCGGTGTCGTTGGTGCGGGTAAGGAAAACCTGCCAGCCGTTCGTGGCAAGCAGGACTTGCAGCCGCCGCGCCCAGTCGAGGGTGTACTCCTTCTCGCAATGGCCTCCGAGGACGCTCATGGCGCCGGAATTGAGGCTGCCGTGGCCGGGATCAATGACGATGATCTGATTGGTTTTCAACCAGCAGAGGGAAGGGCCGCCGAGCAGGGGCAGAATGGTTTTCTCGAGGTCGAGCGAGTGAACGAACGGCTCGTGGTCGATAATCTGTGGAGCGAAGCCCAGCCGCACCTCCACTCCATTCCATTGGGCCGATTGGCTGCCGGCGCGCAGGACGAAAGCGCCGTTGGTTGTGTGCAAGGCGTAGGTGGGCAGGGGACCGGCAGGCAGTCGGGAAGGAGCGGCCAGATTGTTCGCGTGGCACCAGCGGTTCAGCGGAATCCATGCGCCGGCAATGCGGTTGGTGAAGGCGGGAATGGGAGGGGAATGGGGAATCGGGCTCGGGCCGGGAACGTGTGCCGGTGGTTGTGGGGCGGGGACCGTGTCCTTGCCTGTCCAGTCAGGAGCGTGCCCCGGCTTCCGTGGAGGACCGGTGTAGCAGCCGGTGAGGAAGGCGGCGAGTACACATACAAGAGCTTTGGACTGATTCAACGCGGGAATATTGTGCGGAAGCGGGCCTCCGACTCAAGCGGTTATTGGAGGACCGGTTGTCAGCGGGACATGCGCTTGCGGGTTGGGTTCGGCCCGAGCATGATGCGGGGTGCCCATGAAAGGCTATCTGGCTCTAATTCTTCACGCGCACTTGCCCTTCGTGCGGCATCCGGAGCACGAGAAGTTTCTGGAGGAAAGCTGGCTGTTCGAGGCCATCACCGAAACCTATGTGCCGCTGCTGCAGCTTCTGGAACGCTGGCAGCAGGATGGCATGGATGCCCCCCTCTCGCTCACACTGACGCCGACCCTTTGTTCGATGCTCGGGGATCGGCTCCTGCAGGAGCGCTACACGCGGCACCTCGATGGGCTGATTGAGTTGGCGGAAAAAGAAATCCATCGGACGGTCTGGGAACCTCCTTTCCAAAAACTGGCCTGCGCGTATCACGCCAGGTTCAGCGCCATTCGCGACTTCTATCACGCCTGCAGTGGTGACCTTGTCGGAACATTCCGGAAACTTCAGGATGAGGGGAGGCTTGAGATTATGACCAGCGCCGCCACCCATGCCCTGCTGCCACTGCTGTCCAATCATCCCTCTTCTCTTCGCGCGCAAATCCTTGTGGCCCGGGACCATTACCGGGCTTGTTTCGGGCGCGACCCTCGCGGCATCTGGCTCCCGGAATGCGCCTATGCCGACGGTTTGGAAGACATCCTGGCCGAAGTGAATCTGCGGTGGTTCATCCTCAATACGCACGGGATCCTGCATGCTCGACCCCGGCCACGCTATGCTGTTTTCGCCCCCATCCTGACGCGCCGGGGTATCGCCGCCTTTGGCCGCGACCCTGATTCCGCCAAGCAGGTCTGGAGCCGCCAGGAGGGTTATCCCGGCGACCCGCGGTACCGCGACTTTTACCGCGACATCGGTTTCGACCTCGATTTCGATTATGTGAGCCCGCATCTGCCCACAGCCGACAAACGCAGCTTCACCGGTATCAAATACCATCGCATTACCGGACCGTCGCCACGGAAAGAGGTTTACAACCGTGAAATGGCTGTGCAGGCGGCTGCGGAGCATGCGGGACATTTTCTCGATGCGCGGATGGCCCAGATTCAGCGCCTGGCCGGGATGCTTGACCGCCCGCCCCTTGCGGTGTGCCCTTACGACGCCGAGTTGTTCGGACACTGGTGGCACGAAGGGCTGGAGTTTTTGGATTACTTTGTCCGCAAGGCGTGTTACGACCAGAAAGTTTTCGCGCTCATAACGCCGGAAGAATACCTGCGGCGGCATCCGGTAAACCAGGTTGCCGCTCCAGCCGCCTCAAGCTGGGGTGAGGAAGGTTACTGGCGCATCTGGCTCAACGAAAAGAACCAGTGGATTTACCCGCACCTCGATGCCGCCCAGGAACGCATGACCGGTCTGGCTCGGCGCTTCGTCCGGCCGGATGGGCTGCAAGGCCGCGCGCTCCGGCAGGCCGCGCGCGAACTGCTTCTCGCGCAAGCCAGCGATTGGCCCTTCATTCTCCGCGCCGGGACAAGCCCGGAATACGCGCGCAACCGGGTGACAGACCATCTGCTGCGCTTTACCACGCTCTACGAACAGCTCACCCGATCGCAGGTGGACGCGCAATGGCTGAGCCAGATCGAACGTCAGGACAACATCTTTCCCGAGGTTAATTACCGCTACTGGGCGTGACGGACGGCTGATCTGGAGATGGAGCACAATGACTGTGAAGAAGGCTTACCTTGACCTCAACTGGGGGCCATTCCGAAGTGACCTTTTCACGAAAACGTCATTTTTCTAGGACCCTTCGATGCTGAGTTTCCTCTTCTCCCGTGATTGAAATTGTGCCATCAAACAATCAATAAAATCACTTTCTAAAACGATACATAGTCGACAATCGATATTGGCAATTTTATGCTGAACCGCGCCAGCCAGTTTCCCGCCATACGCCAGTTTAGTCCACCCTTTCTCAACATCCTCCCCTAAAATGAGAAAATCAATTACCCCTGATACGGTCTTCGATGTGGAGACAATGCCTCCCAATGACTCGACTAAGCGGGTCGCATTGGAGCGACTCCCCCAAACCATTTTTCCAGTGAACAAAAACGTCCGTCCTCGGAACTCAATCTCGGGTTCTTGAACTATTAATCCTCTGCTGAGCCAAAGACTAGGATTCGGGTTGGCGACGCACTCTTGAAGGAGTCGCCTCCTTGTTTCTCGCTCCTTCCGTTCTTCTTTGGTTTTCCGGACTTCTTCGAGGTAATTCTTCCCCTGAACAAGACAATGACATTTTAGCAGAGGCTTCTCGCTGGAAAATTTTGCGAAATCCTGGAAAGCCACAATGCCAATTCCCTCCAATCGGGGGAAAATAACTTGCGTCAACAACTGATAAACAGATTCGGTGTCCCCTATCGCAGAATGTGCTCCAGCCGTTGGTAACCCGAATGCCTCCCTCAGCACATCGAGACGATGTGAACTACATTCGGGAATAGCGCGTTTCGAAAGGTGCCAAGTGCAGAAGCCCGGCTGTCCAATCTGAGGTACATGCAAACGTCGCCACTCGGGAAGCAACACTGCATTCCAATCGTAGCGCAGGTAATGGGCGACCACATACCGATTCTCGATGTAGTAGCGCAATTGTTGGTACGCCTCAGAAGGTGAGATCCCGTGCGTGTCTAGAAATTCCTCCGTATAGCCATGAATCGATGTGGCGACAGTCGGAATGTGGATGTGATGGTTTAGGAAAACGCGAAATGGGTCTCCATCCCTCGATTTGCCCCGCATTCGCTATGCTGCGACTTCAAGCACGTGAATCGGGTAATCGAGACCATCGGTTTCAGTATCAAGAATGACCCATTCGTTCTGGTCTCCCATAAGTTCTAAAAGTCATTCGCGCACAACCTTTTTCGCAACCCTCAAAACGCCGAGAAAACTCCTTCTGCCGCAGCCGCACATGCCATGACCCAATCTTTCATGCCCGGCTTGCAGATGAAGAAACCCCTGACTCTTGCCAGTGTGCATACCTCCCATGTTGTATATGGTCCCCGGGGTTGGTTGGCCCGGTCCACTATAAGCCACTCTCTATCACCAGGTGTCATGAATCGAATAGTCCCGGCTGTTTTGGAGATGCTGGCGGTGCAGACTTCAAGCCGAGTACGGAAAGAAACTCTTGTTCTGTCAATTGCTGCACCCCAAGGGTTCGGGCTTCCTCGGTCTTCGTCGTGCCGGCATTTTCGCCAACAACAAGGAAGTTAGTTTTCTTGGTAACTGCGTTGGTCACACGGCCTCCTTGCTTTCGGATTTCTCCCTCTGCATCTTCGCGAGGCATAGAAGCTAGGGTTCCAGTCAGGACGAACGTTTTCCCCGCGAGTGACTGGTGAATACCCTCAGTGGTCGATGCAACCTCCGCTCCCTTGGGGGAGATGCACAGCTTCTTAAGCCGCTCAAGCATCTTTCTTCCGGCTTGCGAATGAAAGAACGTAAGAATGCTTCGGGATGCTTCTGGCGCGATTTCTGTCGTAACTTCAATGATAGCGGGGCCTTCCTGATGGTCTTTCCTTCGTTTCTTTTCGGTTTTGACGACTTTGGTTCCGACGCCAACAGCTTTGAGGCGTGCCGCAAGGTCTTCAATCTGGCTGTTTAATTCTTGCTGCTGGCAAATACGAGCCCGTCGCTCGTCAGGCTCACGCTGCCGAAGACTCTGAATCTCGGATATTAACTCTAGACGCTTAGACCTGATTTTCTCAATCTCAGTTTGCGTAAGATTTTCCTCTAACTTCCTTGCAAGAGAGGCGCCCTCTTCTTCTCTGTTAATCCTCGTGCGCCTGATCGGGGGCATGCTGTCAACAGAGTCCGGGCTTGCCTTCTTCGCTTCACTTACCTTGTCCGCGAGCTCGAGAACATCTTTCAAAATCTGTGAGTCAGGGAGGTCGGCGAGTTTCTTGTGGAAGCGTGCAATTTCGTGAGAGGTGACTTCTCCAACACTGGGAATTCCCAGAGCGTGAAGCCAACGTGCTAGTGGGAGTAGCTTAGCGCGCTTCAGTGCCTCGACTACCTTTATTGCGTTCTTTTCACCGAATACCCTCGGCTCTTCATGCGTCCCAAGATTCAATTTTGCCAATTGATCTACCTTTAGATCGAACAAGTCCAGTGGCTCCCCGATCAAACCGCTCTCAATGAGTTTTTCAGCAACCACGCCGCCAAGACTCTCGATGTCAAGGGCGCTCCTTTGAGCCATGAATTCAACTCGTCGAATACTTTGAGCAGGGCAGGCCGCAACGTTTTGGCAACGCCAGGCGACAAACAAAGGATCCCGGACTATTGGACCACCGCAGGCGGGACATTTGCCGCCGACCTGATCGTAAAGAGTGAATTCCTTCGCCTCTTGAAGTCTTCTCGATTTCACGACCTCGACCACCTCTGGAATAACCATGCCCGCTTTGCGGATGCGGACAGTATCACCGATTCGGATATCCTTTCGTCTGATCTCGTCCTCGTTATGCAAGGTTGCCCGTGAGACGGTAGAGCCTTGCACAGATACAGGCTCCAGCTCTGCAACTGGTGTCAGTACGCCGGTCCTCCCGACTTGCACAGTAATTGCCTTGAGAATCGTTTCGGCTGGGGTAATCCATGGGATTGGTTTATGAACAATCGCATAGCCTGGCGCCTTGGCCTTGATCGGTAAGCGCTCCCAGTCCTTGAGATTGTTCACCTTGAGCACGAGGCCATCGATTTCGTAATGAAGTTTGGACCTTAAGTCCCTAGTCTCATCATAGCCACAAACGATTTCTTTGTGGTAATGAGTGAACACCTCATCTATGCCCTTGCAAAGCCACCATGATGGCTGGGTTGGGAGGCCAAATGCTTTTAACGCTTCCAGAATCTCTGCGTGGGTTGAAAAACTTATCCCCTCACTAACCCCCACGCCATAAAAGACAGCGCTGATCGGGCGTTGAGCGACAATGCGAGGATCAAGCTGTTTAAGCGTGCCAGCCGTAGCATTGCGAGCGTTTGGAAATGCATCTTCCCCAGCAGCTTGCAACCTCGCGTTAAGCCTCTCGAAATCCTTGTTTGAAATATACGCTTCGCCGCGGACTTCCAGTAGCTCTGGGGGATTCTTCAGGTTCAGTTCCAGAGGGATCGCTCGGATGGTCCTAACGTTATTTGTAATATCATCTCCAAATGTGCCGTCCCCTCGGGTGACGCCCAATGCAAGCTTTCCTTTCTTGTAGTGCGCGCTGATTGAAACCCCATCTACCTTCGGCTCAAGGACATAATCGATCTGTCCTTTCCCAAGATGCTTCTGCAACGTTGCGTCGAAGTTTCTCAACCCCTCCAATGTTTTTTCATCTTGCAGTCTCTTACGACACTCCGGGTCGGGTTCTTCATTTTCTCCCGGAACTCTGGAGGCCTTGATCTTGTCAAGAGACAGCATTGGCAACAAATGTTTGACCCGTTTAAATCCTCCGACAGGCTCGCCGCCGACGCGCTGAGTGGGGGAATCCGGCGTTGCCAAGTCTGAAAAGTCCTTTTCCAGATCTAGCAACTCCTGGTAAAGCCGGTCATATTCCTGGTCGCTGATGGCGGGCTGGGCCAGCACGTAATAGGCGGTGTCGTGCCGCCGGATTGTCTCCGTGAGTTCGGCGTGACGGGTCCTGGCTTCGTCGGGCGTCATAAGGAAAGTTCTAATGTGCGCGGATAAAATTGCACGACTAAACTGAAAGTGGTTAAGATGGGCGCATAGGTAGATGAACGCGGAAACCAGCAAGCACGAGAAGAACGTGGCCGCTCTGAATTCAGTTTGGGCGGCGGTGTTCCTGACCGGCCTGAAAGCCGTGACGGGCCTGCTGACCGGCAGCCTTGGCATTCTGGCCGAGGCGGCGCATTCCGGTCTGGACCTTGCTGCCGCCCTCGTTACCTGTCTCGCCGTGAGGGCCGCCAGTAAACCCGCCGACCGTGAGCACGCTTACGGACATGGCAAGGTGGAAAATCTTTCGGCCCTGGCGGAAATGCTCCTGCTGCTGGCGACCTGCGCTTGGATTATCCATAACTCGGTTCAGCGGTTGGGTTCAGGTCGGGTTCACGTGGATGCGTCGGTTTGGGCGTTCGTGGTCATGGCCATCTCAATCGCGGTTGATTTCTCGCGCTCACGAATGTTGTATCGCGCAGCGGCGAAGCATCGCAGTCAGGCGCTTGAAGCCGATGCGCTGCATTTCCACACGGATATCTGGAGTTCCTCCGTGGTGATCGTGGGTCTGCTAGGCGTCAGGCTGGCAGATTGGTTTCCGGGCCTGGGTTTCCTTGTCAAAGCGGACGCCGTGGCCGCCCTGACCGTGGCCGCCATCGTGGTGATCGTGAGCGCCCAACTCGGTTTCAGGAGCGTCCAGGCGCTGCTGGACGCCACGCCTCCTGGGGAAATTGAGAAGATCAAATCCAGAGTCGAAGCCATCGAGAATGTGTTCGATTGCCACGCAGTCCGCGTGCGGCGTTCGGGACCGCACTACTTTGTGGATTTGCACATCACCCTCGATGGCGAACTGCCGCTCCAGGCCGCCCATGCCATGACGGAGCGGGTCGAGCAGGTGGTAAACGAAATTCTTCCGGATGCGGACGTAACCGTTCACCCCGAGCCGAAACCGGTTCCGGCAGCGCCTTCTCCGGCTCAGGACAAACCCGGTCCGGGCTGACTTTCGATTAGAAGCCATCTCATAAATAGCAGCAGATGGCGCGGCCAGAGATTTGGGCCGGCGGCTAGGCGTGAGGCAGCGCGCATCCCCTCTGCGGGCTGACTGCTGTGCACGAAGCGCACGTCCTTTCTGGGCACCCGATTTGCAGGGCTTGGGAAGCCAAAGCGACGAACAACAACGCGGTCGGCCCAAAGATCGGCCGTTCCGTTCGCCCTTCATCTTCCCATTTGAAGCTGGGATGTAATCATATTTCTTTTCGCAACGCCGCTGCGGATATTTATGAGATAGCTTCTAGACAACCGGTTGGAGGCGTTCCAGATTCTCTATATGGTTGCTGTCAATTCCACGATGCTGCCGCTCGGCACGAAGGCGCCGGATTTCCGGCTCGCCGACTCGAGTGGGAAATTTGTCTCACTATCCGATTTCAAAAACTCGCCGGCGCTGCTGGTTGTTTTCATGTGCAATCACTGCCCCTATGTAAAGCACATCCGTGCCGGTCTGGCGCAGTTGGCACGGGATTACCTGCCGCGCGGCGTCGCAATGGCGGGGATTAACTCAAACGACGTGGCCAATTACCCGGCGGATAGCCCTAGGGAGATGGCCAGGGAAGCGAAAGCGGCGGGTTACCTGTTCCCGTATCTGTACGATGAGACGCAGGATGTGGCCAAAGCCTATCGCGCCGCCTGCACGCCGGACTTCTTTCTGTTCGACCGGGAGCAACGGCTCATCTATCGCGGCCAGTTGGATGACAGCCGCCCTGGCAACGATGTTCCCGTCACGGGCAGGGATTTACGAGTAGCGCTTGACGCTGTCCTTGGGGGCCGGCCTGTTCCGGCGGGCCAGAAGCCCAGCATCGGCTGCAACATCAAATGGAAACCGGGCAATGAGCCCGAGTATTTTGGCTAGGCTTTAGGCAATTCCAGCTCGACCATTTCGCACAACACGTGGAAGAGCAGCTTCTGCCCTTCTTGGATGCGCGCCGTGGAGCCGCCCGGCACCGGCAGGTCAAGCGTAGCAATGCCCTTCGTAAACCCGCCGTCGCGGCCCAGGAAGCAGAGACTTTCCATCCCTTTGCGTTTGGCCTCTTCGAGGGCGCGCAGCACGTTGCGTGATTTACCGCTCGTGGTGAAAGCGATGAGCAGATCGCCCTTTTCGCCCAGGCCCCACACCTGCCGCGCGAAGATTTCGTCCGCGCTGTAATCGTTGCAAACGGCCGTCATGAACTCGCCGTTGGCAGTGAGGGAGATGGCCGGGTAGGGCCGGCGGTCGTCGCGATAACGGCAAAGGAATTCGGTGGCCAGGTGGGTCGCATCGGACGCGCTGCCGCCGTTGCCGCACGTCAGCAGTTTGTGGCCGGAAGTCAGGCAGCGTAGAACCATTCCCGCCGCTCGCTTCATGGGTTCCTCCAATATGCTCAAGCTGCGAGTGGTGGCCACGGCATCCTCGATCGCGCGTTGCAGCAATGTCATGCCCGAAGGTTATGCGGCAACGGCTGAAAAGCAAAACGCAAATTGGGGAGGGTGCCGGAACCTGATAGTGCGGTTTCTAATTGGAAAGGGTATGATTTGCCGAAGACATGCCGGTAGCCGATGACATTCGCAGGAAGCTTGGCACAGTGCCGCACAAGCCGGGCATCTACCTGATGCGCGATCGGTTCGGGACCGTGATCTATGTGGGCAAGGCACGCGATTTGCGCAAGCGCGTCAGCCAGTATTTCCAGCCGTCGCGGCGGATGAGCTGGGACCTGAAGTTCAAGGCGCTGACCGAGGCCATTCACGACTTCGATTGCCACGTGGTCCGGAGCGAGCCGGAGGCGCTGCTGCTGGAAGGCAAGCTCATCAAGGAATTTCATCCGCGCTACAACATCAGTTTCCGCGACGACAAACGGTTCCTGATGCTCAAAGTCAACCTGAATGATCCCATCCCGCGGTTCACGCTCACGCGCCTCAAACAGGACGACGGGGCGCGCTATTTCGGGCCATTCCCGGACTCGAGTGGTTTGCGCAGCACGCTGGCGCTGGTCCGCCGCCAGTATCACTTGCGCGGGTGCCGCCCGCTCACGCCGACCGGGCGCGATTACAAACATTGCCTGTACGCCCATTTGAAGTACTGCACCGCCCCCTGCATCGGCAATGTCAGCCGCGAGCAATATCTTGAACAGGTGACAGCCGCCTGCGATTTCCTCGCCGGCCAGTGCGAGGAAATGCAGGGCCAGCTTACGGATCAAATGCAGAAAGCCGCGACCGCGCAACAATACGAGCGCGCCGCCGAACTGCGCGACCTGCTGGCCGACCTGCGCCAGACGACAAAAAAGGTGAGCCGCTTCGATCGGGTGCCTTACAGCCTGCCGCTGGCGCTCGATTCGCAGAAGGATTTGGCCGAGCTCGCGCTGGCGCTCGGTTTGTCGGCTCCGCCACAGCGTATCGAAGGCTTCGACATCTCGAACATCAGCGGCACCTTCGCCGTGGCCTCGGTTGTCAGCTTTCGCAATGGCCGGCCCGATCGGGCAAATTACCGGCGGTTTAAGATTGAAACCGTCGAGGGACAGAATGATTTTGCCTCAGTGGCTGAAGTCGTGCGTCGGCGCTATACGCGGGTCCTGAAGGAGACGGGAGGAAGCGGAAAAGCGGCGGGGCAAAAGCTGGCCGGGCGCGACGAGGGAGGTGAGGCGGTCCCGAAGGAGTTGCAGCGTTTGGTGGACGATGTGAGCGCTGCGGCCAAAGGCCGGCGCGCGCTCCCGGCCGGCGCGGATGCGGCGGCGGCTGATGTTGGCGCGCACCGCGCGGCGGGCGGACCTTCTCGAAAAGGCATCGCAGCTCTGCCGGACCTGATTCTCATTGACGGCGGCAAAGGCCAGCTCGGTGCCGCATGCGCGGAATTGGAGAAGCTCGGGCTGGGCCATATTCCGGTCATCGGACTGGCCAAGGAATTTGAGGAGATTTATCGGCCGGGCGAAAAGGAGCCTTTGCGGCTGTCACAGGATAGCGGTGCCCTCAAGTTGCTCCAGCGCGTGCGCGACGAGTCGCATCGGCTTGCCAACACTTACAACGCCGAACTGCGCCTGCGGAAAATCTCGGAGAGCATCCTCGATGAGTTCCCCAATATCGGCGAGCGGCGCAAAGCCGCGTTGCTCAGGAAGTTCGGTTCGGTCCAGCGCATCCGTTTGGCCAGCGTCGGGCAGATCGCGGAAGTGCCCGGCTTCGGCGGCAGGATGGCTTCGGAGTTGAAGGTGTTTTTGGAAGCCCGGTCGGCGGGTTGAGGGGGAACGCTGTTGGTCGAAGTTGCTCTGGAAGGCGTCGGCGTTGCCAATCACATTCCGTGGCAGAATCAGTTCCGGCGGCGACGACGGCTTTGATCGCGTAGGCGGCGGCGTGTCGGGCGTGACTGGCCATGTGGGCGGTGCCGGCGGCGTGACCGGCGGCACGGGCGGCGGCGCGGGCCGCACCTTCATCGACGGCGCGGGCGGCGGCGTGGGTGGCAACTGCAGCGGCGCGTGCTGCGCCATACGTTATCCCGCCGCGCGCCCAGGTGCGCCCTGCCTCAATGGCTTTGCGCGGTCGGTCGTCTCCCGGGTGTTTCTCCTCAAAGAATGGAAGCACATGTTCGGCGCAATCGGCGGCCCAGAGTGCAAGCAACCTCTGATCCCGCTTGTCGGGATGCTTGACGTGTTCAACCTTTATTTGACGGCCTGTGCTGGACGCGCGGTGGCTGTTGCCTCCGGCGCTTCTAGCCTTTCTCCGGGTCCTTCTGTGGCTTGCGATAGTCATCTAAAATCTGGCTGAGCCACTTGGCGCATTCAATCTCGTTTCCGTCCTTGGTCTTCACCTTGTACGCCCGGCCGGTCATGAGGCTCTTGCTGGCGGCCAGCCGGATGAAATCTTCGGGTGTTTTGATCTCCTTCTTGAAATACCCATATTTGCCCTTCATATGCTCCGACGCTTCTTTGGGTGTGTAGGACTTGCCGTTGCGAATGAAGGTGCAATCCGATTTTGCGACGAAGTTGAGGAGATACGCCACGGTCCGGTTCAGATCTTCGGCTGGTGTTCCCGCCTGGACGAATGTCATGCCGGCACTCAGCAACAGGGCTGAGGCGACGAACGCGTATATGATGTTGTGTCGCATAAGGCTGACACCGGAACTCGGTGGCGGCGGGTCACTGGGCAACGAATTGGCTGAAACGCAATCCCGCCGGCCGTTCATTTCTTGCGCAAAGAATCTGCAACGGCGTGTGCTTTTTCGGGCGAAGAAAATCCCAATTCTATCTTCGGACCAAGAATTTCGGCGCGAATCACCGGCTCTGCGACAACGTTCGTCCCGACCATAATCTGGACCTTCTGTTTGATGTGCTTCTTGGTAAACTCGCGAAACTCGGCGGCCTTTGCCTTGGAAAACTTCAGATGAAGCG
>CAIQQM010000234.1 GCA_903873945.1 uncultured Verrucomicrobiota bacterium
CTCCTTGGCTTTATCGGCCATGATCCCGCTTAACACCTGTGCGGTGCCGTCGAGCAGCTTGCTCTTGGCGTTCAAGGCATAGGTTTGCTGGCTGCCGACCACGGTGGTGTTGCCGGTGGGAATGATGGACTGCTGGGTCGTCACGTCTTTCAGGGCGTCCATGAAAGTCTTGACGGTGGTGGAGGCCAGCGGGAGCAACTCCAGCATGAGCGGCGATTCGGTCGCATAGCCGTCGAAGCCTGGTTCCTGCTCCAGGCTCAGAACCATGGCGGTGATGGGGTATTCCTTGCCCTGCGGGTCGATGATGGTATTGACTCGGACGTTGACTTTGTGGTTGGGGCCTTGATTGGCAGTGCCCATCAGGTGCCACCCGAACGGCAGTTGGAGCTTCCCGTTAAACTCCACGTCTTTGGCCACGGCCATTTCGACGGGCATCGAGCCTACGGAGGTGTTGATCTTGCTCAGGAGGATGACGGGAATCTTCTGCCCGCGCGGGAGGAATTTCTTGACCTCGTAGCCGGTCTTCTTGGCTTTGGCGGCTGCCGGAACATTGGTGAAGAGCAAGAGCTGGTCGACGTAGTGGTAGGTCTCCTGGTCCGCCTTCGAGCTGGCGCTGCTGTCCCCAATGGTGCCGTGACGAACGGGGTCGGTGGTCAGCTTTCCATTGGGACTGTGAAGTGCCGGCATGTGCTTGGGATCGATCCTGGGTATCCAGTCCTCCAATCCCGTTGCCGCGGGCTTGGTCTTCTTCTCGGCGTTGGCGGCTGCGGCCTGGTTGGTGGCCTGTTCCTGTTCGTACTTCTGATAAAGGCCCTCCAGGCTCTTGCCGGGGCGGCGGTGGGTTGCGGGCAGCTCATCTTTCAACAGCAAGGGCTGCTCAACGGGGGACCCCGCCCCTCGGCGGGTGCTCTGGCTGCTGGGCGTGACTACTTTGACCGTAGGGTCTTTTTTCTGGGGCAGGCGAATCACATGGATGACATAGAGCCCGCACAGGATAACGGCGCCCATCACAATCAGGATCACCCCGAACCCCAAGGCCGGTTTGCCTTGGGCATTGGTTCTCGTGAGTGAGAAAATGCTGTTCACGGGTTCTGTTGGAGTTGGGCGTTTAACTGCGCCCCGGCGGCTGGCAGCCGCAATTCGAAGCGGGCGCCTTCGATGTCGATGCCGCAGCCCTGAAGGAAGATGTATTTGATGTCGGTCTGTCCCGGCAGCAGCACTTTGGTGCCTTGCTGCGTCAAAAGATAATGGAACGTGGTGTTGGCGATGAAGGGCTCGAGCTGGGTTGCGGACAGATAAACGGCCCGGCTCGTGGGGTTATGAACTTCCACCTGCAAGATGACAACATCTTGCGGGTAATAGTGCCAGGCGCTCTGCAGGACCACCTCGGCGCCGTCCCATAAATACGTGGCCCCTTGGGGGCTGCTGCCGATGTCCTTGGCCACCACGCTCGCATAATTCGGATCCCGCATGCTCTGGTTGATGATGTGAATGAGGCGCGTCGTGTTAATCTCGGTGGGCGCCAGCGGCGGCACCTTGCGCAAGCTGCGGCCGGAGCCGCCCCCCTCGGCCGTGTAGGTCTTGCGGTAATTGACCTTGTCCCGGCCGACGATCAGCCGGAACGTATAGGTCTTGCCCTCCAGGACAACGTGCATGTCCACGTCGCCCTGGGCGACTTTCGGGGAAAGCAGGAGGTAGTACTCTTTGCTGTCCGGCGGATTGCGGCCGATGTTGATGAC
>CAIQQM010000235.1 GCA_903873945.1 uncultured Verrucomicrobiota bacterium
GCTTTGTTGTTCTATGGGTATGCGACGGGGGTATTCAGTTCGCGCAAAATCGAAAAGGCGACGTATGAAAACCTGGCCTTTCGTTTCCTGGCAGGCGGTATGCACCCAGACCATGATACTCTCGCCCATTTTCGCAAGACCTTTCTGGTCGAAATCCAGGAGTTATTTGTGCAGATCCTGGTGCTGGCCCAATTGGCTGGGGTCTTGAAGTTGGGGAACCTCAGTGGCGACGGGAGCAAGATTCACGCCGATGCGTCCAAGAGCAAGGCCGTGAGTTACCAACATCTGGGGGAACTGGAAGTCAAACTGCGCAAAGAAGTGGCCGAGTTGTTTGCCGTGGCCGAAGCGGCGGAGCAAGGCAACCTGCAGCTGCCGGACGGGTTCGTGCCCCAGGACGAAATCGGGCTGCGCGAAGCGCGTTTGGCGAAACTGGCGGAGGCCAAAGCCGTTTTGGTGGCCCGCGCCCAAGAGCGGCAGGTGGTCGAACAGGCCGAGTATGAAGCCAAACAGCGCGAGCAGGAAGAAAAAGCCCGCCAGAGCGGGCACAAACCGCGCGGTCCCCAAGCGCAGCCGCCCCAGGCGGGGCCCGGCGCCAAAGATCAGTACAATTTCACCGATCCCGAATCGCGCATCATGAAAAACAGCACCAATGCAGGCTTTGACCAACACTATAATGCCCAGGTTGGGGTAGATCAAGCCGCGTTCCTGATCGTAGCCACGACGCTGTCGAACCATCCCAACGACAAGCGTGAACTGGACCCGCTCTTGGATGCCATTTCCCCCGAGGTGGGGCAACCCGACGCGGTCGCCTTTGACACCGGGTTCTTCAGCGCCGCCAACGTGACCTCGTGTGAACAGCGGGGGATCACCCCCTACATTGCGACCGGCCGCGAGCCGCATCATCTGAGTTGGGAAAGCTTCTTGGAAGAACTGGGCGAACCGCCCGGCGCCGAGGCCACGCCGAAGGAGAAAATGGCGTACCAGTTGCGGACCGAGATTGGGCAGACCATTTATCGCTTGCGCAAGTGCACCGTGGAGCCGGTGATTGGGATCATCAAAGAAGTGTTGGGCTTTCGCCAGTTTTCCTTGCGCGGCTTGGCGGCGGCGACGGGCGAGTGGTGCCTGGTGTGTCTAGCTTACAACCTGAAACGGATGTGCACGCTGTACCAAGCGAAGGGCTTGTGCTAAACCGGGGGCTGCTTCGGCGCGTCTACTCCCCGGCGAGAAAGGACGGGTCTGTGTTTAGCTACGCTTGTTTATGCCTTGGGTACCCAAATCTCGGGGCCATCTTCCGTCGGATGGCCATTCTCGTTCGCGAAATATCGATTCCTCCGACAAACTGCTAGACTTTGAAGTGGAATTACTGACGGTGATGTTACGGCAGGATCATAATCCGACCCTTTCTCCGGCGCCAACGGGGCTCCAGAAGGGTACTGCCTTTGTCCGTCAGGGATTATTCAGACTGGTGGCAAAAACCTTTCCGGGATGGGAACCGGCCATCACACCACCCATCCACAGGTATAGTGCAAGGTGTTCCGTTCGTCGCTCTGTAGGGCGCTCTCCAACAAC
>CAIQQM010000236.1 GCA_903873945.1 uncultured Verrucomicrobiota bacterium
ATCTCGTCCGTCTGCATAATGATAAGGAACAAGATGAACGATACCTCGAAACCTGTCGAGCGAGTGATTGGCTTGGACTCTCACCCCGACAGCTTTACGGCGGCGATCCTGTGCGGCCCTACGCCCGCCGCCGCCGTGGTGGAAAAGATCTATAACAAATTGCCCATGGCGCAGCTCTCCAGTTGGGCGCAAAAGCACACCACCGCCCGCGATCTGATCGTCCTGGAGGCTTCGGGCAACAGCTTCCAGGTGGTCCGCACCTTGGCGGCGATCGATCGCCAGGCCAAGGTTCTGGAGAGCTGCCAGATGGGCAAGCTCAAGGAGGCACATGCCAACAATGACAAGATCAGCGCGGTGCGCATCGGCAAGGCCTACCTGGCCGGCACGGCTAAAGAGGTCTGGGTGCCCGACCCCAAAACCCAGGAATGGCGGGATTGGTTCCACGCCTACAACAAAGCCACCAAACGCACCACCCAGATGCAGGCGCGGCTGCGCTCTTACCTCAGTGATAACGGAGTGCGGCTCAAAGCGGGCACTCGCTTGACCCAAACCGGGGAGGTCAAAGGGCAGATTCGCAAGGCGCGGCAGTGGTCCTCGCGTCAGTGGCAAGTGATCGAAATCTTCCTGGCGGATTTGCGCCACGCCGACCAGCAGCGCCAGCACTGGCGCAGCCTCATCGCCCAGGAAGTGCTGGCCGAACCGATGCTGCTTTCTCTCGTGCGCCTGTGCGGCGTCCGGGAAGTCGTCGCCTTCGCCCTGGGCGCTTTTGTCGGAGACATCCAGCGCTTTGCCCACCCCAAGAAACTCGTCAAATACGTCGGCCTCTACCCCGCTTTTGATGACAGCGGAGAGTCGGAGTGGAGCGGCGGCATCGGCGGGCACGGCCATAAGCTCCTGCGCAGTCTGCTCATCGAGGGCGCACAGGCTATCTTGCGCAGCGGCAAAAGTCCCCTGGCGCGCTGGGGCAAGAAGTTGCTCGCCGCCAAGGGTAGCGTCAACCTCGCGGTCGCCGCCATCGCCCGCAAGCTCACCGTAGCCGTCTGGTATCTAATGATGGGCCGTTGGACCGCGCTGGAGGAAATCGATGCGCGCCTGCTCGCCAAGGTCAGCAAGATGATCGGATCGGTAGGCCAACAAGGGCTTCAATCGCTGGGCAGAACCCGCAAGACTTATCGCGAGGAAATTTGCCAGCGGCTCAAGACGGGCCGTCAATATGTCCTGGACCCGAACAAAAAGTTCGTCCCGCGGCCCGCGACCAGCCCAGCCTAACAATATGGTCAAGGATGAGTTTATCGCTTTAGTCCGTGGCTTGCTCAGGCCTCCCTCGGAGGTCATCTCCTGGCGCTGCCTGACGGCAGCGCCAGGATCGGATGCTTCCGCAATCCACGGACGACTGGGCGCTCAGGTTGCACTCCTGCAGAGCCCTATCCTCCCAGCCGCAGGGTCATTATACCCAGAAAAAGAGCTTCTTCGCAACCTTCCCGTTGACAAACCACATACC
>CAIQQM010000237.1 GCA_903873945.1 uncultured Verrucomicrobiota bacterium
CCGTATAGCGTCCAACCACACGTCGCGTCTGCGCCAACGTCCTGCAGGGCAAGGAGGTCAGCAATATCCAGTACAGTGGCTCCGCCACCCCTTCAAGCGCATGCACCTCCCTGACCTCCACGGCCCACACGCCCCTCAAGGTGTTACGAACTTATTTGGCGTCATAGTTTTGGCCAAATTGGCATCATAGGTTTTTGGGGAGTTGGCCGGACTGGCATCTGATTTTTTGGCCGAATAGCCGCGCTCTGGCCATAGCGGTGTGACGAGGCGGAGCATTTTTGGATGAGTTTAGGCACAAGGGAGGATTTCCACACTGGCATCATAACCCTGGCGTTTTTGCCGACGAGGCGGATTTGGGTCCGCGCTGGCGTCATAAGGCTATGACGCCAGCGGGGGATTGAGTTTGGATGGTTTCAAGTTCCTGAGATGTCGTGCATGGCTTGGTGGAACGAGAGGCCCAGGACCTGGACGTGGAAGTCGATGGCGTTGCCGGCCAGGTTGCGTTGGGGCCAACGCCAATAACTGTCTTTAAAGATGAGACCGGGAAAGGCCGGCAGAATGAAGTTTCCGCCTCCCTGTTCGAGCCGTTGGAGACCGCGCTTTTGCAGCAAGGGCCAGAGCGGAGCCAGTCGGGCTGCGCGGATTTGCTCGCGAGTCCAACGGGTGCTGAGCGAGGGCTTAGGCGATGGGCTGGTCACCGTCTTTCCTCCAGTGGGGTTGGATGAGCACGCGGTTGACCTGCTTGAGGTCCACGATGCGGGTTTGGTCGCGCACGGCCTCGATGAGCGCGCCCAGGCACAGATTGCGGGTGCGGCGCAGGAGGCCCTCGCCGGAGCGAACCACCAGGGCCAAGGCTTCGGGGGTGAAGGTATTGTGGCCCAGGCCGGCACGGTCGAGTTGATCCAGGATGAACTGCTCCACCGTTTCGGGGGCTAGGCGGGAGAGCAGCGCCGAGTAGGTGACGCGGGAGCGGATTTCCTCATTGATGGAGAGGGACAAGGACTGGAGCAGTGGCGGCTGGCCAATGAGGACCAGGTTGTGTGAGCGGGGGAAGTCCTCGCAGAGCAGGCGCAGTTTGCGCAGGCTCTCGGCGGGCATGAGGTGAGCGTCGTCGATGATGGGCACGAGCATTTTGCCGGCGCGGTGGACGCTGAAGGCTTGCTGGACCAGCAGGCGTTCGCAGTGATGGTCGCGGCCCTGGAACTCAATTTGGAACGCTTCGCAGAGAATGCGCAAGGTGTTGTGATAAGTGTGCAGGGTGCGATTGACCACGGGCGTGATCATGCGCTTGGGGTCGTGGATCAGGAGCGACTGTTTGAGGACGCTTTTGCCGGTGCCCGGCTCGCCCAGCACCAGGCACAGGCCGCCCTGCTGGGCATGGACGCGCAGGATGTCGAAGATCTCCTGCTGGTGAGGCAGGAGGGTGGGCGCTTCGGGGTCAAAGGGATTGCGCTGCAGTCCGAAATGGGAGCGGATCATAACGAGTGCGGAATGGAGAGTTCGGAGTGCGGAGTGTTTTGAGCGGCGGCACCAGCAGCCGGGGGCGGCGGTGGCTTGGGGGGAGTGGCGGGCAGAGCCCCAGCGGCATCACCGGGGTCGGATGGGGGTCGCTTCGGGGGCCGGTCGTTGGCCACCGCATCCAGCAGGCGGGCTTCCCCCATGCGCTCGCCTTTGTAATAGACCACCACGCGTGTGGTGGGTTGGCTGCGCTGGAAGCGGATTTGGATGGTGCGCTCGGGCAGGTGACGCGGGGCCTCGAAGCGCAGCGATTTGAAAGAGAAAGTGTTGTCGGCGCGCACGTGCCGATCTTCTTCCACGAAGAACAGTTCATCATTGGCCTCGTTGGGCGGCAGGAAGCGGACCCATTTCCGATCCAGGGCAAAGCGGTCCAGGGGCGACATGCCCAGGACGGAATGCGTCTGGGCGTTGTACTGCTCCTCCACCCAGTGGGTGAACTGGCGGTTGAGCGCCTCCAGCGAACTCAAATCCAATTGCCGGCAGAGGAACTGTTCGCGCACCGTGCGGAAAAATCTCTCCACTTTGCCTTTGGCCGCGCCGTCACGCACGGGGGTGTGATGGAGCAAGCAGCCGACCCGGGCGCAGATCTGGACGATTTCCTTGGAGGTATAAATCGAGCCGTTGTCTACGTAGAGCGAGTGAGGGACCCCGCGTTTGTAAAAGGCGGCGCGGAGGCTTTCGATGAGCGTGTCCACATTCTCCGCCAGAAAGAACTGGCCCTGGGCGCAGACGCGGCTGGCGTCATCCACAAAGGCAATCAGCCGCGTTTGAAAGGCCCCGTCCTCGAGCTGCAAATAAGGCCCGCACAAGGTGTCGGCCTGCCACATTTCATTGGCGTGAGCTTTGGCAAAAGCCAATCGAACCTTGTTCGAGCAGTCCGGGTCGGCTTTGAGCAACTCATACTTTTTGACGACCCGCCGAAACGTGTTGGGAGCAATCCGGGAGCGGGTCAGCCAGCCCTCTTCGAGGCATAGCCGATAGACGACCGAGAGCCTGGGGGCGCGCTGGTGCAGTTTAGGCAGAACCTTTTGCACCGCTTCGGCGACGTCCTCCAGCGGCACCTTGCGGATTTTGCCCTTGTCGGAACGGGGCTGGTTTTCCATCACGGTCACGCCGTGCTTCTGATAACGGCACAGCCAGGTGGAGATGGTTTTCCAGGTAAACTGCCGGGGCTGCCCCTCCTCGTCGGTGAAGGTCATTTGGCTAACCGCTTTGATGCGGTCGCGAATGGTTTTGCCCTCGGCCATGTCAATGGCTCCGAGCACGCGCATTTTGAGATAAACAGTGGGATTTCGCATGAGGTGTTTGGTAACGCGGCTGTCTTTTTGTTTGTTTCTCTGACCTTCCGGCGCCCGCCGAAAGGGTTCCCGCCACAGCGGGATTACGGGCTGGGAAGCTAAAGCCTCTCGGGCGCTCAGGCGCAGTGCCTTGTGGCGTTGTCACCGGTCGGCTGGACCAGGCTGGGATGGAGTCGGCGCGACAATTCGGCAAAGTCGCAGCCCCCCAGGCAGTTTGCCGAGAAGCGTTTCAACCCAGAAAGGGCTGTTGGAAGCGCTGTTGAAAAGCGCTCAGAGCGCAAGCGGCCTTGGCAAACACACTTTGGAGATGTTCAACGGTTTGAAGCAACGGGTCGGATTGCGAACTCTCCGGGGCTTTCTGCTGGCGGCACAGCCGGCAACGCAATTCCGGCAATCGCCCCCGCAACCGTTGCAGCAAGTGGTAGAAACTCTCCAGCTTGAAAGGCAGCGCCAGCGCCTCAACCGACGCCTTGATGGAACTGCCCGTCAAAAGCCGGCTCAGCAGCAACCACAACCACGAGGCGGTGACACTATGCCGGGGCAACACTTGGGCGAGGAAGAGCGAAAAGGTCCGCCCGCAGCCGCCGCGCTGGCCGCGATTGGAGCAAAAGACGCGCTGGCCGCGCAACGCCTGCTCATTGGCCACGGCGGGATCGTTGCCGTAGAGTTTGCTATGCCGATTTAAGCTCTCCGTGCAGCCGCAGTGCGGGCACCGCTGCTGCTTGAGCGAAAAAGGTCTGCATTAAGTTGCGCAAGGTTTTTCACAAAGCGAAAGGCGCTTTTAGACATTCCGTGTAACTGCCAAAGCCTCCCGCGCAGGTCCAGTGCTTTTGTACGGCACTGCTGACGGCGGGACTCGATTGGTTAGGATTAAAGAAAAAGGGCAGACGGCACTTGACGGCGCTGTGTCCGCATTGGGATCATAATCTCGTCCGAATTTATGATCTCAATTCGGCTGGAAGACGGCACTTTTTATGACGGCACTGCGGCCCTTAACAGCCAGTTGAATCTCATCGGGCGCGTCGTTGCGCTGCGAGACCATCAGGCGCACGCGGGCACCGTTATCGAAGGGCTCGACCCGCACCGTGACCTCGAGTTGCTCGACGCCGGGCGACGGTCGCGTGAGTTTGCCCGGCACCAGCGTCGGCTGCGGGACGCCGGAGGTGAGGTTGGTTTCGCCGGCGGCCCAAAGCCGCTTGCCGCGGGCTGCATCCAGTGCGCTCAACTCCAGCTCACTGAAACCCCTCCGGCCATGCACTATGGGTTCGACCGCAATGAAGTTGATCAATTCGTAGCCGCCGTTGGTCGAGATGGGGTAGCCGACCCGAATGAGCCCTCGGGGTCCGCTGGCCGGCCGGAATCCCCCGGGTGGGACCGCCCAGAGCAATCCACCACGAAGGCCCCAAATCGGCTGGTTCGTGTTCAGCCCGGCCTGTACCCAATCTGCCCCTCGCGCCTTCCCGCCGCCAGCGAGGCAGAACGAAAGAACGGCGGCGTAAAGGACCCCGGCTGCCAGCTTGAAATGCTTGCGATGTTGTTGCGCGCTCAGAAATATAACACCTGATAAAGCTCGGCCGCAATATGAACCAGTCGCAAATGACCGGCATGAGCCATCGGCGCGCGGCGGGGAAACTGAAGCCGGCTCCCGGTTTGCTCCAACCGTTTCGAGGACTTCCACGCGAGCGAGAGATCCAGGAATATCAAGCTCGCCCGTAGCGCCGTAGCCCCGTAACGCGGATTTCCAAACCTGCCGTATCG
>CAIQQM010000238.1 GCA_903873945.1 uncultured Verrucomicrobiota bacterium
TGGCGAGGCCGTGTGTATACACAAAAATCCGTGTTTCGTGTTTCGTGTGTTGGTTTGTCTGGTCAAAGGGGGGATACCCAAGAGGATTTTTCTATCTGGCATTTTGAAACATCCTGACAAGTCGGGGCCAGGGTGCGCCCATCGTCGCCCAACGTATACACCATAATAAAGTGAATTGTGAGTTGGGATTTGCTCATTTTCGTAAAGGCTACCCCATTGAGCTTGAAAGCTTGCCGAAGGCTTCTCCGGTTTGGCAGTAAGTTGGGGCCAATCGGTGGGGCCAGTGTACAGACTTCTTTGGTTTGCGGGTTTCTGGTTGGGCATCTGGTCACGCCAGGGCCATGCCACTTGTCTCGAAAGCTAGGCAAGCTGGGTGATCCAGCCAGGCCAGTCGGTTTGCTGGGTTCAATCGGTGGGACCAGATTATCCCCTATAGGGAATACCTACCCAGCCTTTTACAGGTAGCCGGCTACAAAGAAAACCGGAGGCGTTGCCCCCTTCCCCACTTTGTGATGTGCCAATCTGCCAAAATCCCCGAACACCATCCAACCAAACCAACTAAACCAAGTCAACGATAGTCGTACGCTTGGAGGCCAAGCGACTCAATCGCCTTGTCGGTGCTTACCCGCATCACCTGGGTCTTGCCCTTTTCGGTAACCACCTGGGCGGCCACCAGGACTTCAACAAGTTCCCGGTGGTAGCCTTGGGTGCACTCGTTGCCGGTGGCAAACTTGTGGCCCTCCCACTTGGCCCGGGTGAGCCCGCGGATCTCGGCGCCTTCCACCATCTCGCGCAGGTCGAACAGCTTCTTCTCGTCCTGTGTCATGTTCGAGCCCTCGACGAACACCAGGTGCATTTTGTCTTTGCCGGGTTCCAGCTTGGGCGGGTCCACCTTGGGAACCGCCGGCGCGAGGGCCTTTTCCACCACAGGCGCCCGAACGGTGCGTGCTCCGAACGGCCCGGCTTTCCACTCGAACGACTTGGCCACCTCGGGCTTGACGGCCGCCGGGTTGGGCGGGTGCTGCGCCTGGGCCAGCATCAGCGCTTGGAAGCCGGCGGCGAGCTGCTCACGTAACCCCTCGGGCAGTTCATCCCCTGACCAGCCTTCGGTGAGCGGGTTATAGACGGCGCCATTGGGCGCCAGGATCAGCGGGTTCTTGTGCTGCCCGTAGTAGGCCAACTGCATGCGCCGCATTTGCATATTGAGAAGCGAGAACACAAGCCAGCCGGCGCCGATCAGGGCCAGCGTCCAGCCGGCTATCTGAAGCCAGACAACCAAGGGCCAGCGCTCTTGCCAGGTCTGGGCCTTGGTAATCTCTGACTTGCTCCAGGCCTCGGTTGCCTGAGAATGATAGATCGCCTCATTGGCGCGCGCCTGCTCGGCCACGGCTTCAGCGTACAACCGTTGGGCAACCGCGTCCTCCTGGGCCGCCTTGCCGGCTATCACGTTGGCCACCTGATAATCGACTTCGGGGGAACAGGCCGCCAGGCCCGGCACGCATACGGCCGCCAGCGCAAGGGCGATAAGCCCATGTATGAATTTGTTCATCGTGTTTTCTCCCGGGGGAGGCTGAGCTATAATCCCGCCAGCCTTCCCCGCTACGAGGGGTCCGGTTAGCGCGCCTGTGCGCCAGCATGGGCGCGCGCTCGTTTCTCTTCTTCGGCTTGTTCTAGCTTGAAGTTTTCAACCATGCGCTTGGCCATCGCAATCAGGCGCCGGTCTTCGGCGGTTTCTTCCCCAAGGTTATTACGTTCAAAGGCTCGCCCGATTTTCAGCAATAGGCGCCGCTCTTCCAGGGTGGCGCCGTCAAAGATCAACAGCCATTGCGCGCGGGCATTCTCGATGATGTAATTCATAGCTGCGCTTTCCCTCTCGCCTTTTGCCGGACCTTCTTCCCGCCGGCAATCCGATTCAGGTCGGCGATTAGCTTCAGGTCTTCCGGTGTCGCAACCCCTTGGGACTGGCGAACCACGGCCATCACGGTTTTATAAATGCGCTCTTGCGTCTCAGCGCTGAGCTTTGGCCAGCGCTCAATCAGGTAGCGGCTTTGTTGCTCGAACCGTTGCCCTTTGATCTTCATCGCGTCCCCGCTTTCTCTGTTGGCGCTCGAACACGACTGTTCACCAGGCGTTCGACATTCTGATAGTTTTCATCCCCAAGCACGCGCCGCCGTTCTTCAGGTGCCAAGTGTAAGGCGTTGCACACATCGAAAATCACGAGGGCCGACATCACGCGCAACTTTCCGCCCGGCATGCCGTGTTCCATCTCTTGCCGCATCGCCTCCAGCCGTTCAACGACATAGGCCGCATGGGCATTGTCTAATTCGAAGACTTGAAACATGGCCTATCCTTTCGCATGGGCAAACGCTTTGGCCGCGCGCTCCAGGTGGGCCATGGCTTCGGTGAGCTCGTTCCAGGCGTCTGCATGCGCCGCGCAGGGTTGGCCGCTGCCGTCCCCGCAGACGCAACCCGGCAGGGTGCTTTTTTGAACCATGTAGGCCCGGGCCTCGTCAACCTTCTGGCGAAGTTCATTCGACCAAGTTTCCATGCGTTTGTTCCAGACTTCGAATTTATCCATTGTGTTTGTCTCCTGTCTTTTTGAGTGAGTATTTCCTGTGAAATAATTCACCTTTGGGGTGAATAGAACGGGCGCGCCCATCGCCAGTAACGGCGAGGCGGCCAGGTGGTGAGCTCTCCCCTTGCCCTCTGTGGTCCTTGCTTCCTGTCGGGTTCGCGCCGCCGGGCAATGGAGTTATGAAGTTGTAAAGGTCTATCGTCGCGATAGGGGTCTAGGTAAAATAATTGGCGTCAAGGAATGTACCCTTATCGCCACGATAGAGGTTATCATAAAATAAAACCCGTGTCAACTGGCACGGGTTTCTTATTGCCCTCGGCGAGGGTCAAACTTGCTCAGCCCATCAGTCTTCAGCTTGTATTCGTCAACAGACTTTCGAGAGACTAGCCAGGTAGGGCCAACCTTCACGCCCTTTAGCTTTCCATCCCTAACCATGCTGCGAACATGGATCACGTGAAAGCCTAGCTTCTTGGCAGCTTCTTCGGTCGTCATGAATTCGGCGAGGTCGGGTGTCATGGGTCTAGTACGGTGTACCGCTTGCGGGGTGTCCATGGTCATCAGTGTACCCCCAGGAGGGAACGAAAGACGGCCGTACCGCAAGGGTTGACCGTCATAGAGTGGAGAGAGTGATAGAAGTTTGCATAATGACGCAACCCGCCCGGTAGTGGAGGCGGGTTGCAAGTGAGCCATGGGGGATTCGAACCCTCAACCAATTGAGAGAGTTTACTCGAAGTTATCATGGTGCCTCCCGTTTCATCAATGCTTCAACCGGTGAATAGCGGTCGAAGTCTTCGGCGGTGATCGCCTGGGTGTAGTGTTCAACCATGCGCACATCGCCCCAGCGCCCGGCCGCTTGAACAATTCTTGTGGGCGCCCCGTTGCGAATGGCAATGGTCGCGAAGGTGCGCCGCAGATCATGCGGGCTGAAGGCCTCTAGGCCAGCGCGCGCGCCTATCTTCCTGAAGATAACCTTTAGCCCGCCGGTTGTCAACTTCGTTCCCGGTTTCAATCCGCCCAGACTGGCGAAGACTGTTTCCGTTGTGGCGCCCTCTTGCGTGCGCACATAGAGCCAGCGCGCCAGGTTGCCAGCGGTCGAACGGCTGAAGGTGCCAACCTCTTCGTTGCCGCCCTTCACAATGACTTTGAACCTTCGCTTTGTCAGGTCCAAATCTTTGAGCTTCAACCGGCAGACTTCAGAAGACCGGAGGCCGCAATCAAGCATGAGGGTAACTAACGCCAGGTCGCGCGTTCCAAGGGCAGACGAAGTATCACATGCTGCCATCACGGACAGGGCCATATCAGAATCCAAGGTGCGCTGTTGGCGCCGGTGAACCTTGGGGAAGGGCACGCGCTTTGCCGGAGAGTTGTCAGCGCATGCCCACTTGAAGAAGCTTCGGTATGAACAGACAATTTGTTTCAACAGCGCTTCGCCCGCGCCGCCCGCCCTCCGCTCGCCGATGAAGTTCACCAGCTGCACGGTTGTCCAGTCTTCGGCCCGGCGGTCTGGGGCGGTGTCGTCCAGGTGCCTCAGGTGGTGTTCGTAGCTGTAAACCGTGGTGGGAGAGACAGTAATTCTCAGGTGGTTTACCCAATCGTCTATCTGAGCTTTCATGCTAATTTCCTTTCTGGGGGCACAAAACCCCATGGGCAAACCAAAAACGGCGCGTAGGCCGTTTTTTTTGGCGTCCAGGGGTGGTTTTACTCTCTTTGGGGAACGCTTGCAAATCGGTCAGGCGCCGATGGAGGCCAAGAACGCGGCTACCTTGGTGGGGTCACCTGTGGAGGCGGCTTCCAAGACCTCCCCGCGCGCGTCATTGGCCAGGACAACCCGCCACTGTTTGAGGGTGATGGAGGCCAACAATTCGGCGGCCTCGTCCTTTCGCTGCGCTAGTTCTTCGTCCGTTTCTTCCAACCCAAGTCCAAGCAGGGCACGAAGTCCGCGGCTCCAAACAAGTTGGTTCTTGCCCTTGAAGGCCGCGGCATATTCCTGGAAAAGCGCGCCCGCTTTCTTGTCGCCCACCATGTAATCGGCAACCAACTGGAGGGGGCTTCGGCCGTGGGCGCCTCGGCCAACCTTTGACGGCGCCTTGGTGAGCTCGTGTTCAATGGTCCACTTTGCTGGCCGCTTCATGTCGATAGGTTCATGGCCAAACTTGGCAATGTATTTTTCGATATCGCTTTCATGGGTTCGAACGTCAACGCCATGTTCGTATGAGGCGGTTCGCTCATTGGCGCCTAGCACGGTGGCCCAATGGTTCTTCAAGAATTCTTCTACGGCGGTTTGGTCAAAAGACGCCTTGCGTTCAAACAAGTAAAGCCCATGCAAGTGGGGGTGCCATCCATTGTCGCCGTAGGTCGTTTCCAGCGAACGAATAGAACCTACCAGGTGCGCATCATTTTTGAATTCAGTCCAGCGCTTGCCAGACTTCAACCGGCGGTAAGAGTCAAGAAGGTCAGCCAGAAGCTTATCGAGCTTGTCTCGGTCCGAGTGTTGAAGCGTGAACGTCACCAAGACCGGACGAAGAAGCCTGTCATTCCAGTCAATCGCCCGGGCCAATTCAACGCGGCGCCGCTCGGTGATCTTCGCCGCGCAAATCGGGCAAATCCAAACCCGGGCGCAAATTACGAGGTTGGCATAGTGCGCCCGTTGAAGTTTTGCGGAGTAGAGGACATCAGCCGTTTTCTTTCCGGGTATGATTCGCCGCATGCAAAAGGCAACGCGCGCGTCTGGCAAAAGCTCTCTTACCGTCGCCTGCAATGCCCACCTCTCTAATCTCCGGCGGGTCAGCGTTTTGGGGTCAGATTCTCGACTTTTTTTCACAAAAACCACCTCGTGAATGTTTTAAGGTGCCGCAATCTTGGCAAGAGGTTCCTAGGGGGCTGAGCGTAGCCCTAATTTCTGGAAACACTTAGACGTTTGTCTAACTGCTTTTCGGTTTTTTGGGCAAATCAGAGGGCCCAAGAACATCTTTCAGGGTTACATAATTCTGGTTCTGGCGCCGCCCCTCGTCGGGGCCGTCGGGGTGCGAATTCCAAAAGGCTTCCCGCATCTGGCGCAAACCCGACAGGCGCGCCAACCATTCTTCGACGGTGGGTTTGTTCGTCGGCTGGGTGAGCTCGTCGTCGGCCATCATTGACCACCAGGTAGTTCGCGGGCCAGCTGGCGAATCGCCTCGCCGACAGAAAGGCCGCGATTGATCGCGCGAACGTTGATGACGTCAAGGGTTCCATGCGCGGGGCATGTGGGGACATTGCATCCCCAAATCCCAAGCGCTGGCCTCGCCCATAGACTCGGGGCATGGTCGTCATGGAATGGGCAAAGAGCAACGAGGGTTTCAGGACCGCCGCGGTGCCAGGTGGAAACGCCCGCGGCTTTGAGCTCGTCAATCACGGAGAAGTTTCGCTTGATCTTGGCTACCAGGTCGCTTCCGCTGCGGGTGGGCCGCGCGGTGGTGGTGGCCGTCATCGGCGGCCGCTCGGGCCGAACGCTGAGAAGGGGGAGAAAAGCGGCTCGCCAGTCGGCCTCATCGGGTGGCCACTGTCCAGAGAACCAAGTGTAGATTGTTCCGTCCGTTCCAACCGAAGGCGCCGACATCACGACTTGACCGGGCGCCTTGAGCTCGAGCCCGGGGCCAGCCAGGCCGCGGGGTATTTCACCGGAAATAAAGACGTGGAAGCCGCGGGCGGTCTTTTCGACGAAGGCCCGCACATCGGCGCCCGGGCCAGCCCGCCAGGCGCGCATGGTGTCTCGGTCGTCGAAGTCCGCGCAGAAGAAGCCGGGCGCCAGGACCACGCCAAGATTACAAACGTTGCGTAGGAACCATAGGCGCGCCTCCTGTTCGGTGGTGATGGTGCGCTGCGCCGGTCCCCAACCGCGAATGATCCTCTTTTCGCCGGGCTGAAGTGGAACGAGCTTGAAGCCGCGGGCCAGCCAGGCCAGCGCCGCAACAAACAGCGCCTGCCGGGCAAATTGCGCCAGGTCACGCGAAGTGCTAAAATCGGGGTGGGTATCGAGGCGGCCATCGGCCGTCCCGGTTGGGGTGGGCGCCAAGGGGTTGGCGCCCGCTTTTCTTTCTGGCATGGGTGCCTCCTAAGCAAACACGGTTTCCGGGTTGGGGCAGATCGGCGCCGGTGCTTGCTCGGGGTTGGCCAGCTTGCGCGCCTCCCGGTCAATCAACCGTCGGAGATAATCAGACGGCAATCTATCTTCTTGTTCTGCCAGGTAAAACAGTTCTTTCCAGGTGTTGATTGGAAGGTCGAGGCCCAACAGTTCTTTTTCCATGTGTCCTCCGGAATAAAAAAGGGCAAACGCTTTTGCGCTTGCCCTTATCGTAAGGTGGATAATTCGCCGCGAATTCGCGAAAAATATTATTCGCGAATGGTTGGAGGCCTTTTAAGCCAAGCTCTGACCGTGCTTTCCGGTATGGGTGGAACGTGTTCCCGGCAAAGGCTCAAAAGGCTATGCCCGGTAGCCATATCTTCCCTGACGGTCTGTAGCCAGCGCTCAAGATCATCAGCGCTCTTGAAGCCGTGTGCCCTCACGGCTTTGGTATAAACTTCGGTTGGCCTTCGGCTCTTTGGTTTGTCAATCTGCCGTTCGGCGCCTATCGGCATTTTCCCGTCGGCGCCCTCAGGTGGGAAATAGTCAAGCGGCTCTGGGTAAGAGCTAACCAATTCTCCGGCACTGTCGCCCGGGTCTTTGTCGTAAAGGAATATTCGCAGTCGGCCGCCTTTCTTTCTGGCGACAAGCACAGGCGAAATTGTGAACGGTTCTTTTGGCGGGTGGCGTATCGCTTGGAGAAAGCCGTTGCCCCTTCCCGCCTGATAGGCAATCATGGCGGTACCTCCAAGAGCAAAACCCACTAAGAAAAGGAAAAAGGTTAGCTGCCAGTCCATTAGGCCTCCACGGTAAAACCGCTGCGAGTTGCGAGGGTGCGGAGGTGATAGAATGGCGTCACGCTCGCCGCTTACCCGGTGAGTAAGTGCCCCGGCTCCCCCGGGGCATTTTGTTTTTGGCGGTCGCCCGTTTAGCCAGGCGCTGCCGTCGGGGTGGTGGCCACCATCGCCGCCGGTGGCGGTGCTGCCGGCGGTTGCTCGGCCATCGTCTCAGGGCTGGCGGTGATCCGCAGTTCGTTGGCGGTGCGCCGGATCATGCGCCGGACAATTTCGGCCTCACTCATCCGCGCGCGCTTGGCAAGTTTTCGCAATAGGTCGCGGTCGTCGGGTGGCATGCTGACTTTGAAGCGTTGAGTTTTCATGTGTTTTTCCTCCGGTCGAATTATATAACGTGGGGTCATATTCGCGCGTGATGATGTGCGTGATAACATGCGCGCTTCCAGCCTCCTGGGTTTGCACAGTCTGGTGTTGGCAACTTCCTGCGTCCATGTTCCATCTCCAAGTCTGTTTGGCGTGTAAACACCTTGGCGCCATGGGCCAACCTCAGGCCCATGGCGAGGCCGTGTGTATACACAAAAATCCGTGTTTCGTGTTTCGTGTGTTGGTTTGTCTGGTCAAAGGGGGGATACCCAAGAGGATTTTTCTATCTGGCATTTTGAAACATCCTGACAAGTCGGGGCCAGGGTGCGCCCA
>CAIQQM010000239.1 GCA_903873945.1 uncultured Verrucomicrobiota bacterium
AAGCAAGTGTTCGGATGGGAGCCTGCCACCCCGCTGCGGGCGGGCATGGAAAAGACCTACGCGTGGATTTATGACCAAATGACCCGGCGGGCTTGACGCGGGTTTCGATCATCACTTCCGGTTTCCGAAACCCACAGTGGTTGTGGTTGTACATGGTGTTCGTGGCGGACCGGGAGGGGGCGGAGGTCGAACATAACCAAGACGGTCAGTCATACGATGCGCAACAGGCAGGAGTCCGCGGTTTTCAGGCATGACAACTGAACTGTACCCATCATGGCGCCAGCTTTTCGGCAGCGATTCGGAACCGGAGGGGATGGAGACGAGAGAATTTCGTGTGCTGCACAAACGGGGTGAGCCGTTCCTTTATTTACCCAAGATGCGGGTCGCTGCGAGGAACGCGCTGAATCTCTACCCGGCCCAGCGCACTCTTGCGCGCCTGGCCAGGACCGCGATGAACTTCTCGCTTTGTTTCGGATTGCCTTTGCCAAGAACGAAGGTCCCGCTGGCAACCAACGCGCCGTTCGCAAAGTTCCTGAAGAAGCTTACCCACAGCGGAATCATGCCTGAATTTTCCGTTCTTGCCGGAAATCCCAGCGCACCCGGGAGACGGTTCATCTTTCTTGTATTCGATTCCAACGGAACGCCGCGGTGGGTGGTGAAGGCTGGGACGGAAGATTCTGCGGCAGCTTTGATAGAACGAGAGGCGGATTTCCTCCAAAGATTGCCCACAGATCTTTCCGGCGCGCCGCGAGTTGCCGCGAGGTTTGTCGATGGCTCGGCAAAAGCGTTCGCGATGGACTATGCGGACGGCGATTCACCACGCGACCCGGAGGACGGCAGGATTGAACGAACCTTATCGAGTTGGGTGGATGATTCGCGCGAACTCTGTCCTGCTGAGCTGCCTGTCTGGCGGCAACTTGTGGACAGCGACGCTGATCCTGACCTCGTTGCCCACTTAACCACCCTGTTACGCAATCGCACAGTGCACCCTGTGATTGCTCACGGCGATTTTACTCCCTGGAATATCAAGGAAAGCTACAAGGCAAAAGGCTGGGTGGTCCTGGATTGGGAACGCGGTGAGCGCGACGGCATGCCGGGCTGGGACTGGTTCCATTTTGTCACCCAGTCGGCCATTCTCGGCCGCGGACAACGAACCGACGAAGTGGCGCGAACCGTCGAGGAATTGTTGAGCAGCCCAACCTTCCTGCACTACGCGGCTTTGACACGCATCCAAGGGGTGGAACGTCTGCTAATGCTCGGGTACCTGCTGCATCATGCGCATGTGATCCGGCCGGGCGAAGGTCGAGCTGAAACACTGGCCCTGCTGGAGGTTTTGCAATCGGGGTGGAATATCTTTCAAGAAGAGAGGGGTAGGCCTTCACGCGGTAGCATGGTGTGATAGTCAAAGTGACGGCCGCCTGCGGCACAAACGGATTCATCATCATGTTCCACCGATCATCCCGGGAAATTTCCCCATGCTCCTGATAGCGCTCCCGCCACACAGGCTTGCCGCTGCCGGCAGTTCTGGTAAACTTGTCGCATGTCACAACGGCTTAAGGTATTGATGCTGGCGTATGCCTGCGAGCCTCACAAGGGGTCGGAGCCGGAGGTGGGCTGGCAGTGGGCGCTGCAGATGGCGCGGTTTCACGATGTGACGGTGCTCACGCGCTCCAATAACCGCCCGGTCATCGAGCGCGAGCTGGAGTTGCTTCGGGGCCGGCAACCGCTGCCGCAATTTGTTTATCACGACTGCAGCCAGCATTTGCTGGAGTTGAAACGGCGTTTCAAGGCGATCAAGCTTTACTACCTGCTTTGGCAAAGGTCAGCCCGGGACATTGTGACGCAGTTGCAGGAGACGCACCAATTTGACCTCATGCATCACGTCACCTTCGCCGGGTTCCGCTATCCCACCGCCATTTGGGGTCACGGGGTGCCCTGCATCTGGGGACCCATCGGCGGCATCGAATCCATCCCCCGGTCACTGTTGCCCTGGCGCCACATAACTTCCCTGGCGCGAGAGATGATGCGGAACCTGAATAATTTAGTGCAAGCCACCCCGTTTCACGCCCTGCCGAAGCGGGCGGGGGTGTCGACGCTGATTCTGGTCACGACGACCGAGATGCAACGGACCTTTGCCCGGCTGGGTTTTGAGAGTGTGGTCATGCCGACCATCGGGCTGAAGACACACGAGCTGTGTTTTCAACCGCACCGGCAGTGTGAAGGGGCGCTGAGGCTATTGTTTGTCGGCAACATCATCACGCTCAAGGGAGTGGACCTGGCGTTGGAGGCGTTGGAGCAATCCGGAACGAATGCCACCCTGACACTGGTAGGTACGGGCAATTACCAGGCGGCGGCAGAACATGAGGTAAAGCGGTTGGGTTTAGGAGAGCAGGTAAAGTTCCTCGGGCGGCGGCCGCGGGACGAGGTGCTACGGATGTATCCGGACTACGACATATTCCTCTTTCCCAGCCTGCACGACACGGGAGGATATGCGGTGATTGAAGCGATGTTCAACGAGCTGCCGGTGATCTGCCTGGACTGCGGAGGACCGGCGGTGGCGGTGCAGGCACAATGCGGAACGCGGGTGCCCCTGGGCAAGCGGGCGGAGGTGATTGGAGGGTTGGCGGCGGCGATCCGGTGGTATGACGAGAACCGGGGGGCGGTGCTGACGCAGGGCAAAGCGGCGCGGGAGGTGGTTTTGCGGGAATATGACTGGGACAAGAAAGGCGGGCAGATGAACGAACGTTACCGGGAAACGATGGCGCGGGTCGGTGCGGAGGGAAAGAAGGCGGCAGTCCAAACCGATTACTCGGGTATGGGAAGTGTAGCCAACTTCCTGCACCGCATGTTCACACTGAAGGGAATGGCTGCCGGAGCACTGGCATTGCTGCTGATTGGCGCAATGGG
>CAIQQM010000240.1 GCA_903873945.1 uncultured Verrucomicrobiota bacterium
CCTGGAGCAGAACGGAAACACCAGCGCCTTGCTGGCGTGCGAACTCGCCGTCGGCGGCGCGCGGTCCCACAGCTACGACGTGATCCGCCTGGTGAATTCGCCCGGTTCCCGGGCGGAGTTGGAGCGACTCCACCTCGTGACACTGGACGTCATCATCCTGGACAAGCAGGAAAAACAGGGACTCGGCTACGACGAGCGCGTCAAGCTCCTGCAAAGTCTGCCCCAGACCCAAAAGGCCCACTGCCCGGATTTCCAGGAAGTCAACGGGCTGGACCAGCTCAACGCCTATTACCGGAAGCAGATTGACAGGGGCGAAGAGGGCATTGTCCTGCACGACCTGACCACGCGGGTCGCCTACAAGATCAAGCCGAAATTCAACCTGGACCTGGCCATCGTGGGTTACGTGGAGGGCACCGAAGAGCTGACCGGCAACGTGGTCTCGATCATGGGCGCTTTGGTTTCCGGCAACTCGCATCAACTGGTCGCCCGGGTGGGAGTGGCCGACCCGGCCATTCGCGAGAAACTCTTCAAGGAATTGTCCGGGCAAGCGATCACCGCCCATTACACCGAAACCGATTCCGATGGGCGCCCCATCGTTTGGGTGCGGCCGGTTAAAGCAATGGAGATTAACGCGGAAGACGCGGTTTGGGACGACACCGACGGCAAGCCCTGGACGAACACCGTTCTTCAACTGGCTGGGGACCTTTACCATTACCAGGGACAGGGGTTCATCCTGAAGCCATTTCACCCGACCCTGGAGCGAATCCGCGAGGACAAACCCGTCAGCGAATGCACCTTCAGGCAGCTTAACGCTGTGGACCTGCGGCTCAAGCAGGCCGCCAACGGCACGCCGGCCAAAGTGTTCCTGCGCGAGGCTTACACCAAGGCCGTCAAGGGCAACACTGCCGTTCGCAAAATCGTCGCCTGGGAACAGGAGCAGGAAGGCTACCCCCGGTTTGTCATTCACACGGTGGACTACAGCCCCAGCCGCGCCAAACCGCTCGAGGAAGTGACCAAGGCAACCGACGATGAGGGCGAGGCCAAGAAGTTCATCGCCGACTGGAAGACCTCCGAAATCACCAAAGGCTGGGCAAAAGCCTAGCGATGCATTTATGGCAGCCTGTACATTCAACATCGAAAACAATAAACACGTGAGCGAGCTGCAGAAGATCACTCGCGATGATCTCTACGGCAGCCGCCGGGTCCAGGCCCTGGGCCTGGACAGCAAGCCCTTGCGGCGGTCGGGAGTTCCCGAAGAGGGCAACCTTTACCTGGTTTCTGGCGATGTCGGCAGAACGATGCGCGCCGGCGAGCAGTTTACACTGAGGCCGGCGGAGGTCGTGGACAGCGCCACCGGGCAGAAAAAGGAACTGCTGCCGAGTTCTTTCAAGCAGGCCCCGGAATTTCGCAAAGCCACCGCCGAGGAAGTGAGCATGCTGGAGGTGGCGTCGGTTTATCGACTCCCCGGCGCCCAACTCTCGCCAGGGGCGCTCTACCTCGGCACGTTCAATTACCGGGATGGCGTTGAGCGCAACGACGCCGCGATCGTCACCAACGGGCACGGCACGTTCCTGCTCGTTGGAAAAATCAAAAAGCCGGCCTGCGTCGGAATGGAAATTGATTCCCAAATCATCGCGGAGGCGGCGGCCGGTGAGGAAGCGGGGGAATCGGAGAACTTCGAGTCCTTGTTCTGACGTCGACAGAGGAGAATCACATGTACATCAAACTCACCAACTTTCAAAAGCGCACCGCGGAATTGTTCCTGTTGTCTTTGAACGGGTCGAAAACTAGCAAGCGGATCATCACCACCGCCAACGGCCAGATGGAGCCGGAGTCACAGGCGATCATCACCCGCATTCCCGGAGGCTGGACGGCGGACAAGAAACCGGAGCAAATCGTCGAGGCGCTGGTCAAATCCGATCCCGAAATCGACACGCGGCTCATCGGCAAGCCGGTGCGCATCCGTTCACTGGCCTACCTGGATGAGCAACGCAAGCCCGTGTGCCACTTCCGGCTGGTCGAGGAGAAACTGACCCCGGAAGGCACGGTAAAAGAAACCAGGCCCTACAAAGTCAGCGAGTCGAACATCGAGCTGCCGATCCAACTCTCTCCCAAAGGCGGTCAAACGACCGAGGATTTGGTGCAGAAATTCGTCCTGCATCGGATTTATCAGGTGGTCCACCTGGACAGCCTTTCGTTCGATTTTCTCTTCAAGCTCTGCCAGGAAATCCGGGGCATTGGCTTTGTCCGCGTGAATGGCGGTATCAAGG
>CAIQQM010000241.1 GCA_903873945.1 uncultured Verrucomicrobiota bacterium
CGAGTAATTCGTTTGGCTGGCGGCGGTCAACCCCGTCCCGGCCACTTGCAGCACGCCCGTGATCGGGTCCAAGGCAAACAGCCCCTCGTTGTTACCCGAGCCAATGGCGAGCGTAAGCGCATCCTGAATGTTCAGGTCCGTGACCGTCACCGTGCCCAGCCGGCTCCCGGCGAGGGCATCGCGGGATATCCGCGCGGTGAAGCCAACGGGGTGGGGAACATAGTTCATACCATGCCTATCCGGTTGGTTGCCAATTTAGCAATACATAACATAGTGACACATACATGACAAGACGTACTAGATGTCATATAAGATCATGCCGCAGGGTGAATCCACTCACCGTTGTAGAGAGTTTGGTAAGTTGGTGCTGAAGCTTGCGCGGCGAGTCCCAGGATGGAGTTGAACGCCGTCATCGGATAGAAACGCCGATTGAATCGGAACACATACTCATTGAGATATGCCTGTAAATGCTGCTGACTTACTCCGTGATGGGTTCCCAGAAGCCATGTCTTGAGGTTAGAGAATGCTATGTGGATCATGGGGAGGTGAGCTTCGGTTCTCTCAGGGTCGCCACCAAGCACCACTGTTTCGTGCGAGTATCCTAACTTAGCCAACCCGTCATAGCCCTGCCAGCCATCCGTGCGCACAACAGCGCCGTTTGCGACGTTTTCTTGCACAAACCCAATGAGGTGTTCGGCACCACGGTCCGGCACGAGACGCAGTCGTAATCTGCCTGCATAGGTCATTCCATCGAATCTTTTCCCTTTGGTACGCTGCCTGGTGCGTACCTCGACCGCCCCAACGACAGTCGCTTTGTGATGGACACCGTGCCCCTCACCCCTTGTACGACCGCCCACGAGCGTCTCATCCACTTCGACCGGATGCTGAGATCCAATAGAGTCGCGCTCAGGCCGAACCATGCTAGCACGTAGTTTGTGAAGTATCTGGAACGCTGTTTCGTATCGAGAGATACCAAGTTGGCGCTGAAACTGAAGAGCGGACTGCCCAGGCGTTTGCGTTGTCACGAGGTAAGCGCCCCAGAACCATACGGACAACGACGTGTGACTGGACTGCATGACAGTACCCGCAGTGAGCGACACATTGGTATGACAAGCGCGGCATCGCAAGACGACCGATGTCCGTTTGGAAAAACGGTAAGGCTCACCGACATTTTCACATTTTAAGCAGGCGAACCCGGCTGGCCATCGCAAATGCTCAAGGTATCTTGCACAGGCTTCGTCGTCCGGGAAGACCCGTTGAAACTCGGGAAGTGTTGTTGGAAAACCTCTTGGATCCATTCCGGAAAGGTAACACCGATTCTTGGCTTTGGCAACCAACCGGATAGGCATGGATTGAACCAGTATGTCAGCCTCGCCTTTTCGTCCGATGACTCGCGCGTGGCGGCCTCGGCTATAACTCCGTCCACCTTGGGGAACCACGGAGCGATCAAAGTGATCGGCGTTCAGACCGGTGCGGAAGTCGCCTCGATCCAGGCGCCGGTTGGCTTGGTGTCCTTCCTGCCCGACGGCAACACGCTGGTCCTGCAAAGTTGGGATTCCCGGCTCCTTCGGTTCCGCGCCGCCCCTTTCGCGGAAACCGACGCCGTGGACAAGCGTAAATGAAACGGCGAGCTGGTGGGGGCGTCTTTCTCCGAATTTTTCATTTTCTTCCATACCTTTTGAGAACGTTTGGCGCACGTAGAGGTAACCTATGAAAACACCCCGATTATCG
>CAIQQM010000242.1 GCA_903873945.1 uncultured Verrucomicrobiota bacterium
GAGGCGGTGAGCGTGCCGAGCATCCAACAAGTGTTGGCGGAAAACGGGTTGGGCGAACCGCCCCCCAAGGGCGTCGGCGACACAGCGGTCCAAGGTGAGCTTTTAGCCTTCCAGCCTGAGCCGCAGTTGATGCTGCCTTTGGAGGGTTCTGCCGCCCAATCCAGGGAGCAAGTCGGTGCAGGCAGCGCGCGGGCGACGCAAAGCGGAACGGGAGAGGGCCACGCTGCAGGAGGCGAGGCCATAGCCGGATATGCCGACCTGGGAAGAGGATGGCGACGAGACTCCTATTCGCCGGCGCAGCGAGTCTATTTGGATCGGTTGGAACAAGGTGCATACAATGCGTATGCTGGCGGGCTGCTGTTTGCGCCGTTGCTGGCGCGATATAATTTTGTTCCGACGTTGAGCCGAATTATCACTATTGGGACTCATGAAGGCTACAGGCTGCAAGAGTTGGGGTTGACGTTGTTCTATTTGGATGTGTTTGGGTTTCGGTCGCTGGAGGACTTTAAGCGCGCTTATCCTGAGGAGTTTGGCGTATTGCTGGGACGCACGCAGAGTCCGAGCCTTTTCACGCTGCGGCGGTTCCTGCACAAGGTGAGAAAGTTGGGCAAAGGCGAAGCCTTGATCGATGGGTTTGCGCTGGGCTATTTGAAGTCCGACCTGGCGGCGTGGGGAGTGATGTATATCGATG
The DNA here is from genome assembly GCA_903873945.1 of uncultured Verrucomicrobiota bacterium. Classification (GTDB taxonomy): domain Bacteria; phylum Verrucomicrobiota; class Verrucomicrobiia; order Limisphaerales; family UBA8199; genus CAIQQM01. The sequence goes on from CAIQQM010000242.1 coordinate 692, forward strand.
GCCATTTCTTGCCGTATTATGGGCTGTATCGGATCAGCAAGGGTTGGCACGGCGTGCGCCAGATGCCGATGAAAGGCAGCTACCATTTTCTGGTGGTGGACGAGCGCTTCGCCCCCTGGCTGTTATTGATCCGCTCAGCGTCGGAGGATCTGCTGCAAAAGATACCGGAGTTGATCGAGAAGGCCAAACGGATCGGGGCGCAAGCCGGAGTCAGTTAGGAGCGGCTGGACCAGTTGATCGTGGTCTTCGATCGGGAGGGCTACAGCGCGGAGCTCTACCGCTACTTGGAGGGCAAAGATCAGGGAGAGGGCAAGCGGCGGGCGCTGTTCATCAGTTGGGCTAAATATTCGGATAAATGGGTGAACGATCTGGCGGAGGAGCAATTCAACCGGGTGGCCCAGGTGACTTATGAGATCCGGAAGGCCGAAGTGATCCCCTACCTGGAGACCACACGGACGATGAGCAAGTACGGGAAGATTCGGGCGGTGGTGATCCAAAATGGAAGGGACAAAAAGCGAGCGGCCATTTACACCAACGGCACCGCCCAGGAAATCGGGGCGGAGTCGATCGTGCAATTGATTTGTCGGCGCTGGGGAGAGGAGAATGCCATTAAGGAACTGCTGCACAAACATCTGATTAACTACACGCCAGGTTATGTCCTGGAGCAATTGGAAGAGCAGCCCCTGGTGGACAACCCAGAGGTCAGGGAACTAAAGAAACAGCGGGCGGGACTGGTGAGTGAATTAAACGGCTTGCAAATTGCATTAGCCAATCAACTGCTTGATCGGCCGGCCAGCAAACGCCGAACCCCACCCCGGAGCCAAAAGGAGATCCTGGACGACATCACGGTGGTCGAAAGTAAGATTGTATTGACGGATCGGTAGTTGGACGAACTGCCCTCAGAAATCCGCTTTAATGAGGCTCACGCTGGGGAAAAACTGTTGAAACTCAACCTCGAGAAGAAGCGGTTTCTTGATTGCATCAAGGTGTTTGCCTGCAACCTGAAAACC
>CAIQQM010000243.1 GCA_903873945.1 uncultured Verrucomicrobiota bacterium
ATAAGCCAAATGCCGAGTAAACGATACAAGAAAGCGCTGGAAATGGTGGGTGGCAAGAAAACCTACCCGCTCAAGAACGCCGTGGAAGTCCTGATGAAGCTTCCGAAAGCCAAGTTCAACGAGACCGTTGACCTTGCATTCCGGCTGGGCGTTGATCCGAAACAATCGGATCAGATGATCCGCGGCACGGTTCCGCTCCCTCACGGGAGCGGCAAGACGGTGCGCGTGCTGGTGTTTGCCAAGAGCGGCCCGGCCGCGGATGCGGCCAAAGCCGCAGGCGCCGAGTACATCGGGTTTGAAGACATGATTAAGAAATGCCAGGAAGGCTGGTCAGATTTTGACGTGGCCGTTGCCACGCCGGAAGCGATGGGCGAGGTGCGCAAACTGGGCAAAGTCCTTGGTCCGCGCGGCCTGATGCCCAATCCCAAGACCGGGACGGTGACGGACGACACGGCTCGCGCGGTGAAGGAGGTAAAGGCGGGTCGCGTCGAGTTCAAGACCGATAAGGCGGGGAATGTTCATGTCCCCATAGGAAAACTTGCGTTCAATGCGACTCAAATCGAAGAGAATGCCCGATCGGTCATCGAAGCCGTGGTGAAAGCCAGGCCCAACAGTGTGAAAGGCGCCTACATTGTAAGCTGCACCATTTCCGGCACAATGAGCCCGCCGGTGCGCGTCGACCTGAAAGAGTTTGCGGTTGCGCACTAAAAACAAACTTGAACCGTATTTATCCCTGAAAGTCTCAACGTCTTAGCGAATTGAAAAGATTATGCGTCCGGAAAAGCAAAGCATAACGAAAGAATATCTGGCCCGGTTAAACGCCTCGCCGTTCTTCATCGTGGTGAATTACAAGGGGCTCAAAGTTGCGCACCTGACCGAACTCCGCAAACGGCTCAACAAGGCCGGAGCCGAGATTCATGTGGTGAAAAACTCCGTTTTCCGCATCGCGGCGAAAGAGGCCGGCGTTGGCGATTTGAATGGCGCTTTGACGGGGCAACTCGCCGTCATTACCGGCCAGCGCGACATTTCGACCGCCGCGAAGGTGGTCAAGACATTTGGCGCCGAGTTCGATCGGCTCAAAGTCCACTTCGGTTACTTGAACAACGAGCGGCTTGAACAGCCGGACATCATGACCCTGGCGGATCTGCCGTCTATGGAGGTGTTGCGCGGCAAATTGCTCGGATTATTCAACGCGCCGGCGGAGAAGCTCGTCCGGCTCATGAACACGCCGGCCAGCCAGATGGCCCGCGTGCTGCAGGCTCGCGCCGAAAAAAGCGCGGAGACGCCGCAACCGGCCGCAACCTGATTTAAAACAGATTTCGTTCCCGTTAAGGCCAAAAGGGAACGGAAATAAACAACAACAACGTAAATCGTCGGTTTGCCGGCAGCGAACTTAAACCGTCCGTGGCCACGGACGACGACGAGACGCAATGAAAGGTAACAATGGCTCTAGATAAAGCAAAAATCGTAGAAGAACTGAGTAACGCGACGGTGATTGAAATCGCCGACCTGGTTAAAGAACTGGAATCCAAATGGGGTGTCAGCGCCGCCGCGCCGGTCGCGATGGCCGCAGCCGCTTCCGGAGCTGGCGCAGCCGCTCCCGCAGCCGAAGCCAAGACGGCGTTCGACGTGATCCTCGTTTCGGTCCCGGCGGACAAGAAGATTGCCACGATCAAGGCGGTGCGGGAAGTGAAAGCGGGCCTCGGCCTTGCCGAAGCCAAGGCGCTGGTCGAAGGCGCTCCCAAGCCGGTATTGGAAGGGGCGAACAAGGCTGATGCCGATGCCGCAAAAAAGAAACTTGAAGATGCGGGCTCCAAGGTCGAAGTAAAGTAAGTCAACCAATGAATTCCGGGGGAGGCTTCCCGCAATGGCGGGGCCTCCAGCCCGGGGTCGGCTCAGGCAGAGTAAAGAAAGTTCTCGATAAGCATCAGAAATAATAACGAAACCGCCCAGGGCGGTTTAAGATTCGGCAAGTCCGCTAATGAACGGAGCGCACTTGCCTGCTGTCGTTATCAGTAATCAACGGTCTGGCGCCGCCAGCCATCATTCATTCATTAATTAAAGGTCCAAATGCCATCGCGCTCAACTGAACGAATTAACTTCGGCAAGATTAAAGAGATCATTGCTCCGCCCAATTTGATCGAATTGCAGACAAATTCCTACAAGGAGTTTCTGCAGGCGGACCTGGCCCCGTCCAAACGGAAGAACACGGGGTTGCAAGCCGTATTTACCGAGGTTTTCCCCATAGAAAGCTACGACGGCAAGTGCGTTCTCGATTTCCATTCCTATGAGATTGGCGAGCCCAAGGTGGACTGGCTCGAATGTTTGCGCGAAGGGTTGACTTATGGCGCGCCGCTTTACGTCACCTTCCTGCTTAAGGAGGAAAAGGGAACTAAAGAAGAGAAAGTGTTCATGGGCGAATTGCCGCTGATGACGCCCCAGGGCACGTTCGTCATCAATGGCGCGGAACGGGTTATCGTCAGCCAGCTGCATCGCTCGCCGGGCCTGGCTTTTGAGGCCACCCAGCATCCGAATGGCAAGATCCTGCACTCGTTTCGCATCATTCCGGACCGCGGCTCCTGGTACGAGGCCCAGTTCGACACGAGCGACTTGCTTTATGTCTATCTCGACCGGAAGAAGCGCCGGCGGAAGTTTTTGACCACCACGTTGTTCCGGGCCCTTTCGAATATCGAGAAAGCGGACAAGGACAAGGAAAAGGACAAAGATGCCGAGAAGAGGAGCGGTTCGGACGAGGAGATTCTGAAACTGTTTTATGACGTTGAGGAGTTCAGCGTCAAAGAAGCCGAGAAGCGGGATGACCTTCCGAACAAGGTGTTGGTCGAGGACGCCGTGGACTCGGAAAAGGGTCTCGTGGTCGCGCGCGCCTTTGAACCTTTGTCAAAGGCCGTGGTCAAGCAAATCGCCGAGTTGGGGATTACGAAGATAAAGGTTGTCGACACAACTTTGGATGAAGGGATCGTCATCAAGTGCATGAAGAAGGATCCCGCCAAAAACGAGGAGGAAGCCCTCAAGGACATTTATCGCCGGTTGCGTCCGGGCGATCCGCCGACCGCCGCCAATGCGCGGGCGCTTATCAAGCGGCTCTTCTTCGATCCCAAGCGCTACGATTTGGGCCGGGTCGGACGTTACAAAATCAACCAGAAGCTCGGAATTAAAGGCGGTGATTCCCGGATCCTGACGAAAGCGGATTTGGTCGCGGCGACGAAGTATTTGCTGCGGTTAAAGAAGGGCGAAGGCAGCCTGGATGACATTGATCATCTCGGCAGCCGCCGCGTGCGCACGGTTGGCGAACTGCTGGCCAATCAATGCCGGGTGGGCCTTGCCCGCACCGAACGTTTGGTCAAGGAACGCATGACCCTCTTCGACCAGGGCATCGAATCCATGTCGCCGCAAAAACTCATCAACCCCAAGGCGTTGTCGGCCGTTATCCGCGATTTCTTCGGGCGCAGCCAGCTTTCGCAGTTCATGGACCAGATTAATCCTTTGGCGGAGTTGACGCACAAGCGTCGTCTCTCCGCTCTTGGGCCCGGCGGTCTCTCGCGAGATCGCGCCGGCTTCGAAGTCCGCGACGTTCATCCTTCGCACTACGGGCGCATTTGCCCGGTGGAAACGCCGGAAGGCCCCAACATCGGCTTGATTGCGTCTCTGGCGACTTTCGCCCGCATCAACGATTTCGGGTTCCTGGAAACACCTTACCGGAAGGTCGAACATGGCCGGGTAACTTTGCATATCGATTATCTCACTGCGGATCGTGAGGAAGCATTCGTCATCGCGCAGGCGAATTCACCCGTTGATGACAAAGGCAAGTTCACCACCGATCGTGTGGTGTGCCGGGGCAAGGGTGACTTCATCGACGTGGAACCGTCCTATGTGGATTACATGGATGTTTCACCGAAGCAGCTTGTGTCTGTGGCGGCAAGCCTCATTCCGTTTCTTGAGCACGATGATGCCAACCGCGCCTTAATGGGCTCGAACATGCAGCGCCAGGCGGTGCCGCTCCTGGTGACCGAATCGCCTCTGGTGGCCACCGGCCTTGAGGAGCGCGTTGCGCGCGACTCCCGGGCGGTCATCGTTGCGGACGAAGGCGGCAAGGTCGCTTCGGTCACGGGCAGCCAAATCATCATCACCGAAGACGGCAAGGTGCCCGATGGCAAGAAAAAGATCAGGCATGACCCCGAAAAGGGCGTTTATGTGTACCAGGTCCGCAAGTTCATGCGGTCCAACGCGGCGACCTGCATCAATCAGAAGATCCTGGTCAGGAAGGGCGAGACGGTCAGGAAGGGCCAGGTCATTGCTGATGGTCCCTGCACACAGGGAGGGGAACTCGCGCTGGGCCGGAACGTGCTCGTCGCCTTCATGCCGTGGAATGGCTACAACTTCGAGGACGCCATCCTCATCAGCGAGCGAATCGTCAAGGATGACGTCTTCACTTCCATTCACATTGATGAATTTGAAGTCGGCGCCCGCGACACCAAGCTCGGCCCCGAGGAAATTACGCGGGATATCCCGAACCTGGGAGACGAGGCGCTCAAAAACCTCGGGCCGGATGGCGTGATCCGTATCGGCGCTGAAGTCAAGCCCGGCGACATCCTGGTTGGCAAGATTACGCCGAAGAGTGAAACCGAGCTCGCCCCGGAAGAGCGCCTGCTGCGCGCGATTTTTGGCGAAAAGGCCGCCGACGTTAAGGACACCTCCCTTAAAGTGCCTTCCGGCACCTACGGAATTGTGATGGATGTGAAAGTCGCATCCAAAAAAGAGTCCGATCACGAGACGAAAGTCAGTGCCACCGAGGAAAAGCGGCATGCGAAGGAAGTTGAGGAGGACTACAAGAAACGGACCGATGAGCTGCGCGAGCAGCTTACCGAAGCGTTGAGCAACATCCTGCTGGGCGAAAAGATTCCGCTCGACGTGGTGAATAGCGAGACCGGTGAAATCATCATACCGGCCAACCGCAAGATTACCAAAACGCTCCTGCGGAAGCTGGCGCAGGTTTACGACCGTATCGAAATCGACCCGTCGCCGATTCGAAACAAAATCAACGAGATCATCGGCAGCTTCAAAAAGAAGTTCGACGACCTGCAAATGCAGTATGACGAGGAGATCGAGCGGGCCGAGTCCGGCGAAGGCGTTGATAGCGGCGTCATCAAGTCGGTCAAGGTTTATATCGCCTCCAAGCGCAAGCTCTCGGTTGGCGATAAAATGGCGGGCCGCCACGGTAATAAAGGCGTGGTCGCCAAGATCGTCGCGGAAGCGGACATGCCGTTCCTCGCCAATGGCACGCCGGTGGACATCGTGTTGAACCCGCTGGGTGTGCCGTCGCGCATGAACGTGGGCCAGGTGCTGGAGACGCACCTTGGCTGGGCGGCGCAACTGCTCGGCTTGAAGTTCGCGACGCCGGTATTCGATGGCATTAAAGAGAAGGACATTCGTGGATACCTCAAGGAAGCCAACTTGCCTGAGCATGCCAAAATCCGGCTGATCGATGGCCGTACCGGTGAGCCGTTCGATCAGGAGATAGTCGTCGGCTTCATTTACATGATGAAGCTGGGCCACTTGGTCGCCGACAAAATCCACGCTCGTGCCGTCGGCCCGTACTCGCTGGTCACGCAGCAGCCGCTCGGCGGCAAGGCCCAATACGGCGGTCAGCGGTTCGGCGAAATGGAGGTATGGGCCATGGAAGCCTACGGCGCTGCCTACACTCTCCAGGAGTTGCTCACCGTCAAATCGGACGATGTGCAGGGACGCACTCGGATTTATGAAAGCATCGTCAAAGGCGACAACAGCCTCGAGGCGGGCATTCCGGAATCCTTCAACGTGCTGGTCAAAGAGATGCAATCGCTGGGTCTGGACGTGAAGGTTGGTTACTCCAACCCGGTGGACCAGCCCGCTGAGCCCATCATGGCTTTGACTGGCGTTTAGGTAATGCGGGATTTCAGCGCGAGATAATTCGTTCGAACCATTTTAATCGTATGATCAGCACTAAAGAAAGCGCCCGGGAGCTACTGGGTTTGGAGAAAGTCAACCAGGTTGAGTATGTCGCGATCTCTGTCGCGTCGCCGGATGCCATCCGCTCTTGGTCCAAAGGGGAAGTCAAAAACCCGGAAACCATCAACTACCGCACCTTCAAGCCGGAAAAAGGCGGCTTGTTTTGCGAGCGTATTTTCGGCCCCGTTAAAGACTGGGAATGCTCGTGCGGGAAGTACAAGCGCATCAAGCACCGCGGGGTGGTCTGTGATCGCTGCGGAGTCGAAGTGACTCTGGCGCGCGTGCGCCGTGAGCGCATGGGCCATATCGAATTGGCTGTGCCCGTGTGTCACATCTGGTTCTTCAAATGCATGCCTTCCCGCATTGGATTGGTCCTGGATATGACCGCCCGGAACCTGGAGCGGGTGATTTATTACGAAGACTATCTGGTCATCGATCCCGGCTCTACGCCGCTGAAACAGAATCAGCTTTTGAGCGAACATGAATATCGCGAGGCGCGCGAAACCTACGGCGCCGAGGCCTTCCTGGCCAAGATGGGCGCCGAGGCTGTCCGGGATTCCTTGAGCAAGGTGGATTTGGGCAAGCAAATCGACCATTTGCAGAACGCGATGACCGAGACCAAGAGTAAGCAAATTCGCAAGAAGATTGCCAAGCGCATCAAGTTGCTCCAGGGACTGCAGTCCTCGAAGAGCCGTCCCGAGTGGATGATCCTGACGGTTTTGCCGGTGATTCCGCCGGACTTGCGCCCCTTGGTGCCGCTGGAAGGCGGCCGCTTCGCCACCTCTGATCTGAACGATCTCTATCGCCGGGTCATCAACCGCAACAACCGGTTGCGGAACCTGCTCCAGCTTAAGACGCCCGAGGTCATCATTCGGAACGAAAAACGCATGTTGCAGGAAGCCGTTGATGCGCTCTTCGACAATGGTCGCCACGGCCGGGCGGTTACCGGTGCGGGCAGCCGCGCCCTTAAATCCTTGAGCGATATGCTTAAAGGCAAGAGCGGTCGTTTCCGCCAGAACCTGCTCGGCAAGCGCGTCGATTATTCCGGCCGGTCGGTCATCGTCATTGGTCCGGAGCTTAAACTGCACCAGTGCGGTTTGCCCAAGAAAATGGCGCTCGTGCTGTTCGAACCCTTCATCATTCGCCGGCTTAAGGAACTTGGTTATGTCCACACCGTGCGCTCGGCCAAGAAGATGATCGAACGGCAGACGACCGAAGTGTGGGACATTCTGGAGGAAGTGACCCGGGGGCATCCGGTGATGCTCAACCGCGCGCCAACCCTTCACCGTCTGTCGGTTCAGGCATTCGAGCCGCAGCTCATTGAAGGGGAAGCCATCCGTATTCACCCACTGGTCTGCACCGCCTATAATGCCGACTTCGATGGTGACCAGATGGCCGTGCATGTGCCGCTGTCAGTCGAAGCGCAGCTGGAAGCGCGCCTGCTGATGATGGCGCCGAACAATATATTCAGCCCTTCAAGCGGCCGCCCCATCATTACACCAACCCAGGACATTACGCTCGGCTGTTTCTACCTCACAGCTGACCCGCGCACCCCGCCTCCGGCGAATCCTGAACAGTTAAAGCTGTTCGGTTCCAAGACCGAAGTGATCTTCGCCTTCGACGACGGCGCCGTGACGACCCATGAACGTATTCGCCTTGCGAACCCGGACCACGGCAGGAAAACGGAGTCTGGAGATGCGAACAAGAAAGTCATTGAGACCACAGTGGGCCGCGTTTTCTTCAGCGAAATCTGGCCGGAGGAAATGGGCTTTGCGAATAAGCCGGTGAAGAAGAGCGAGCTGGGTGACCTAATCTGGAAGTGTTACAAGGTCTGCGGCCATGACAAGACCGTCATTATGCTCGACAAGCTCAAGGAGCTTGGCTTCCGCGAGGCCACCCGGGCCGGGGTCTCGATCGGTATTGATGACATGATTATCCCGAAGGAAAAGGGCCAGGAAATCGATGCCGCGCAGAAACAAATCCGCGAAGTCGAAAAACAATATCGCAAAGGTGTCATCACCCCCGGTGAACGCTACAACAAGATCATCGACATCTGGACCCATTGTACCGACCAGATCGCCAACGTCATGTTGAAGACGCTCGAAACCAACCATGGCAAGAAGGAATACAACCCGGTCTCGCTGATGGTGGATTCCGGAGCGCGCGGCAACCGCCAGCAGGTGCGCCAGCTCGCCGGGGTGCGCGGCCTGATGGCAAAGCCGTCCGGCGACATCATCGAGAAGCCCATTCTGTCCAATTTCCGTGAGGGCCTCACGGTGCTCGAGTATTTCATCTCCACTCACGGCGCCCGTAAAGGTTTGGCCGATACGGCCCTTAAGACCGCTGATTCAGGTTACATGACCCGCAAGCTCGTGGATGTTGCTCAGGATGTGATCATCCGCGAAAATGATTGCGGCACCACCAACGGCATCTGGGTTCAGGCGATCTACGAAGGCGAAGACGAAGTTGTCAAACTCAGCGAGCGTCTTGTAGGCCGTTTTTCCTGCGACGATATTTTCAACCCGCAAAAGCCAAAGGAACTGCTGGCCAAAGCCAACGAGGAAATTGACGAGGTCAAAGCCAAGCTGATTGATTCCAGCGGCGTGGAGAAAGTAAAAATCCGTTCCGTCCTCACTTGTGAAAGCAAGCACGGGGTTTGTGTCTATTGCTATGGCCGCAACCTGGCGACCGGCTCTTTGGTCAAGCTTGGCGAAGCCACCGGCATCATCGCCGCGCAGTCTATCGGCGAGCCGGGCACCCAGCTTACGATGCGGACTTTCCACATTGGCGGCACGGCCTCTCAGGTCTTCAAGCAGCCGCAGATCAAAGCCAAGTTCGGGGGCGTTATCCGCTACAACGAATTGCGCCTCGTTGAACTCGAAGACGGCAGCAATATCGTTTTGAACAAGAACGGCACTGTTTCCATTCTCGCCGACGACGGACGCGAGTTGGAACAACACACCGTCGTCATCGGTGCGGTCATCTCGGTGCCGGACGGCGGCAATGTGAAAAAGGGAGACACCTTTGTCCAGTGGGATCCTTATAATGTCCCGATTCTCTCGGAGAAAGCCGGCAAGGTGAAGTTCCTCGACATCATTGAGGGCGTCACCATGAAACAGGAAACCGATGAAACCACTGGCCAGGAAGCCATGGTCGTTATCGAACACAAAGAAGATTTGCACCCGCAGATCGTCATTCTTGGTGACGATGGCGAGGCTGTGGCAAATTACCTGATTCCTTCCGCCGCCCATATCGTGGTCTCTGAGGGCGATAAGATCGTTGCCGGCACTCTAATGGCCAAAACGCCCCGGAAAACATCCAAAACAAAGGATATCACGGGTGGTCTGCCGCGCGTGGCTGAGTTATTCGAAGCGCGCCGGCCTAAAGACGCCGCCGAGATTTCAAAAATTGACGGTATCGTCGACTTTGGAACCAGTGTGCGCGGCAAACGCTGTGTCGTTATCAAGGACCAGCAAACTGGCGTGGAGGAGGAGCACCTCATTCCTATCGGCAAGCATGTCATTGTGTTCAAGGGCGATTACGTCAAAAAAGGACAGCAGCTCACCGAAGGTCCGATTGATCCCCACGAAATTTTGGACATCTGCGGCCCACAGGAGCTGCAAGAGCATCTTGTCAACGAAGTGCAGGAAGTCTATCGCCTGCAAGGCGTCACGATTAACGACAAGCATATCGAGACCATTGTGCGGCAGATGCTTCGCAAAGTCCGCATCACCGAACCGGGGGACACCACATTCCTGTGGGGAGAACAGGTGGATAAACTTGAGTTTGAGGAAGAAAATGCGCGCGTTGAGAAAATGGGCGGCAAACCTGGCGAGGCCCAACCTGTGCTGCTCGGCATCACCAAAGCCTCTCTTGAGACGGAGAGCTTCCTCAGCGCCGCCTCCTTTCAGGACACCACCCGCGTGCTGACCGAGGCGGCCACGCGCGCCAAGGTGGATTATCTGCGAGGCTTCAAGGAAAACGTGATCATGGGGCACATTATTCCCGCCGGAACCGGCTTCGATTATCACCGCAAGGTCCGGCTTAAGCCGTTGGTGGAAATCTCGGATGAGCCTGAGGCGGAAGAAGGGCAAGCCCCCAGTTCCGCTCTGGCTGCGGCCGAAAGTGCCCTGCTGGGCTGATCTGCGTCACAATTACACAAAGAGCATCCGGGGAACTGGATGCTCTTTTTCGCTATCCACCACTGGTACGCTGACGATCAGTTTTGAATTTCAATCCGCGGGCGGCGTCTCAACAACAGCCTTTCGCTTTTTAACGCTTTCATCCATTCTGCCCGCGTGGATCCGTTGCGTGCAGAAGAAATACGCCATGCCGTCCAGCTCGCTTTGGCTGAGGACGTCGGCAGCGGGGACGTGACGACATTGGCCACTGTGCCGGAGAACGCCATCGCGAAGGCGGTGATGCGCGCTCGGGAACCTCTGGTCCTGGCCGGGGCGGCTTTCGTTGAGACCGCTTTCCGGGAGTTGTCTCCCGATATTCAAATGACTCGCGCTGTCCAGGATGGCCACCGTGCTGCCGCGGATGAGGTTTTGCTGAGCGTTTCCGGCCCTGCTCGCGCCATACTCAGCGCCGAGCGCGTCGCGCTGAATTTCGCGCAGCGGCTGTCCGGCGTCGCCACCCTGACCTCGCAGTTCGTGGATGCGGTGAAGGGCACTCCGGCGCAAATTCTCGATACGCGCAAGACAACGCCGGGCTGGAGGCGATTCGAAAAGTACGCGGTGGCGTGCGGCGGGGGAATCAACCACCGCCTTGGCCTCTTCGATATGGTGTTGATTAAGGACAATCACCTCGCTGCGTTGAAGGATGAATCACCCAATGCGGTTGCGGTTGCCGTTCAGTGTGCGCGGGCCAAATATCCCGGGCTGAAAGTTGAAGTTGAAGCCGACACACTGGACCAGGTGGAGCAGGCGGTTGCCGCGGGCGCGGACATCGTGCTGCTGGACAATATGACCCCAATCCAATTGCGTCTTGCTGTGCGAAAATGCAAAGGCGCCGCGCAAACTGAAGCCAGCGGCGGCGTTTCTTTGGCCGGCGTTCGCGCCATTGCCGAAACCGGCGTGGACTTTATTTCCGTCGGCGCGCTGACGCATTCCGCCCGCGCGGTGGACATCGGGCTCGATTTCGAATCGTGACATGAGCATGGACGCCGAGATCCTGAGCGCATTGCGAGCCGTGTGTGGCGGGGCCGTCTCCGGCGCGGAGCTTTCCCAGGCGATGGGCGTGAGCCGCGCGGCCGTCTGGGCGCGCATTGAGGTCCTGCGTTCGCTTGGCTACGATATTGAAGCCAGCCCCCATCTCGGTTACAGGCTGCTGAGTGTGCCGGATGTTCTGCACGCCGATGATTTGATCTCCCGGCTTGGCCGGACTGGGGTGATTGGGCGCGATATCCGGGTCTTCGAGCAAACAACTTCGACAAACGATGTGGTTGATAAACTCGCGCGCGATGGCGTTAAGGAAGGGGTTGTCGTTTTTGCGGAATCCCAGACGAAGGGCAGGGGACGGCTGGGACGAAAATGGGCATCGCCCGCGAGGAAAGGGCTTTGGTTTTCGATGCTGCTCCGGCCGGATTTGAGACCGCAGCAAGCGACACAGTTGACCGTGGCGTCTGCGACATCGTTGCGGCGTGCGATTGAAACACAAACCGGACTGAAACCCGAAATCAAATGGCCAAACGATATCCTGGTGGCTGGCAAAAAGGTCGCGGGCATCCTTACCGAGCTGAATGCCGAGCTCGATCAAATCAAGTACGTCGTCCTTGGACTCGGCGTGGATGTGAACCAGAGTCTTGCCGAATTTCCCGCTGAGTTCCGCAAGTCGGCCACCTCGCTGAAAATCGAGGCCGGCCGGCCCGTCTCCCGCTCCGAATTGGCCGTGGCGATCCTGCGCGAGCTGGACCGGGATTACGCGCGCATCAACGCCGGTGATTTTTCGTCCGTGGCGGATGAATGGGAAGAGCATTGCACAACCCTCGGCCGTCAGGTCGTCCTCCGCATGGGCGAACGCCAGCTCCATGGCCGCGCCGAAGCGTTGGGGGAGGACGGTGCCCTCCTTTTGCGCACCGAGCATGGCCATCTGGAGCGAATCGTGGGCGGCGATGTGGCCCTCGAGAAATAAGGGAATCACGAATCTATGCTGCTCCTGCTTGATATCGGCAACACCAATACCCATCTCGGGCTGGCGAACTCCGGACGGGTCGCTAAGCAAGCGAATATCCCCACCGCAGGCTGGTTCAATGGAGCCGCCAACCGTCTGCTGGCGAAGTTCGTTGGCCGCGCAAAGCTCAGCGGAGTGGCTTTGTGCAGTGTGGTGCCTCGCGCCACTCCGCGGGTCGCCCGGGCCATCAAGCGCCGCTGGAAACTGGCCAGCCTGGAACTGACGCCCGCCAGTTTGCGAGGCGTCGGCATTAACTATCCAACGCCTGGTTCGATTGGTCCGGACCGTCTCGCGAACGCGCTGGCCGTGCGTCACCATTTCGGAGCGCCGGCGGTGGTTGTGGATTTCGGCACGGCCGTCACGTTCGATGTTGTTGACCGAGCCGGGGATTATGTGGGCGGCATTATCACGCCCGGATTGGCGGCGATGACGGACTATTTGCACGAAAGAACTGCATTGCTGCCGCGCATCAGGATCCGCGAAGTCAAGAGCGTCATCGGCAAGAGTACTGAACACGCCATGCTCGTTGGCGCTGTGCATGGGTATCGCGGCTTGATTCGCGAGCTCGTCATCGAGCTGAAACGCGAGCTTGGAACGCCCCGGCTTCCGGTCGTGGCCACCGGCGGTTACGCCCGGCTGATTGCCGCCAAATTGCCTGAGATCACTGCG
>CAIQQM010000244.1 GCA_903873945.1 uncultured Verrucomicrobiota bacterium
ATTCCGGGAAGCCATCCGCCTCAAACCGGGTTATGTTGATGCCCACGACAACCTCGGTGTCGCCCTCGCCAAGAAAGGCCAGACCGGCGCAGCGATCCGCGAATTCCAAGAAGCCATCCGCCTCAAACCGGATCACGCCAACGCCCACTGCAACCTTGGCATCGCCCTCGACGAAAAAGGCCAAATCGACGAGGCAATCCGCCAATACCAGGAAGCCATCCGCCTGAACCCGGATTACGCCGACGCCCGCAACAACCTTCAGAACGCCCTCCTAAAGAAAGGCCAAACCGACGGGGGCATAAGGTAATATGGCTCGGTTGCGTTTTCCAGTGTGGCTGATGGGTTTGATGTTGGTAATGGTGACAATTGCCATTTACTGGCCGGCAACGCGATGTGACTTCGTCAACTACGATGATCCGTACTATGTTACTGCGAATTCGCACGTTCAGGGCGGTTTGAACTTGGCGGGAGTGAAATGGGCCTTCTTCAACTCAGAGGTCCATTTTGGCTATTGGCACCCGTTAACGCTGCTGTCCCACATGATGGACTGTCAATTTTTCGGGTTGAAGCCCTGGGGCCATCACCTGACCAGTGTGTTGCTGCACGCCGTTAACACCCTGCTGGTCTTTCTATTGCTTCACCGCCTGACCAGCGCGCTCTGGCGGAGCGTGCTGGTGGCGGCGCTGTTTGGGTTGCACCCGATGCATGTGGAATCGGTGGCGTGGGTGGCAGAGCGGAAGGACGTGTTGAGCACCTGCTTTGGGCTTCTCGTGCTGCTGTTTTATGTCCGTTACGTACAGAAAGCGACAAGCGGTGGGTGGCGAGTGGCGGGTGGCGAAGATCGCAAGCCATCCGTCTGCGTCCACCCTCTAACATCCGTCCACTATTGGCTGGCGTTATTGTTTTTCACCTGCGGCCTGATGAGCAAGCCGATGCTGGTGACGTGGCCGTTTGTGATGTTGCTCTTGGACTACTGGCCTCTTCACCGCTTCCAGTTCTGTACCCCGAAAGCTTTCGGGGCAACTTTCGACCCTCAACTCTCGTTGCCCATCCCAGCTGTGCCATCTGTGGCTAAGTCCATCCTTGCGTCTCTGCGTCTCTTGGCAGGTCCAGCTTGGACTGTCTTTGCGTTAAACTCTGGCTCTCGCCACTCAACCCTTAAACCCAAACTCTCAACTATCAGGCGATTGGTAATCGAGAAAATCCCGTTCTTTGCCCTCGCGACAATGGCGAGCGTTGTGACATTCGTGGTGTCGAAGCGTGGAGGCGCTGTGAATCCGCTTCAAAACCTACCGCTCGGGGCGCGCAGCGGGAACGCCCTGATATCGTACTGCCGCTATCTGGAGAAGCTGTTCTGGTCAAGGGATCTGGCCTTTTTTTATCCGCACCCCGGGTATTGGCCGATGGAGAAGGTGCTGTTAGCGGGCGGGTTGCTCTTGGGCATCTCCGTGTTTTTTGTTGTGAAGCGACGACGATATCCGTTTTTGCTGATGGGGTGGTTGTGGTATTGCGGGATGCTGGTGCCTGCTATTGGACTGGTGCAGGTTGGTGAATTCGCAATGGCGGATCGGTATACTTATATTCCATCGCTGGGGGTGCTGATCTTGGCAATCTGGGGCGCGTACGAACTGACTAGGCGCTGGCGCTATCATATGATTGCGTTGTCGGTGGCGGGTGCAGCGGCGATCGTCCTGTGTCTGGCGGTGACGCAGCAGCAGATTGGTTATTGGCAGGACAGTGCAACCCTTTTCCGGCATGCGCTTGCAGTCACGAAGGACAATCATATCGCGCACAACAGCCTCGGCGTCGACCTTCTCGAGAAAGGCCAACTTGACGAGGCGATCCGCCAATACCAGGAAGCCATCCGTCTGAAACCGGATTACGCCGAAGCCCACAACAACCTCGGCGCTACCTTTGGCAAGAAAGGCCAAATCGACGAGGCTATCAGCCAATTCCGGGAAGCCCTCCGCCTCAAACCGGATGACGCTAAGGCCCACAGTAACCTCGGCACCGCCCTCGGCAGGAAAGGTCAAATCGATGGGGCTATCAGCCAATTCCAGGAAGCTATCCGCCTGAGGCCAAATGACGCCGAGGCTTGCAACAACCTTGGCGCTGCCTTTCTCAAGAAAGGGCAGATTGACGAAGCCATCGGCCAATTCCGGGAAGTCCTCCGCTTGAAGCCGGATGACGCCGAGGC
>CAIQQM010000245.1 GCA_903873945.1 uncultured Verrucomicrobiota bacterium
GCGATCACAAGAGCAAGTGTTTTCATAGCATATCTCCTAATAGGGATTTCCATTCTACGTAGTGGGCCGACGTTGATTATACGCCAAGTATAGGATAGAAACATGCAGCCGATCGGGTATGTCAAGGCAAAGTAGAAATGTCCCCTCGCTGGCAAAGTAGAAATGTCCCCTTTGGCCTGGGCCTCTGGGGAGTGCATGTTATTCTGCGATTGCCGGTAAAGCGGAGACGGGCTCTGCTGGCGAGCAACCCGATCGAGGAATAGCCGGCCGGAACTCATCGCGGACGATGAGCAGGGCGCGTAGTTCCTCCCGTCGCGTCCTTTACCGGGCACGGGGGGCCGACCAACGGGAGGCGGCACCCCCGCTCGGGTTGAGAGTTTTTTGGGTTTTGACTTTGAACCCCATCGGACCGATAGATTCCGCCATGCCTGAAAAACGCAAACGGGCCGCGCTGGTGTAGTCTGCGGCGGATGCGGAGTGGCGGGGAAGGGATCGTCGCAAATTCTCCTTGACGAGAGAATACCCCGGCTTACCAGCCGGTCGTGCGGAGAGTTTCCCGGTACAGGGCGAACTTTGCCTTCGCGCCACTCCCTCCGGATCGAGTTCATCAGACAGCGCCTCCCCGTCGGTGACCCGACCCTTGCGCCGCTTGCCAGATTTTCGGCCCTTTCTTCAGATCGAAATTCTTATCCCAGTCACTGCCTCGTCGACCGGCACGAGGTGGCTTTGCCGTCTTCACCGGGTGAGCGGCTTTGGGCTTGTCCGCCACGGCGCACTCTTCCACCGGCAAATATCGCTCGCCATAGCGCACCGCCAGCGATCCGTCCAGCCGCTGCTCGACCCGCACGCTAGCCCCGCGCAATCCACTCACAACCGCCTGACGCTCGATCTGATACAACTTCCCGTCCCAGCGCAAAGTGTAATCATTCCGCACTTGGCGCGTCTCCACATGGCTCAACGACGCCGCCAGGTTATGGCCCTTTTCCAAAGGGCGATGCGCATCGTCGCGGTTCGCTGCCTCCACCGTCAACTCTCGTTCCCACCACACCAAGTAGTCCTCGGTCAGGTATTGGTTGGCTTGCTCGATCGTCGTCACCCCAGCCACTCGCATCCCTTTCACCAGGCGATCTTGTGCCGTCTCGAAATTCCTTTCCACGCGCCCTTTGGCCTGGGGAGAATGCGCTGCAGTCCACGCGATCCCCAGTTCCCGTAAGGCCCGACCGATCTGTGTCGGTGGCATTTCCACCGCGTCTTTCTCCACCCCCGGCTCATCCCGCTTGTGCTTCTCCGCCGTCTGAAACAGACTCGCCTTGTCCGTATAAAACCTCAGCGGCCGGCCGAACTTTTCCAGGTAACTCCACAGCAGCCGCATATTTTCCTCGCTGGAATCGTGCCGCACGAAGCGCCCGAATAACCGGCTCGTGGCGTCGTCGATCATCGCGATCAGATACAGCTTCTCCCCTCGTCCCTCCAGCCAGTCGTGCTCGCTGGTGTCCCACTGCACCAACTCTCCAAACCGGCTCCGCCGCGGCCGCCAGACATGCACTTGCTTGACCTTCTCTTTCTTCGCCCGCCACAGCTTGCCGCCGATCATCCACTTCCGTACCGTTTCTTTGCACGCCTCGATCCCGTGTTTCTTACCCAGGTACTCCGCCGCCAAGGTAGGTCCGAACCCTTCGTACACCGGCGCGGACAAGATCTTCACTGCCTCTCGCTCGACACGCTCTTCGATCTTTCGGTTGGACGGCTTTCCCCGCAGTCCGTGGACCACGCCTTTGTCCCCGCGCTTCTTCAGCGCATAGAGCAATCGCTTCACCTGCCGGATGCTCAACCCCAGCTCCTCGGCAGCCTCGCGCTGCGTAATCAGTTTCTTCTTGGCTTTCTTCAACGTCACCAGCCGGTCTCTATCGGCCTGGGTCATGAGTAGTTGTCCTTCCTGCATCCCCAAAGCTTGGGGGCTGTCAAGGGGACATTTCTACCTTGCTCAAAGGGGACATTATCACTTTGCTGCCACAGCGAACGCTAAACTATTGAACCAATAGAATATTGAGACCTGGAGCGCGTGTTACCGTAACGTTACTGCCGCCGGAAAATGCGCAGTGTCA
>CAIQQM010000246.1 GCA_903873945.1 uncultured Verrucomicrobiota bacterium
GCCCGACAGCCCGAAGGAGTCCATTAACTTTGTCTTTTCCGGAGCGAAGTGGCAGGGCGGCGGACGAAAAGCAGGGGGCGTGACAGCGGCCAGGGGAAAGGGGGGCCGCTGGCACGCACCCTGCCGGCCGCCGCCCGAACGCAGCGGTCTGGGGGCGAAGGCGGTCTTGCCCTACTTGAGGTTTATGGTGTGCTGCGTGCGGGAACTGAGTACGAGTGGGCTGCTGAACCGCCGGTGCGAACGTAATCTACCGTTGCCTTGCTGGCCGAAACTACCACCCGTAGGTGTCCCGAGCTTCCGAGAATGGTTCCGTTCACATAGCCGTATTCCGTGGCGGAGCGGGGCGGTCTGCCATTCCCGGGATAGCCGGGCTGCGGCACTTCTTGATAAACAATTCCATCCAAGTCCTGTTTTGCGTAGAAGTGATCGTGACCGTGGAAAACAACGATTACTTTGTTTTGCACGAGGAGTTGATGAATCGGCGCGGGCCAGCCGGGCCGATTCTCCTTGAAGCCATCGGTCCCGTCCGCGTTCCGTCCTCCCCATTCGTAGAACGGCGCGGCTTCGGCTCCGCCGCGGCACTGGTTATCCGCCCCGCCGACCAGATGATGGATGAAAACGAATTTCAACTTCGCTTTGCTCGCTTCGAGTGTGCGTTTGAGCCACTGATACTGCTCGGCACCCAGCGTGCGTTTCCAGTTGTCGCTCTGGCCACGTTGCTTCTGCGTAAACCAGAATGGGTCCAGCACGACGAACAAAGCGTCGCCCCACTCCCAGGCATAGTAGTCCTGCAGGAGACCCGCTTCGGGGTGCTTCGTCGCATTGCCGGTGAAAAAGCTGTCGGGAACGGGATTCGGGAAATAGCGCTTGCGCATCCGGTTCGACCAAACAGCGAGGCTGTCGGAGTCGCTGCCGCGACCCCGCGGGCTTTCGCCGTCATGATTACCGAGCACGAGGAACAGCGGCACAGAATCGCAGAGTTGACCAAAGTAGTAACGCTGGGCGACGTATTGCTTTGCGGCTGATTCGCGGCTCGGGTGTTTCTCGCTCATGAAGGTGTCGCCGAGATCAATGTGGAAGTCCGGAACATCGGCAAGCGCATTCGCCAGGGTGCGCTGGTAGATGACGGGATCCGTGTGCTCGTCCAGGTGGGAATCCGCCGTAATTGTGAAAGTAAAAGTGCTTCCCGGTGGGCGCGTTGTGTGGAACGTGAATTCCTCACTGTTCGTCCGGGCTGAACGAAACTGGTAGTAGTATTGCGTGTTAGGTTCGAGCGCTCTCAGCGCGATCTCCACTGGTTCGCCTTTCTTGAACAGGCGCGTGGGGGTGCTGCTCGCGGGTTTACCTCGCTGCGTTCCGTAAACGAGTCCGCCTTCGGTATCCTCATAACACAGAACGCTGATCGTGACTGAGTTCGGGGTTGGGCGGCCCAGGATCAGATCAAAGGGGTGTGCCGGCACATCGTTGCATTTAGAGGTCTGGATGGGCTGTCTCGACCCGCCGCCTTTGCGGCCGGATTCCTCGTCGGCAGCTCGGTCTACCCGCCCCCGACCGCCACCGTCCCCCTGGGCTGGTCCGGGGGGAGAACTATCGGACTGGGCAGAGGTTTGGACCGCCAGCGCCAGCAGCAGGCTTAGCAGAATGCCGAGGGCGGGAAGCTGTTTGCCTTTAGTAGAGGGTTTCATTGAGTTGGTCCGCCGCCTTTCCCGCCGCCGCGCTGGCCACCGCCCTTGCGTCTTTCCCCCGGCAGGGTATTAGCGGCCTGGCTGGGATCGTAATTAGGGTTGGGGGATGGCATTTGCGCGTTCACGGCTTTGAGATAGTCCGTGAGCCGCTGGTCCAGTTCCGAGGCCTTCTCCGGCATTTGCTTTGCCAGGTCATTCCGTTCGCCCAGGTCCTTGGACAAATCGAACAAGTACAGCGCGCTGTTTTCGTATGCCCGGATCAACTTGTAGTTCCCCAGGATAAGGGCGGAGGCCGGTCCGATCTGATCCTTATCATAATGCGGGAAGTGGACGACGAACTCCTCCCGCGGTCGTTTGACCGTGCCCGTGCCGCCATTCATCAATAGCGGCACGAAGCTGCCGCCTTCGACACCTTTGGGCAGCGGTGCTTTAATGCCGGCCAGCTCCGCGAACGTGGGAAACAAATCCGTCGCGCTCACACGCACGTGGGAACAAGCGCCGGCCTTGATGCCGGGGCCGGCCACGATGAACGGCACGCGGAGGCCACCTTCCCAAACGGTGCCTTTGCCGCCGGCGAGCGGCGGGTTCCGCCCCGGGGCGCCGTGGTCGGTGGTGTAGATGATATAGGTGCTGTCCTTCAGTCCAAGCCGCTCCACAGCGTCGAGGACTTCTCCCAAGGTCTTGTCCACGGTGCTGATCTCCTCGCTCTGATTGTCCGTCCCGCGGTTCCTGCCGCCGCCGCCCCTTTCCCCCTGGCTTGGATAGTGCGACATCTGGAGGTAGAACGGACGGCCGGCTTTCACCTGTCGTTCCATAAAGTCAATGCCGTGCGTTGTCATCGCGAGCGCCTGTTTGGGATTCGGATTGGCGACGTTCTCAGGGCCGCCGTTGCCGGTGGGACCGTCACTCTCGTCGAAGCCGTGCTTGGACGGGTGTTCCCGTCCGACGTGCCACTTGCCGAAATGCGCCGTCGCGTAGCCCCCGCGCTTGAGCAATTTGCCGATGGTGGTCTCGGTTTCGGGCATTTCGAGCAACGCATGAGGCGTGATTAGCTTGGTTGTCACTGCGCCTTCGCCGCGCCCGCCGCCAATGCCGACGAAGGTCATGTGCAAGGCTGCCGGGCTGCGACCCGTGAACAGCGCCGCGCGCGACGGCGTGCAGCGCGGCGAGGCCGCGTAGCCGTCGGAGAATCGCATGCCGGCGGCGGCGAGCCGTTCGAGGTTGGGCGTCTTGATGCCGGCGCCTTTCGAGGCGGGAATGCGGTCGTCCATCTGCACGGAGGAGCTGGTCCAGCCCGCGCCCTCACCCAGGACGAGGATAAAATTCGGCTGCTTCTCCGCGCCCAGCAGGGAAGCGGAGAGCAGCGCGCCGAAGCAACCGCTGAGCAGAGTCTTCATCAGTGGGTCCTATTCTATTGGTTGTGTTGCGCCTGTCGATTCGACTTGGCCGTGCCGCCAACGCACATCCGGATCGAGTAAAGCTTTGGCCGTGTGGTGATGAAAAGCGTTTGGGCGTCCGGTCCGCCAAAGCAGACGTTGGTGGGCTGCTCCGGCACTTCAATGGTCCCTATCTTCTTACCGGAAGGCTCGTAAATCAGCACGGCGTCCTCGCAAAGATAAAGGTTGCCTTCGTTGTCCAGCGTCATGCCATCCGCGGCGACGGGGGCAAAGAATCGTTTATTGGACAGGGAGCCGTCGGCGTTGATGTCATACGCGTAGATTTTCTTAGCCCCGTGATCACTTGCGTAAAGCACTTTGCCGTCCGGCGTACCAACCAAACCATTGGGCCTGGCGAAGTCAGTGATCACACGAATTATCCTTTGCCGGTCAGGATTGAGGTAATAAACGTATTCGCCTTCCTGCGCTCTTACTCCCCGACCGTAGATGGGGTCGGAAAAATAGATTCCTCCCTTGGGATCGATCCACAAGTCGTTGGGCTGGTTGAATCGTT
The DNA here is from genome assembly GCA_903873945.1 of uncultured Verrucomicrobiota bacterium. Lineage (GTDB taxonomy): Bacteria > Verrucomicrobiota > Verrucomicrobiia > Limisphaerales > UBA8199 > CAIQQM01. The sequence continues at coordinate 3,636 of CAIQQM010000246.1, forward strand.
TGCCTTGGAATTGGTCCACGACGACCGTTACGTGGCCCTGGCGATCCACGGAAACCAGCCGGCCGCGTCCGCCTTCACAAACGATCAGGTTGCCATCCTTGTCAAAGAACTGGCCGTTCGCGTTGCCCGTGTCGGTTCGAAAGGTTGAAAGCTTCCCGTCCACGGACCATTTAAGCGTGCGGCTTGCCGGAATATCCGAAAGAAACACGTTCCCTTCGGCATCCGCGGCCGGCCCTTCGCCAAACTGGAGACCGCCGGCCAGTTCCTGTAGGGTGGCTCCTGGAGCAATGAGGGCAGGCCCCGTGGGAGAACCCTGGCCCTGCACCGGGCGGTTATCTGAACCGATCAGCGTGTTTACAGCACTCAGAATGAATGCGGACAAGCCCAACCGAAGCAGCTTGGAATAGTTGTCCATTTTATTGGGCGTTCCCTCCACCCTGACCGCCGCGGCCGCCACCGCCCTGGCCCCCTCCACCCTGACCACGGCCTCCGCCTTTCCCTTTTCTCTGCCCGGGTGGCGGACGATCTTTGGCGCGGGGATCGGGCTGGCGCGGAAAGGCATCGGTGATAGTGCCCAAGGGTTTGAGGTCTTTGCCTTTGAGGGCGGGGTGGTCGGGTCCGTAGCGATAAGCCCGAAAGGCGCTGTTCACCATGGGCAGGGCGTCGGGCAAAATCTTAACCGTTCCAAACTCCCTGGTGACGGGGTTGATGTATTCCCAGACGAGTTTGCCCGCGGCAGTCACTTCGAAGAAGTGGCCCTCCGTGTCCGAGCAGACCAACGTGTTGCCGTTGGGCAGCCGCTGTCCGCTGCAGCCGATCTGGCTGAAGAAACCATGGTTGTTAATCGACCGATAGGTCCAGACCACTTGCCGGGAAATCTGCCGGGGTGAGTTGTGCGTGTCGCGGTCATACTCTTCGCGGCGATAACCGGCCTCGGGCGGGTTGACATACTTTCCGGTGTCCCGCTCGCTGGCATCGAGGAAAGGGTTGATCTCGATGATGGAAGACTGCGGCGTGCGCTGGAAGAGATACTGTCCATTGTTGAAGACCATCAAGTGCCCGGCCCCAGGCAGGCCGGGTTTGATCCACTGAACGTCGTGCGCGCCGCCCATCTGCTTGTGCCCGGAAGTCGCGTTATCCCAATTCTCCAGCACGCGCGGCGGGTCGCCCTGGGCGTAACGCGCCGGGTCGCCAAAGCGGTAAAGAAAATCGCCCGCCGGCCCGGCGGCCTTCGCGATGCTGGCTTTGGGGTCGCCGGGAATGAATGTGTTCCCGTGGTCGATGACATACAGCTCGCCCTGCACAGAATTGACTACGACCTGATCCAGCTCGGAGTTGTAGTCCATGGAGTTGCAGTGGAGCCAATCGCGCTTCAGCGGTCGGCCGGGCAGGTTGATGTTAATCCGGTTCGGGTAATCGGCGATGGTCTTGCCTTGGCCGACGTAATTAGGTTTGGCCGGATCAACATCTTGCACGACGTGGTCGAAGAAGCACCATTCCCAGATGACATTGCCTTTCATGTCCACTTCGACCACCGCATCCATCTGGCCGCCCTCGTAGGGGCCTTTGCGCGGATCCGCTCCGGCGGCAATGGCCTGCTCGTGGGAGATGGATTTGTTGGCGATGTACATCATCGTCCAGGCATTGAGCTTCCGGTTGAAGGTTCGGACCCAATCGTGATGCGGAGCGTAGTCCTCGCGTTTCTCCGTGTATTCCCAGACCTTCCTGCCGTCCCAATCCACTTCGACAAAACCCTGGAAACCGCTGGGGTCATCCCTGGAGGCGTCCAGTATATGTCCATTGTCGAGGAAGCGCGGGTTGGTGCCCAGGCGCCAAGTGTGGACCACCTGGCCGGACATATCGATCAGGTAGGTGGTGCCGTGGCTGCCGAACAAGGTGTAGCCGTTGTAGGCGTTTGTCTTGTCCCAGTAGAGCAACTCGGTGGGGCCCTGAAGGCGTTCGTAGGCGAAAACAGACGTGGCGAGCGAAACGAGAATCAGCAGTGCGTGTTTCAAACTTGGGCTCCTCATTGGCCGGAGCGGTCGTCACGCGGCGGCCGATTCTCACCATCGCCTTGCCCGCCGCCGCCAGCGCCACGCCCACCACCACTCCTGCCTTGGCCGCCGGGGCCGCGGTTGTCACGAGGTTGCTCATTGATTTGGTCCAAGCCGGTCTTGCCCTTCTGTGAGGCGGGCAGTTCGATGACGCCCTTGGGTGTCAAATCCCGTCCGGCCAGGCCGGGGTAATCCGGCGCGTAAAGGTGGACCTTGAAGACGGCGTTCCACAGGTGGCCGCGCATGTCTTTGCCGGGGAGTTCCCCCTGGGCAAGGATGCCGCCGCGGACCATCGGGTTGACATATTGCCAAACCATTTCGCCGGCCGGTGTAATTTCAAACAGGTGGCCGATGACGCCAGCGCAAATGAGCGTGTTGCCGTTGGGCAGGCGCTGTGCGCCGGAGATTTCCGAGGAGAAGAAATCCGTGCGGTTCTTCGCCTCGTAGTGCCAAACGGGTTTGTCCGGCCCATACGCTTTGCCGGATTCCAGGATGTAGTGGCCGTTCGCGTCCATCGGCGGCACGATTTCTTCGATGCTCGACCAACCACGATCGTAGCCGTTGTTGAAGATGGTAAGGTGACCCGCGCCGGGCGAGCCGCTGGGAATCCATTCCGCGTCGTGCTGCTGGACCAGTTGCTTGTCGCGGCTGGTGCCGCGTCCATAGGCAGCGGGGTTGCCCCAACGGTAAATGAGGTCGCCGCCTTTGCCGTGTTTGCCGCCGGTGTGGCCAGCGGCTTCTTTCGTGGTCGTGCTGTGGTCGAGGAACCAGATCTCGTTGCAACCGCGGGCGCTAAGCACGATCTGGTCAAGCGCGGGGTTGTAATCGAGGGAATTCATGTGGTTCCAGAACGCGGGCGTGGCGCGGCCGTTGCAGGCGACGTCAACCAACTCGGGATGCGCAGCCCCGTCGCCGTAGTTGGCCTTCGTGCGGTCGGAGTTCTGGATGAGGTGGTCCCAGACGCGCCACTGCCAGACGATGCGGCCGCCTTTCGGCCAAATTGGTTCGATCTCCACCACGGCATCGGGCACCAGAAAATCATCGCGCAGGAGACGGGCATCAAAACCGGCTTCCACCGCCTCTTCGCGAGATTTGCGCTCCACCATCAGCGCGAGAATGTGGCCGTTGGGCATAGGCTTGATGTCATGATGCAACTGGTAGTCGCGGGTGGCGTGGTTGAACTCCCAGACCAGGTTGCCGTCCCAGTCATACTCCTCGATGCGACCGCCTTCGCCACCTCCCGTGCCACCTTGGACCTTCAACATGCCGGCGCGCACCAGGTGGCCATTTGGGAGCAGATAGGCGGATTGCCCAGGCTCGTAGGCGCTCTTCCACTGGTGTACAACCTGCCCCTGGTTGTCCATCAGGTAAGTGACGGTGTTGTGCTTGGGCGCGAACAGGGTGTAGCCAGTGAACGCCTTCGGGGTGTTCAGGAACAAGCCGACGGTCTGGCCGGGGTTCGGCGATAGGGGCGTCTTGTTCTCTGCCATCTCACGCCGGTCGCCGCCACGGCCCTGGCCAGGCCCTTGGCCTCGGTCCTGCCCGTCGGGTCGGCGTGGGCGGTCATTGGGTTGCTCTTGAGCCAAGGCAAACCCAGTGAACTGAATCACACTGCCCGTCAGCAGCAATGCGAACAGGGCATTTCTGACCAGACGACTCATGGCTTGGTATTCCTTTTTCATATCGAGATTAACTGTTTCAGGGGGGGTCGGTTCGCTAAAGCATTGATTCATCGGTCAGCGGGTGGTCGGCGTTCGTCTTGTTGGCGGTTGGGATCACGCGGCGGGCCAGCACCAGGACTCCGGTCCTCGCTGCTGCCCGAACGCGTGTAAACCACGCTGAGTTCGGCACTGGCAAGGATCTTGTCCTTCATGGCCGCGAGCAGAACCTCCCGGTTTACTTCGGAAGGCGCGACAGTGATTCGGGGCGGTGCCGACAAGGCATAAACCGTGTAGATGTAGGTCTTGGGCCCCGGTCCCTTGGAATGTGGCGGTGCATATTCCCTTCTCCGGTTGACGCTGTTGTTGCCCAACGTCCCGACACCTTTCACATTTTTGGGCAGGCTTAGGACGTCCGCCGGGATGTCGTAGAGGGTCCAATACCACTTGACCACTCCCTGAGGATCAATGTGGTGCATGATGAGCGCATAGCTCTTAGTCCCGGCCGGCGCCCCGCTCCATTCGAGCGGCAGCGTGGCGCTGGCGCCGTCGCCGGTGAATTCCACCGGTAATGTCCCGCCATCCGTCACCTCGGAACTGCGCAGGACGAATGAACCATTCTGACCTCGGCTGCTTCCGCCTGTTCCGCCCGAGTCATTGCGGCTTGTTGGTTGTGCATCGGGACGCGGCGGACGATTGGCATCCCGGGGAGGCCGGCCGCCGTTGCGCCTGCCGTCCGGTTGCACCGGTGTCGGCTTGATGGTTGGACGACTTTCGGCATTCACAGGGCAGACCACCCGAAAGCCAAACGCGTAGTACGGATGATTTGGGTCTTGCGGCCCGCGATAGTACGACGGGACGTGATTGGAAATGCGGGAACGCATGTAGTCGCCGTTGTACCAACAGCCACCGCGCATGGAGTGGTACGGCTTGCCGTCCGGGAGCAGACTGCCTTGGGCGGGACCGGCAGGGTTGTTGGTGGGGCTGTAGGAGTAATAATTGTGAGTGTACCAGTCATTGCACCATTGCCAGACATTGCCGGCCATGTCGTAGAGGCCGAAGCCGTTGACGCTGTTGGCGGTTTGATATGTTTCCTGCGCTCCCGGCCAGCCGAAGTCGGCCTTATGGTGGAGTTTTCCGTTGAAAAACCCGACCGGTGTCGTCCACGGCAACGGGCCGGTGCGAAACGGGTTGTTCGATTGCGGCACGTTGGCTTTGGCTGGATCGGAGTCGTTGCCCCACGGGTAATTGCAATACGGGTTCTGTTTTCCGCCGCGGGCCGCGTATTCCCACTCGGCTTCGGTGGGCAGCCGGAAGCCGCTCTTGTTGAAATCGCAATCCCACGTGGTCGTGTGGTAGCAGAGCGGCAATTGTTTCTGCACGCTCAGCCAGTTGCAGTACGCTGCGGCGCCATGCCAGCGGACGCACACCATGGGATGGTCTTCTTTCTGGTCGAGCACGGTGAACTGCTTCCCGCTCCAACCAATCCGCGAATACGGCGACATTGTCCGCGTGTCACAAAGCAAATCCTGTCCGCCAAGCAGATAAACTCCGCCGTTTCTGATCTCAATTGACTTCTGCGCCAGCGCCGAGTTGAGAAACTCGCAATACTGCTTCGTCGTGACGTCGTTGATGCCGATCTGGAACGAGTCCAAGTAAACCAAGTGGATGGGCACTTCATGGCTCTCGTGTTTCTCATCGCGATACCCGTAATGGTCGCCCATCTCGAACGTGCCGGCGGGGATCAGCGCGAAACCAGGCAGGTTTTTGTCCTGCGCCACAAGAGCGGACACGCCGAGCGCCGCAGCGCCAGCCGCCGCACGTACCGATTTCCAGAGACAAGATCGTGTCATCAAGAGTATGAACGGAAAGGCCGCCCGGGTTTCTACAGAGCCTTTACGGAAATAGCGATATATCTGGCCGACGGTGTTTGTTTTCCGCGCCGTCCCGGTGACCGCGACAAGGCCATAGAACATTCATGATGAGGTCTTTCCCGAATGGGTTCGTAATGGTCGAGCTTCCTATTCTTTCGTGCTTCAAGGACCGGACGAGAGACGGTAAAACCGCCGGGAGTAGTTTGGTGAATCCGTGTCCGTCCAGAGGGAGAAGGTGTTGGAAAGGTTGGTCGTGCAGACGGTTGTCCAGTAGACAAGGTTGGTTGAAGCCTGCACGCAATACGACTGGCCAAGGCAGCCAGTGACGGCGAACTGCATCGAGCCATTGGTCCAAACCGCGCTGCCCAGTCTGGCCGGGGTGTTGGTGCTGGTGGGGGCCACTCCCTGCACCCGCATGCGGATAGAGTACAGCGAGCCGCTGTCAGTCGTGATGAACAACGTCTTGCGGTCACTGCCGCCGAACTCCACATTGGTTGGCCGCGCCGGAACGCTGATTTGTTCCGCCTTTTGGCCGGCGGCATCATAGACGAGGACGGCGTTTTCACAAAAGTAGAAGTTGCCCTCAGCGTCGAGCGTCATGCCGTCGCACTTCACTCGGGCGAACAGCGTTTTGTTCGTCAGGGTGCCGTTCGTGTTGATGGTGTAGCGGAAGACGTTGGTGGCACCCCAGTCGGCGATGTACAGCGTCTTTCCATCGGGGCTGCCGACCAACCCGTTGGGGCGCACCATGTCGGTGACGACGCGGCTGACGGTGCTGCGGTCAGGGCTGATGTAATAGACATGCTCCCCGCCTTGCACGACGGGATGGCCGAAATACACCGGATCAGTGAAATAGACGCCGCCGGCCGGATCAATCCACAGGTCGTTGGGTTCGTTGAATCTCGCGCCGGCGTAGTTGCTGGCCAGGACCGTGATGCTCAGTTGCGGGCTGATGGACACGATGCGCCCATTGTCACCCTCGCAGGCCACCAGATTGCCGCCGACGTCGAAGCAGAGGCCGTTCGCTCCACCGGAGTTTGTGCGGAAGACTGAAAGTTGGTTCGACACTGACCACTTGTAGATTGTATCCGCGGGAATGTCCGAGAAGAAGACATTGCCAACGGTGTCGGCCGCCGGCCCTTCGGTGAAGTGCAAGCCGGAGGCCAGTTGGGTCAGCGAAGCGTTTGTCTCCACCACACTCGCCGCCGTGTTCAGCGCCACCCAGCAAAGCATCCATGCCGCAAACCGAGTGCTGTTCTTCATGTGCGTTGCGACTCACTGGCTCACGGCGCCAATTGCACGCGGTAGTAGCCTTGCGGCTGGCCAACGCGAACGGAGTTTGTGTCGCTGAATGAGGTCAGAGTGCCGATGCTTTGGTTGGTGCTGATGGTGGTCCAACTGGAGGCGCCGAGCGTGGGCCCGTAGAGCACGGTGTAGGTCCGGGAAGGCAGGCTCGTCCAGCTCAAGTTCAAGGTGGCAGGAATTGCGTCCTCGGAAGCGATGGGAACGAACTGGTCAGTCGAGACATCGAGAATGCCATATTCTCCTGTTGGCTGTGTGCTCGAGGTATCCATGTAAGTGGTGTTTGTGGCGCTGCTGGTGACCAGGTCGAGGAAGTACCACGCGGGCGCGTTAGTGGTCGCTTTCCAGAGCACGATATAGTCTTTGCCGGCCACGCTGGCCCAGGCAATCTGAACACCGCCCGGCGTATGGGTCACGCCGGTTATGATTGGCTGGACATTGGTGGCGACCGTCTGCACGACATACGAGTACGTGGTGCCTGGCGCGCCCGCAGGAGTGGTAGCAGTAAGGCCCAAACTGTCGCTGGCCGCCAGGTAATAGGAGACTGTGGCGCCCGAGGGCTGCGCAGCAATCTGGCCGCCGTAGATGCCATCCCCTGCGGCGCCGTCCTGGTGCAAACCATCGTCGAACAGTGTGACGTTAGTCCAACCGCCGCCCGTGTTGCAGTTAAGCATGAGTTGCCGCGTGCTGCTGACATTGTCCGTAAGCTGGGCCGTGACCCAGACGGCATCAGCCGAGGTGGGTGAAACGGGCGTCTGGGTTATTGCGGCAATAACGGGGGTGTTCCACGCCGTGGGATCCAGGCCCCATTGGTAGCACTGGATATCGGTCAAACCGTCGCCGTTATGATCGCTGGTGGCGGTGACGGCGGAGAGGGTGCCGAAGTGGGCGCGGACCCAGATGTCAGGCAAGCCAAGGCCGACGCTATCGGTGGCAGCGCCGGTGTAGGTTTCAACCGTGCCGCGCGGGGTCAGATCTTTGCCTGTGAAGCCGACGAAGTTGGTCGGGTAGCGGTGGACTTTGAAAACTTCATTGTACCATTGCCCGGCCATGTTCGGATCGGGCGGGATGGCGGAGCCTTGGGCCAGCGGCGTGGAGGTTTCGGGGTTGATATAAGACCAGACTGTCGTGCCGTTGGTGGTGACCTCAAAGAGCGTGCCGTGTGTGCCGTGGGTAATGAGCGTGTTGCCGTTCGCCTCGCGTTCGGCGCCGCCGATGTCGGAACAGTAAAAGTTGGTCGCGGGATTATTTGTGTAGGTCCAGTAAAGATTCGCCGGGCCAAAGGCGGCACCGGTCGTGCGCGAGTAATTACCGTAAGCGTCCACCGGCGGGACGATCTCGTCCACGGAGGTATAGCCGCGTCCGCCATTACCATTGTTGAAGATGAGGATGTGACCGGCTCCGGGGTAGTTGGCGGGAATCCAGATACAGCAATGCTGCTGCCAGAGAATTTCGTTGGCTTGCGTGCCGAGTTTGTATTGCTGGGGGTTGCCCCAACGGTAGAGCAGGTCGCCACCTTTACCGTAGCTTCCACCGGTATGACCGGCGGCCTGGGCGGTGGTGGTGCTGTGATCAATGACCCAGATTTCGCTGTTGCAGCGGCAACTGATCAGGATCTGGTCAAACTGCGGGTTGTAGTCAATCCCGTTGAAATGGTTCCAGAATTGCTGGTTTTGTCCGCTCGGGGGATTGGCATTGATGAGGCCGACGTTGTTGCTGACGACACCGTAGTTGTGCTTGGTCGAATCGTAATCCTGGATGAGGTGGTCCCACGAATGCCATTCCCAGACGATGTTGCCGCCGTAGGGCCGGGTGGGTTGGACTTCGGCAATGTAGTCGGGGAGCATGAACCCGCCGTTGGCGGTGATCGCGGACACGCAGAGGTTGGTGTTGAATCCTGCGGCGATGACATCGGCCAGCGATTTATATTCGCAGACGATCATAATCAGATTGCCGTTGGGGAGAACCTTGAAATCGTGGTGGCTCATGTTGGTGCTGGTGTTCAGGTCGAAGGCCCAGACGAGGTTGCCTTCCCAGTCACGTTCCTCATGGCGACCGCCTTCGCCGCCCCCGGTGGAAAGAATCGTTCGCACGGAGCATTCGCGGAAGTAGTGGCCGTTCGTCATTAGGTAGTCTCCGCGGCCTGGACAATACTGGCTCGTCCATTTGTGGACATACTGGCCGGCGTTGTTGAGCAGGTAGGCATTAGTGCCCTGCATCGGGGACATCAGCGTGTAGCCGGGGCAGGCATTGGTGGCGTTGAGGAACAAGCCGACGGTTTGCGTGAGTTTCTCCGGGCGCATGACGCGGAACCCGACTTGGAACCAGGCGGTGTCGGCGTTGCCGTCGGGCGGGGTCCCTAGCGACCAGGACGGGTCGCGGTTGGAGACCCGGCTGTAACCGTAGAACTGCTGGCCGCCGCCATTGAACCAGGTGCCGCCACGCAGACCGCGGTAGGCCATGTTGCCATAGTCGGTGAAGATGTCGCCGGTAACCGGGCCGGGCGGGTTGGTGACGATGTTGTTGTTGGTGCAGTAAGCGTAGTAGGCACTCGCATACCAGTCGTTGACCCACTCCCAGACGTTGCCGGCCATGTCGTAGAGGCCGAATGGATTGGAGCCGTCGCTGGTCTGGTAGGTGGTCTGGCTGCCGGGCCAGTTGTAATTGGTCGCATACCGGAGCGCGCCGTTGTAGAACCCAACCGGCGTCGTGTTAGGATAGTCGTTGGTAGATTCAAATGGATCGCCGGAGCCCTGCCAATTCGCGTAGGTGCCGTCGGCATTGCTGTTGGTGCCCCAGGGGAACATGCAGTAGGGATTGGTCAACCCGCCGTGCGCGCAATATTCCCACTCAGCTTCGGTCGGCAAACGGAAGCCGTTATTGGTAAAATTGACATCGCCCGTGGCCAGATTATAGCACGAGTTGAAGCCGTTGGACTGGCTCAGCCAGTTGCAGTAGGCAATTGCGCCGAACCACCGCACACTGGTGACCGGACGCAGGTCGCGGTTGTTCATTACCGAGAATGCGTTGTTGGCGTATTGGATGAAGCTGTAGGCATTGGCGCCGTGGGTGTAGAAATAGATGTTGGTGCCCCCGACGGCATAAACAATGTTCGAGCGCACTTCGATCAGGCTTTGGGCGAGCGCCGAGTTAAGGAAGGCGCAATATTCGGTCATGGTGGTGAGGGTGGTCGCCATGTAGAGCGGCGATATGTACACGTTGTGAAGCGGGATTTCATCGCTGGGGTGGTCCGGATCGTAAAAGTTAAAGTGGTCTCCCATGACAAAACTGCCGCCGGGGATGCGGACGTATTGCGCGGTAAATGAAACCGCGGAGTTCGTGCTATTCGTCGTGCCGGTCACGATGGTGAGGGAGATATCGTCGAGTTGGATCCGGTTGCTGCTCGAACCGCCGGAGAATTGGAACCGCAGAATCAGGTTGCTGACCAGATCACCCGGCTGCAGGTTGTAAGTGTAGAGCTGAAAAGTGTGATTCGAGGCGGTCAGCTCACTCAACCGCGTGGTGAAACCGCTGCCCGGATTGAGTTGCATGGCCCAGCCCTCATTACCGGTCAAGCTGTCGGCTTCCATGTAAAACGAGAGCGTGCCGCTATTGCCCAGCGCATCAATCCCCAGCGTTGTGGTGATCATGCTGTCGGAGAGGTTGGTCGTGCCATTTTTGAATGTCAGGCCGCAGGGGTTGCCGCCGCCATAGTTGGCATTGGTCTCTTGCTCGAACGGATTACCGCCGTTGAAGGCGACAGTCCAGGCGTTGTCGCAGCCGATCCCCGTCCAAGGTTTCGCGGCATTCGTCGCCATTGTTTCCAGGAACACGGTGGTTGTTGCCGCCTGAGCGCGCCAGCCGTCCAACTCGCCGAACACTAGCAACGCGAGGGCGAATGCCATGGGAATACATTTCATTTTCATGCCTTTGCTCTATTTTGATTATGTGCCAAGGGGTTAAACGGAAGAACCCGGCGCCTTCCTACAGGTGGAGGAGGAAAACAGGGAATGAGTTGGTTGCCGACCGAGGTTTGCACAAGATTTCAGGGCATGCTGACGCCGACGCGGTAGGAGCGCTGGCCGTCCGTGGGCGAAGGGTCCGTGAGCGTGTCCACACCGCCGCTGCCGGGGATTCCGGTTTGGGACGGGATATTCGTCCACCCCCCGGCAGTGAGGTCGGTCCGGTAATACAGGGTGTATTTGCGGTTGGCGGAGGACGGGTAAGACACGGCCAAGCCCGTGGAGTTCGAGACGCTCAAGATGTAGAAGCGAGACAGCGCGTTGGTCGGGTTCGTGTCGGCGATGTATTCCTGCAGATTGTTCATGCCGTCGCCGTCCGGATCGCACGCCGCACAAGATTGGCTGTTGGTTGCGGCGCCAGTGTCGCCGAAATACTGCGCGCGCCACCAGTTGGGGATGCCGTCGCCGACCGTGTCCACGGAGGTGGCCATCACGAGGTTCGTCTGGATGTTGGTGCTGCTGCCGGACGATCCGCTGACAATCAGGCTTACCGTATTGGTGCCGGGAAAACTGTAAGTGTGAGTCAGGCTGGTTATGGTGACGCTGGTCGTCGCGCCATCGCCGAAACTCCAGTAGCGGTTGGTGATGGTGCCAGTCGAGTTGTCGGTGAATGTTACGACCAGCGGCGCCCCGCCGTTGGTTGACGCGGCGGTGAAGCTGGCGACCGGAGCGGCTGTCTGGCGGATGATCGTGACGCTGTCGCTGACCGCAAAGCTCGATGAATTGGTGCCGCTGACGGTGATGACATTGGTTCCCACATTCAGCCAGAGGTTGGTGATCTGCCACGAGCTGGCCGCAGCCAGCGTGCCGTTGCTGCCAGTCAGCGCATTGGTCCAGGTCATGGTGCCAACCACATACGAGTTGTTCGTGCCTTTGATGGTGTAATTCGTCACCGTGTAGGCCACCGTGGCGTTGGCGTTGGTCGCGTCCACGACCGGAACAAGTTCAATCGTGCCTTGCGGGGTCAAATCCCGGCCGGACAGGCCGGAGTAGTTGGTGGCGTAGCGCCGGATTTTGAAGACGGTGCTGTCTGGCACGCTGCCCTGCGCTACGGGTCCGCTGGATCCGACCGGGTTGACGTATTTCCACACCGTTGAGCCATTGGTATCAACTTCAAAGAAAATGCCGCTTGGCCCGATGCAGATGAGTGTGTTGCTGTTCGGCAGACGCTGTGTGCCGGAGATGTTCTCGCCATAGAAGCTCGGCGAAGGGTTGTAGGTCCAATAAAGATTCGTGGGGTCGTAGGTCGCCGTGATGTTAGTGGCGAGGGTATAGTTGGTGACGCTCGCGTTCGTATAAATGGGCGTGACGAACTCGTCAATGGTAGAATAGCCGCGCCCGCCGGCACCGTTGTTGAATACCAGGATGTGCCCGCCGCCGGGACAGTTGGTTGGAATCCACTGCGCGTCATGCTGGCCATAGAGCTTCTGGTTGCTGGCAGTTCCGCGCCGGTATGCCGCCGGATTGCCCCAGCGGTAGAGGAGATCCCCGCCCATGCCGCTGTTCCCTCCGGTGTGGCCGGCCGCCTGCGCCGTGGTGGTGCTGTGGTCAATCACCCAGACTTCGTTGAAATTGTGGGCGCTGATGAGGATCTGGTCGTAGGTCGAGTTGTAGCGGACAGCGTTGCAATGAGTCCAGTCGCCATACGTCTCACGTTTGCCGTAGTTGATGTCAACCAGTTGCGGGTTGTTGGTGACGTTGCCGTAGTTCGCTTTGGTGGAGTCGTAGTCCTGGACCAGATGGTCCCAGAGGTGCCACTGCCAGACGATTGTTCCGTTCGTCGCCCCGCTTGGCTGCACCTCGATGATGCTGTCGGGCCATAGGCCTGAAGCTGTGACATTGGCCGGAGCGCACCCCGCGTTGGTGGCCTCGCTTTGGGTTTTGGTCTCCCAGGCGATGAAAAGGATGTTGCTGTTGGGAAGCCACTCGATGTCGTGGTGCGGTGAATGATTGGTGGTCGAGTAAGTGTAGCTCCACAAAACGGTTCCGTCCCAATCAATTTCCTGGATGCCACCGCCCAAGCATCCGCCTCCGGCGTTGAAGGTGGAGTTGGCTATCTGTGCCGAGCGAAGGAGGCGGCCGTTCTCCATGAAATAGGCCGACTGGCCCGGCAAATAAGAAGCATTCGTCCAAGTGTGGATGAGCTGGCCGGCGTTGTTGATAAGATAGGTGTTTTTTGAGCTGGCCGGCGGGAAAAGCGTATAACCCGGCCAGGCACTCGAGCTGTTGGTGAACAGGCCAACGGTTTGGGCGGCCTGCACCAGACTGGTGAACGGGGCCAGCATCACCACCAGCGTAATGAAAACTTTCATTGATGGCTTCATGTGCGTTGTTTTGTTTGTTTTCTATGGCTATGTTGCCTCCCGGCTCGACGATACTATCTCCATGCTTTGATTCGATAGAATTGGTTGCTGGAGGTAAGACCACCGGTTTGTATGAACGTGTTCGTGATCGCAGTGGGCGGAAGGTTGGTGAACAAGGCGAACCAGGCGCCGCCAGGCGCGGGCAGCTCGTAGCTGGACTCGATCACCTGCGTAGCACCGATTCCCCCGATCCAGGAGATGGCCATGCCGTTGGTTTGGAGCGAGAGGCCCACGAGCGCAAGGAACGAGGCGCTGTTCGTGGGATTCGTATCCGCGAGGTATTCCTGCAAATTGCTCATGCCGTCACCATCCGGATCGCAGGCGGCGCAAGATTGGCTGTTGGTTGTCGAACCGGTGCCACCGAAGAACTGCGCGCGCCACCAATCAGGGATGCCGTCGCCGACCGTGTCGACCGAGGTGGCGATGATAAGACTGGTCTGGGTATTGGTGCTCAGGCCAAGCGGCCCGCTGACGATCAACTGCACGGTGTTGGTGCCGGGAAAGCTGTAGGTGTGGAGCACATTGGTGACGGTGGTGTTGGTGGTGAACCCATCGCCAAAGCTCCAGAAGCGGTTGGTGATGAACCCGGTCGAGGCGTCGGTGAAGGTGACCAGCAGCGGCGCGCCGCCACTGGCCGGCATGGCGGTGAAGTTGGCGACGGGCGGAGTCGGAGTGAATCTGGCGGTGACATTGATGCTGGCGATGACGTTCGTGTCGGTGCGCGGGTTGTCAGTGCTGCTGTCGCTCCAGTTGACGAAGGCATAACCGGTATCCGGCACAGCGGTCACGGCTGTGCCACTGCCGCCGTAGTTGATCGTTTGCGGACTGGTGCCGCTGATCGTCCCGTTGGTTCGGGCAGTATAGGTCAACGTGTACATGTTGATCGCGAAGTTCGCTGTCACGGTGATGTTGTTGGTGACATTGACATCCGTGCGTGGATTAGCCGTGCCGCCGTCGCTCCACATGACGAAGTGGTAGCCGGTATTGGGCACAGCCGTTACGCTTGCGCCACTGCCACCGGCAACGACGGTTTGCAGAGTTGTCCCGCTGATTGTGCCGTCAAGTCCGGCAGCGTAGGTCAACGTGTAGGTCTGAATAACATTGATACAATTCAGGTGGGTATTTGTGCTGACGCCACTTGGGCCCGTGGCAACCAAGGTTACGGCGTTGGTGCCGGCCACGGCGTAAGTGTGGATGAGGCTGGTGACCGTGGTGTTGGTGGTAGTGCCGTCACCAAAATCCCAGAAGCGATTCGTAATCGAGCCGGTAGAAGAGTCGGTGAAGGTTACGGTCAATGGTGCGGCACCGCTGGTTGGCGTGGCAGTGAAGTTGGCTGCGGGGACATTTGTGGCATCGAGGACGAGGTAAGAGAACCCACTCGCATTGGTCGTCAAGCCGTAGGAGTCCCAGGCCGTGAGATAATAGAAAACCGTGGTGCCGGCGGGCTGCGCCAGAATCTGCCCGGTATAAACACTGCTGCTCCCCAAGCTCATGCTGATATTCGAGGAAGTGCTGCCGCCGCTTACCACGCTCACGGTAATTTGATCGAGGAATATCCGGTTGCTCGTGCTCGCAATCCCTTCGCTGAACTGAAACCGCAAGAACAGATTGCTGACCAAGTCGCTCGATTGGAGACTGTAGCTGTAGAGTTGCCAGTTCTGATTGCTGGTGGTCTGTCCCGACAGGCGCGTGGTAAAACCGCTGCCGGAGTTGAGTTGCATGGCCCAGCCGACATTGCTGCTCACAAGACTGGTCTGAAGATAGAACGTCACCGTGCCGCTGTTGCCTCGCGCATCAATCCCATTCGTGGTCGTGATCATGCTGTCGGAGAGATTGGTCGTGCCTTTGCCGAATTGCAGCGCGCAAGGATTGCCCGTGCCGTAGTTGTAAGTGGTCTGTTGCTGGAAGGGATTGCTGCCGCTGTAGGTGACGGTCCACGCGTTGTCGCAGCCGGTTCCCGTCCACGGCTTTACGGCATTGGTCGCCATCGTTTCGGTGAACACAGTGTTTGTCACGGCGCTGCCGGTGCCGATGCTGTAGGTGAGGACGACCGACGCGACCGCCAGATCATCCGTGACCACCGCCGAGATGGTGACCGGAGCGGCGCTGGTGGGGGTGGCCGGCAACTGGGTGACATTGGCGATAACTGGCGGCAGGTTCGTTGGGCCTGCCTGCACCGTGTAGGCGCGCAGCGTATCCGTGGCGGTATTGCCGAAATCGTCCTGGGCGGAGACGTAATAGCTCACGTTCGTGCCCGCCGGGAAGGCGGGAATTTGCGCGCCGTAAATGCCGTCGCCCGCCGCGCCGTCCTGATGCAATCCGTCATCCAGCATGACAACGGTGTTCGTGGTGTTCCCGGCAATATAAGTCAACGTAGCCGAGGTGACGACGCGGCTGTTCGTGATGATTGAAGTAACCCAAACGCTGTTGGTGGCCGCAGGCGCTGACGGAGTGATCGTTGTGCCGGTGATGGTCGGCGCGGAAATATACGATGGCGTGTTGCTGGTGATCGTGCTCTGTGCGAGGAGAGTCCGGCCGGCCAGCGCGGGATGATTGGTGGCATACCGATACGCGCGGAAAACGTAGTTATACGTCGGCCAGTTATCACGCTTGTAAGTAATGATGCCATTGGCCGTGACCGGGTTGATGTATTCCCACACGACGGTGCCACCATTGGTGCCACTGCTGGTTACTTCGAAGATGTGGCCTTCCGTTGAGTCGCAAATGAGCGTATTGCCATTGGGCAACCGCTGGATGCCGGAGTCGAGGTGGCTGAACATGCCCTGATTGGCCATCGAGTAATACATCCAGGTGATTTGGCGCGACATGTTCTTCTTCTGCTTGTCCGTGTCGTGGCCGGGCGGCGACCAGATATAGTAACCGGCGCTCGGCGGATTCACATAAGCCCCCGTGTCGTTCGTGCTCGCGTTCAGGTAGCCGTTGATCTCGAAGATGTAAGACTGCGGTGTGGTCTCGAACAGGTCGCCGCCGTTGTTGTACACCAGAAAATGGCCCGCGCCTGGCACCCCGGCTGGAATCCATTGCGCGTCGCTTGAGGCGCCAATCTGCTTGTTGCCCGTGGTGGAGACGGTCCAATTCGCGGTGATTGAAGGCGGACTGCCCTGGCTGTAGCGCGCGGGATCGCCAAAGCGATAAAGGAAGTCGCCGTTGGCGCTGGCGGCCAGGGCGATGCTGGCGGCTGGGTTGCCGGCGAGGAAGGTGTTGCCGTGGTCTATTACGTAGAACTCGCCGCCCGCAGCAGTGATGACGATCTGGTCGAGGTTGGTGTTGTAGTCAATCGCGTTGCAGTGCAGCCAGTCGTTGGTCAACGGCCGGCCGGGCAGGTTCAAATTGATTCGGCCGGGGTAGTTCGAGATGGTTTTGCTGGAGCCGACGTAGTTGGATTGGGCCGCGCTATAGTCCTGAATACCGTGGTCGAAGAAACACCATTCCCAGACCACAGTGCCGGTGGTGTCCACTTCCACGATCGCATCCACGGTGACGTTGGTGTACGGGGCATTGGCGGGATTACAGCCTGCGGCGACGCAGGCGTTCGACGTAACCGACTTAGCGGCGATGTAGAGCGTCGTGTTCGTGCCGAGCTTCGGGTTGTAGATCCTCAGGAAATCATGGTGCGGTGCGTAGTTGGTGCGCGTTTCCGTGTATTGCCAGACCGTGTTCCCGCTCCAGTCCACTTCCGTAAGTCCGGTGAAGCCGTTAGCGTCTCCACCGGTGGCGTCGAGGACATTCCCGTTCGTGAGCAGGTGCGGATTCGTGCCGACCGGCCACGTGTGCGCCACACGCCCCTCCATATCAATCAGGTAGGTGTTGCTCCGCACGCCAAAGAAAGTATAGCCGTTGTAAGTGTTCGTCTTGTTCCAGAAGAGGACCTCGGTCGGCCCTTGCAGCCGCTCGTAGGCCTGGAGGGGGATTGACAAGAACAGCCCGGTTACGGCGATGAAAATACAGGGGAGATGTTTCATAATGTGGCTCGTTGGTTGCGCGTGCGCGGGGGCAGGTTACGGTGAATGATACGACGGCGTCCGGCCCGTGATGGTACTCCCTGAGGTCAAGGTGTGGCCGGTCAGAGCCGGATCGTTTGTGCCGATGCGGAAAGCCCGGAAAATGGAGTTGTACATCGGCCAGTTGTCATACTTGAGTTTTACGATGCCATCCGAGGCCACCGGGTTGATGTATTCCCACACCGCGTCGCCGGCGGGCGAGACTTCAATGACGTGTCCCTCCGTATCGGAGCAGATGAAAGTGTTCCCATTCGGCAGCCGCTGAACACTGCCGCCGATGTGGCTGGTCATGCCGTGGCTGGCTTTGGGCTGGTAGCTCCAGACGATTTGTTTCGACATCGCCTTGGGATTCAGGCCGGTGTTGGCCACGGGCGGCTGCCAGGTGTTATACCCGGCGTCCGGGGGATTCACGTAGGCCGCCGTGTCATTCGTCAGCGCATTCAGATAGGGGTCGATTTCAAACGCGTAAGAGTCCTGGGTATGCTCGAATAAATTCTGGGCGTTGTTGAAGATGAGAAAGTGGCCGGCACCCGAAAGCCCCGCCGGAATCCAGCTTATGTGATGCGCGCCGCCGATCTGCTTGTTGCCAGTGGTGGATTCCGTCCAGTTGGTGAGGATCGAGGGCGGGCTGCCCTGGTTGTAGCGGGCCGGATCGCCGAACCGATAGAGGAAATCCCCGGCGGCGCTGGCCGCCAGCGCGATGCTGTTGGAGAGGTTGCCAGCGATGAAGGTGTTGCCGTGGTCGATGATGTAGAATTCGCCCCGCACCGAGTTGACGGCGATTTGGTCCAGCGCCTGGTTGTAATCAATCCCGTTGCAGTGCAGCCAGTCACTCTGCACCGGCATGCCGGTGATGTTGGCATTGAGCCGGCCGGGATAGTTGGAGATGCTCATGCCCGTGCCGACGTAGTTGGTCTTGGTCGCGTCGTAGTCCTGAATCAAGTGATTATAAAACCACCACTCCCAGACGACGTTGCCGGACATGTCCACCTCCACCAGCGCGTCCATCTGGGCAGTGTTATAATTCTGCCCGTTGGCGGGATTGCACCCGGCGGCGATGCACTGGTTGGAACTGACCGATTTGTTGGCGATGTAGAGTGTCGTGTAGGCGTTCAGCTTCGGGTTGAACATGCGCAGGAAGTCATGGTGCGGCGCGTAGTTGGTGCGCGTCTCGAGGTAGGACCAGACGTTTGACCCGTTCCAGTCCACCTCCACGAAGCCGGGGAATCCACTGGGGTCGTTGTTGGAGGCATCGAGCACGTTGCCATTGGTAAGCAGATGCGGATTCGTCCCGACCGGCCAGGTATGTGCCACGTGACCCTCCATATCGATCAGGTACGTCGTGCCACGCACGCCAAACCAAGTGTAGCCGCTGTAGGTGTTCGTTTTATCCCAATACAGCAACTCGGTCGGCCCTTGCAGTGCTTCGTAGGCGTGAAGGGAAGTGGCCGTCAAAAAGGCCAGCAGCCCAAGCCGGAAACCGGTCAACAGCGCTTTTGTCATCATAAAAGGTATCTCCAGAAGAAAATTAGCTTTCCCAGAATTGAATCCGTCGCCGGGGCCATCCTTCCGCCCTGTCGCATTGATTGATCAGCCCACGAACCATCGCGAGCAGCTCCTTGACCGGAAACGGCTTGGGCAGAAAGGCATCCACACCAGCGCTGAGAGCGTCGGTGGCTTGTACCTCACTGCCTGAGATGAGCAGAATCTGAACCCGCGAAAAGCCCGCCCGGACATGGCGCGCGAGTTGGATGCCATCGAGACCAGGCATATCGAAGTCGGTTACCAACAACTCGAACGATTCCGGGGCGGCGCTAAATACTTTCAGAGCCTGGCATGGGTTATCGCAAGCTACGACTTCACTGCCCGGAATGCCGCGCAGAATCTGGGCGATGAATTCCAGCACAGCCGGGTCATCATCAACGACCAACCACCGGCAAGAATGAGGTGGGTCGCTCATTTTCTCGGTTGTCATAATGGGAGCCTCCACAGAAATTAAGGCCTTTCGCACAGGTTCTGTTACAGACCTTCACTGTTGAGTACTCGAGATGTCCCTCGACGCCACTGCTGCCGCCTCTCCTCGGGCATAGATTACCTGCAACTCGGAACTGGCGAGGACTTTGTCTTTCATGGCGGCCAGCAGCACATCACGCGTCACTTCCGCAGGGGCAACCGCGGGTTGAAGCGGCGCCGAGAGAGCGTAGAGGGTCAGGACGTAGGTCTTGTCGCCAGGGCCTTTGGAATGAGGTGGAGCATAGCCCGTTCTGCCATTGACGCTGTTATTTCCCAAGGTGCCGATCCCTTGAACATTCTTGGGCAGGGCGCCTACATCGGCCGGGATATTATAGAGAGTCCAGTACCACTTGGTTTTCCCTTCGGGGTCGATGTGGTGCATGATGAGGGCGTAACACTTCGTCCCCGCCGGCGGCGCACTCCATTCCAGCGGGGGAGTTGCGGCGGCACCGTCCCCGGTGAACTCCTGCGGCAGCCGTCCGCCGCTGGTGAAGGCGGGGCTCCGCAGAGTGAAGGCGGCGCCGGAAGCTGAGAGGGCAGCGGCCGAAGACTGGGTGGACGCAGGCTGCGCGGACGCGCCGAACAGAAAGTCCGTGTTCCGGATGTCGGGCATCGCGATGGGCTGCGAGTAGAGGTAAGCGCCCTTGCAGGTGTATTTGCTGTCCAAGTTGCGCAGCTTCAACAGCGCGCTCTTCTGGTCGGCGGCGAGGGTCTTGCTGACCGCCGTGAAGCGCATTGCATACCAGTAGGAAATCTCGCCGTCCAATTCGCCGTAGCGCTTCGCCAGAGCCAGAACCTTGTCCTTGTCCACGGACTCCTCCTTCATGAACCGCCGGAGTTCAACGGAAATGGCACGCCTGACGGTGACGACTTCCTGCAGGTCCTTGCGCTGGAGGTCCACCAGGCCCGTGACCAGCCCGCGCTGCGATTCCGTCAATGCCGCCAGGAAGCCTTCCCCGCTGTCGCCGGTGAGCGACGTGCTGATCGAGAAGTTAGCGTTGCCCATGGCGGGGATATCCTTCATGTAAAAGGAGCCGAAGTAGGTCGCGTGGCGTTCCGGACAAAAGTACACATCCGCATCCACCGAACCCGCATACCAACTGAACATCTCGCTGGCGTAGGTCATGACGGCCACATGCAGGGCGGGAGAGAGACTCCGTTTGTCCACCTGATCGGCCAGTTCCGGCCAGGTGGAGGAGTTGTTGAAGACCATCTTGCGCAGATAGGCCTTCTGTTGGTCAGTCAGCGCACGGACGATGCCGCCCAGAACCTTGGCCCGCTGGCAACTCAGGAGCCCATCCACCTCGAAGATCCCTGCCGTGTATTTCATCACCGCCACGCGGTCCAGGGCCGTGGTCCCGGCAGGGATATCGCCGGCCAATTGTCGGCAGAAGGCCTTGATCAACGGAAATCGCTTATTAGCCAGATCCGCCAGCAGCTTCTCCTGCTCCCTGGCCAAGGCGACCAGTTGCGCCTTCTGGTCAGCGCTCAGGACATAGAGAATGTTGTTGGCCGCTCGCGGCACAAACGACGTGTTGTGGCCCAGTTGGTTGGCGTCCACGTCGCGCATGTACTGGAAGCCGAAGAAGTCGGCGGCTTTCCCCGGCGGCAGGAAGGTGCAACTGCCCAGGTCGCCGGTGAGAAAGGCCAGTCCGTCAAAGGCGATCGTGTTTAGTTGCGCCCGATCCGAGATAGCCTGTTCAATCGAGTATTGGCCCTGTCCACGGGATTCTTGCCCCCGAGCCTCAGGGCGATTCCCTCCGCCTGGCGCCCGATCACCCCCGCGAACTGGTGGCTGCTGGCCACTCCCGGTGGCCTGCCCCGGCGGCGGCGCCAGATCGCGCAGCTTGTCAGGGTCGAACCCGGCCGCCTTGACCGTGTCGTTGAGTGCCGGCCCCCCGCGGAGTCCTGCCTGGCGGAAAGCTTCATGGATGGCTTTGGCCTGGTCGGCGGTGAGCGTGTTGGCGTCGTACTTGGACAGGATGGCTTTCACCTGGTCCTTCTGAGCATCCGTGAGGGTCTGCGTTTCCACCGGTGGCCCCCCGTTGCGCTCGTTGCCAAAGCCGCCTTCGCGCGCGGGAGGACGCTGTCCGTCGGGCGGTGGGTTTCCGTCTTGTGCTGTGAGGATGCAGGTCGAAGCGCCGAGTGCCAGAGTGAGAAGAATGACTTTCGTTTTCATATCTGCTTTACGTTGACTAAGTTTATTGCTGTTTATCGCTGCCAAAATGGGACCATATTTTCATGTCCAAGGGGTTAAACGGAAAGGGACAGCAGCCTCCGACAGGAAAAGTTGTATTTCTTCAACCGGCGCGATCATGACACCTGGGTTACTCATATCGAAGCGCCTCAATCGGGTCCATGCGCGAGGCTTTGCGCGCGGGATAGAAACCAAAGAAGATGCCGACCGCGGCGCTAAACAAGAAGGCCACTACCCCCGAGGTGAAAGAAGTGAGCGTAGGCCACCCCAGTTTGGCGGCCACGAGTCTCGAGCCCGCCAGGCCGAGCACGATTCCGATGGCGCCGCCGATGATGCTGAGCGTCATGGCCTCCAACAGGAACTGGAGCAGAATGGCGCGCCCCTTCGCGCCGACGGCCATGCGAATACCGATCTCGCGCGTGCGTTCGGTGACGCTCACCAACATGATGTTCATGATGCCGATGCCGCCGACCAGCAGCGAAACACTGGCAATCGCGCCCAGCAGGACGGTCATGATGCGCGAGGTTTCGCTGGCGGTCTGGGCGATCTCTTGCTGCGTGCGGACCGTGAAATCGTCTTCCTTTGTGCCGGTGATGCGGTGGCGCTGGCGCAAGAGGGCGGTCATCTGCTGCTGAACCTCACCAAGCCGGTCGGCGTCTCGCGCCTGAGCAATGATGCCGCGCAGGTTCGTCGTGCCTTGAATGCGACGCATGAGACTGGAGTGGGGCATCAGCACCACGTCATCCTGATCTTCGCCCCGCAGGTTGTTGCCTTTCGCAGTCAGCTCGCCGATGACGACGAACGGCACGTTGCCGACGCGAATGGTTTGCCGCAGTGGATTGAGGTTGCCGAATAGCTGGCGGGTCACCGTTTTGCCGACAACGGCAACCTTATTGGCGGCGCGAATGTCCTGGTCGGTGAACATGGCACCCCGGGCCAGCGGCCATTGCCGGATTTCCAGGTAATCGGTGCCTTCGCCCATCGCCATCGTGGACCAGTTCTGGTTGCCGGAAATGACTTGGACTGGCGCGCGCTGATCGGGGCTGACCAGGACCACGCCGGGGACTTCACGCCGGATGGCCGCGGCGTCTTCCAGCGTCAGGGTCCCCGCAGTGCCCTGGCCGCCACGGGCGCCGCCCAACGTAACGCTCCCGGAGAAGATCAGGATGACGTTGCGCCCCAGGCTGTCAATCCGGGCCTGCACCTGCGCCTTGGCCCCTGCGCCGATGCTGACGGTGGTGATGACGGCCGCCACGCCGATGATGATCCCGAGCATCGTGAGCAACGAGCGCAGCTTGTTCCGGCGCAGCGCCCGCAACGCAATCCTGGTTGTGGCCAGGGTTTTCATGGCACAAGCTGAGCCATTTCCTGATCGGCGCCCAGCCGACGCAATTCCAGGCTGGCGTCGAAACGGTCAGGAACGGCTGCGTCGCGAATTACGTGGCCGTCTCGCATGACGACGTTGCGCTTGGTGAAGCGGGCGATGTCGAGTTCGTGGGTCACCAGGACAATCGTGATGCCCTGATCGTTGAGCTTCTGAAACGTCTCCATGACCTCGACGCTGGTCTGGCTGTCGAGGTTGCCGGTCGGTTCGTCCGCCAGCAGCATGGCCGGCTGGTTAACCAGCGCCCGGGCGATGGCCACGCGCTGCTGTTGGCCGCCGGAGAGTTGATTGGGATGGTGATGGGCTCGGCCCTCCAGGCCCACCAGGTCGAGTGCGCACAACGCCCGCTCTCTCTGTTCGTGCGACGAGAACGAACCCGCCGCGTAGAGCATCGGCAGCTCGACATTCTCCAACGCGGAGGTGCGCGAGAGCAGGTTGAAGCCTTGGAAAACGAACCCGATCTTCGCGTTGCGAATCTCGGCCAGCGTGTCGCCATCAAGATCAGATACGTCCTGCCCATCAAGCAGGTAGCGCCCCTCGCTGGGTCGGTCGAGGCAACCGAGCAGGTTCATCAGCGTTGATTTGCCCGACCCGCTGGCGCCCATCACCGCCACAAACTCGCCCGGCTGCACCCCCAGGCTGAGGCCGCGAACGGCATGAACCTCGACTTCGCCGGTGAAGTAGGTCTTCCGAATGTTCTCGAGCTGGATGAGCGCTGACATGGCTCTTACCTCGGGGGCGGGCGTGACGGTGTGCCCGCAATCGGATTGCTGGCGCGCGTTAGGTCCACCGTCGCCACCGAGGTTGATAATGCCGTGCCGACGACGACTGTGTCGCCCTCCTTCACGCCTTCGAGGACTTCGGTCACGACTCCGTCGCTGATGCCGGCCTTGATTTCAACGGCCACTGGGTGTCTAGGCGAGTCGCCATCTGTGACCGTGGGCAAAAGGAACACCGTACTCTCCGTCGTCGCCTCTGCTGGGGTTTGCACGACGCCACCTGAGTCCGGCGGCCGGTAGCGAAATGCCGCGTTAGGAATCTTAAGCGCGTTCCGGCGTTGCGCCGCGACGATGGAGACGCTTGCCGTCATGCCGGGTCGGAGTTTTAAATCACGGTTGTCAACTTCGATGACGCTGTCGTAAGTGACCACGTTTTGCACGGTCGTGGCGGCGTTGCGTACCTGGGCGACCTTGCCCTTGAACTTGCGGTTGGGAAAAGCGTCCACACTGAAGTTGACCTCTTGCCCGACTTCCACCGAGCCGATGTCCGCCTCGGACACACACGCGTCAATCTGCATTTGGGCCAGGTTGTTCGCGATTTGGAACAGCGTCGGCGCGGACAAGCTGGCCGCCACCGTCTGGCCCACATCCACGTTGCGCGCGATGACAATGCCATCCACAGGCGAACAGATGGTGCAGTGGGCCAGGTCCACTCGCGACTTCTCCAGCGCCGCTTGCTTGATCTCCACGTTGGCCTCGGCTTGGTGCAAGGCAATCACCGTCGAGCTGTATTCCGACTCGGACATGATCGACTCGGCGAAGAGCGCCTGCGCGCGCTTCGCGTTGAGCTGCGCCAACTCCAATGCCGCATTCGCGCTCTTCAGTTCCCCCTCGCTCTGATGAACGGCTGCTAGATAAATCGCCGCGTCCAGTTGCGCGATGACTTGGTTGTTCGTGACGATGGAATTGTAGTCCACGAACAGCTTCTGGATGGTCCCGGATATCTGGCTGCCGACGAGAACATTGATCACGGGATTCAATTGGCCCGAGGCGGTCACGCACTGAATCAAGTCACCCGAGACGACTCGTGCCGTTTGATACTCCGGCGGTTGAAGACGCGGGCGCTGCCAATACCAGCCTGACCCGCCGGCCGCGATGGCCAACAGGATGAACCCGGCAAACGATCGTCCAAGTCGGAGCGGTTTAATTGTGTTCATGGCAGGAATCACTCGGCAATCATGAGAGGTAGCGTTCCTGTGCTCTGAGCAAACGCGTCGATGCCCTGAGTGCCAGAAGAACAACAACCTTCGCTTTCGTGAGTGTTTTCATGTCCAAGGGGACGAACGGAAATGGACGGGAGCTTCCGACAGGAAAAGTTCAGAATTCTTTCGAGGGGCGGTAGAAAGTTGTCGCGCGTATGCGTTTTAACCATTATGGACAACTGACATGACCAGCGATTCCGGCGTCGGGATGGAAGAGCTTGAGCGCCGCCTCCGGGGCGGTGATCTTGAGGCGTTGGCCGAGGTGTTCTCCCACGAGCGGGACCGCCTGTGGCAGATCATTCACTTCCGCCTGGCCGAGCCGCTGCGGGGGCGGTTGGGGCCTGACGACGTGTTGCAGGAGTCCTTCCTGGCCGCCAGCCAGCGCCTGAAACATTATGCCAGCAGTCCCGCCACCTCGCCGTTCATCTGGTTGCGCATGATTGTGAATCAAACACTCATCGACCTGCATCGGCAGCACCTGGGCGCGCAAAAGCGAGACGCCGCCTGCGAAGTTGCCATTGACGGCCTGCCTTACGGCCAGGCCACCTCAGCCTCCGTGGCCATCCGGTTGGTTGGACAGTTCACCTCACCAAGCCGGGCGGCAGTGCGCGCGGACGTGCTTGGGCTGGTGCAAGCCGCCATTGAGCAGATGGACCCTATCGATCGCGAGGTGCTGGCGCTGCGTCATTTTGAGGACCTGACCAACAGCGAAGTGGCCGAGGCGTTGGGCATCGAACAGGATGCCGCCAGCATTCGCTACATCCGAGCGTTGCGCCGGCTCAAAACAATCCTGGCCCAGGTGCCAGACCTTGGGAAGGAAGTCCAACATGGCTGACACGGAGAGGAGGCGTGATCCGTTGGAGGTGCTGGCCGCCGAGTACCTGGAGCGGCTGCGGCAAGGCCAGGCCCCCTCCATCTCGGAATACGCCGCGCAGCACCCTGAGCTGGCGGAGGAGATCCAAGAACTCTTCCCCACTATCGCTGTCACCGAACGGTTGAAGGCACGGCAAGCGCGCTCCAGCGGCGGGCGCGCGGCGCTCGGGGCGGCGCGACCCGAGCGGTTGGGCGACTTCCGGCTCATCCGCGAAATCGGGCGCGGAGGCATGGGCGTAGTCTTCGAGGCGGAGCAGGAATCGCTGCGGCGACGGGTGGCCGTCAAGGTTCTGCCCCGCCAGGCGCTGCTGGACGAGAAACACCTCAAGCGGTTCCAGGCCGAGGCCCGCATCGCGGCCAATCTGCATCATACGAATATCGTGGAAGTCTTCGGGGTCGGGGATCAGGACAGTTTTCACTACTACGTGATGCAATACATTCGCGGCGTCGGGTTGGACGCAGTTATTCCTCTGCTTGCGAAGTGCGCCCGCAGCCAGGAGACCACTGAGCCCCAGCCGAACGCGATACCCGCAACTATTCCCAGTTCTGAAAGCGCAATCGCTGAGGCGGCCGTGCGGCAATTGCTTGGCGGAGAAGCCGGACTCCTTGTGGACGGTCGAATGGGCCCGCACTACTGGCAGAGCGTAGCCCGGATTGGCTTACAGGCCGCCGACGCACTGAATTATGCGCATAGCCAGGGGACACTGCACCGGGACATCAAGCCGGCTAACCTGTTGCTCGACCCCCAAGGCACTGTCTGGCTGGCCGATTTCGGCTTGGCCAAGGCCGCCCAGTCCGAAGACATCTCCCTCTCCAACGACGTCGTCGGGACGTTGCGCTACATGGCTCCGGAACAGTTTGGCGGCAACACCGACCACCGCAGCGATATCTATAGTCTGGGACTGACCTTGTATGAGCTGCTCACTTTGAGGCCGGCGTATGAAGAGACCGAGCCCAGCCGCCTGATCCAGCGCATTACCCAGGGGCCACCTCCTGCGCCGGGCAATAGTAACCGGGAGATCCCGCGCGACCTCGAAACCATCATTCTCAAAGCCATCAACCACGAGGCCGGCCAGCGCTACCAATCGGCGGAGTTGATGGCCGACGACCTCCGCTGCTTCCTTGAAGACCGGCCCATCCACGCTCGGAGGGTGGGCCCCGTCGAGCGCTTGGGCCGCTGGTGCCGCCGCAACAAGCGATTGGCCAGCTTGACTGGAATATCGTTGTTTCTTCTTGTGCTGGTGGCCGTGGTAGCCTCCATCGGCTATGTGCGAACCACAAACGCTCTGCACGGGGAAGCGCTCCAACGCACCAAGGCCGAAACTAACGCCGGCCTCGCTATTGAGGCGCTCGATCAGATGTTCGAACAGCTTTCACCAACGCGAATGCTGATCCTTCCGCAAAGAGGGGCGAGGGGCGAGTCTGCCGATGCCCCCACCTCGCCGATTCTGTCCAGGGAAGCTGCGGCACTGCTGGAAAGGATGCTGCCGTTTTATGATCGGCTGGCCCAGCAGACTGGAAACGATGATCAGTTGCGGGCCAGAACGGCCGAAGCCAACCGGCGCGTGGGTGCCATCCGGCAGCACTTGGGCCAGCTCGAGGAATCGGTTAAAGCCTATCGGCGAGCTCTCGCTCTTTACCAGGAAGCGGGTGCCGGCTCTCCATCCAATCCGAAGCTCAAGCTGGAGGTGGCACAAATAGAAAATGAACTGGGCCGGCTGTATACCGCGCGGCAGCAGGTGGCTGAAGCCCGGCAATCTCATCTTGCCGCTTTGGCTTTGCTCCAGGGCGATGCGGCTTTGCCGTCCGCCCCGGCCGCGTTGCGCTTCGAACTGGCTCGCACTTACTACTCTCTCGGCACCCAGGAGCGTCCGCTCCCGGCAGCTGCCCCGCCCGAGGAGCGTGGCCCAGTTCCAATTCCTGAGGAGCAACGGGACAGCCTGGCCAAGGCCGTCGTTTTGCTCCGAGCGTTGGCGGCCACGTCTCCGGCCAACCCGGAATGCCAACACCTGCTCGCTCTGTGTTACCTGGAAGGAGCGGCGGCTGAGGATGATGCCCGGTCCGAAGGGGGTGACGAACGCGCCATCGAGATTCTCGAAGGTCTAGTCGCAGCATTTCCGGGTGTTGCCGACTACGCGTACGACCTCAGTGAGGCTTACACGCGGATCCATATCCCGGACCCACCCATCCCGCCCGAGGTTCGGAACATCATCGAGGAGCGCTTTAGCAAGTCCCTGACCCTGCTCGAAAAGCTCGTCATCAAATATCCCGATATTCCTGATTTTCTCGCCGCCGAAGCACGCCTCCACGACATGCTTGGTGGCTTCCATCGGGGAATGGATCATTGGGCTGAGGCGGAACAGAGCTTCCGCAAGGCCGTCGCTCTCCAGGCGTCCTTGGTGAAGCAATTCCCGGACGCGCCCTATTATGGTCTGTGGATGGCCACTTTCCGAATCGCCTTGGCCGATGTCTTAATCCGCAGAAACCAGCCTCGCGACGCGCGCACCGAACTGGAGGACGCTATCTCAAAGCTGCTGCAACAACAGGAGCGGAGGCCGGAGACGCCCCGCCCCCACGACCTGCTCGCGTTGGGCTATTCCACGCTTGAGACTGCGTTGCGTGAAGCTGGAGAGAATGGCCTGGCTGATGAAGCGGCGCGCAAGGCGGAGCGGGAACGAAACGCAGTTCCCCGTCCCCCTTGACCCCATTGGGAGTGCGCGCGTCCCGCCGGTGAGTTTCACGGCCTTGTTTCAGCGCGACTCACGACATCGCCGCCGCGCACGAGGCGGACAGGGCTTGGGCTGGCTATCGTGAAAGCCATCGTTAAAGCCCATGGCGCCAGCATTCGGGTTGCCAGCGAACTGGGTCGGGGTAGTACGTTCACGATGCGTTTACCGGCAACTCCGGTCGCACAGGCAGTAACCTGTGTTCCGGGTGCTTGATACGAATAGCATGCTGCCGACCTGTGGAGTCGGACAACGTGTGGCCGAAAGCCTGCAAGGCTCCCGCAAATAAACGAGGCAACCAATTGCCGAAAACGTGAAAATCCCCCTCAATGACCCAGAGAGTCTACTACGGACGCGGTTTGTTAAGGTCCCAACAACACCCGATAAAAGCGCTCGGGATAGTTTGTTATCGTTGTGTCTGACCAAAGAAGCGGCGTTACGGAGAGGTTGGTGGTGAACACATTCGTCCAACTCGCGAGGTTGGTCGAAGCCTGGACAGTATAATTCAACCCGGTCACGCCGTTGATGGCAAAGTGGAATCCCCCGTTCGTCGAAGACATTTCCGTTAGCACCGGTGGTGGGTTGCTCACGGTTGGCGCCGGGATGGTATAACTGTAAGACACCATGCGGTTGGTCGCCCCGACTCCTTCGTCGCTGGGGCGAAAAGACCGCACGTATTCCACGAGGGCGTTGGTGGGTGAGACCGTGACCCGCAAATGGCCGGAACTGCCATAGAAGACGCCGCTCTGATAGTTGTAGCCGATGTTGGTTCCCGTCGCATAATTGGTCGAGTTATAGGGGTAGTGACTTGGCTGGGGCACTTCCTGATAAATGAGATCGGGCGGGCCACTGGAACTGCCACTGGCATAGTAATCCTGTTTGCAAAACAGGTGGTCGTGGCCGTGAAAGAACACCTGCGCCTTATTGGTAAGCAGGAGGTCGCGTATCGGCATCGGCCAGCCCGGGCGGTGGCTGGCAAAACCGTAAGTGCCGTTAGTGTTGAGACCGCCCCACTCAAGATACGGTGAATACTCCAGGCCGCCTCGCGCCTCGGTATCGAAGCTGCCGCCAACGAGGTGGTGGGCGAAAACGAACTTGTATTTTGCTGTGCTGGTTTCCAAGGTTGATTTCAGCCAGTAGTACTGATTGGTCCCAAGGGTCCAAGCCCACGGGTCTTTGGACTTGTTTACCGCCTGATCGCTATACCAGAACGGATCGAGAGTGATAAACAGCGCGTCGCCCCACGCGAACGCGTAGTAGGCGTCGCGGGGTTGCTGCTGATAGAAGTCCACGTTGGTCGCGCCCGAATAGAAGCCGCCCGGAATCGGGCAAGGATAATAAAGCTCCCGCGCACTAGCGCCCCAGACCGGCGGGTTGGCATGCGGCACGCTG
The DNA here is from genome assembly GCA_903873945.1 of uncultured Verrucomicrobiota bacterium. Taxonomy (GTDB): domain Bacteria; phylum Verrucomicrobiota; class Verrucomicrobiia; order Limisphaerales; family UBA8199; genus CAIQQM01. The sequence goes on from CAIQQM010000246.1 coordinate 33,497, forward strand.
TTGCTCAACCACCAGCCCAGTTCGGGATCGTGGTTGCCATCCACCAGAAACAGCGGCACGGAATGGCCCGGGATGTTGAAGAACTGGCTGCGCACTGCGGCGCACGCCGCGAGAATGCCAGGTTGAGTCATGGTGTAGGGATTGGTGGAGGCATACTTTTCGCCCATGAATGTGTCGCCCAAATCAATGAGGAAATCCGGCAAATCGGCGAGAATGTTGGTGAGCGTCTGCTGCCAGACCGTGGGGACCGTACCGGGAACATCATTGTAGTGCGGGTCCGCCTCAATATCGAAGGTAAAGGTGCTGCCGCGATTCCGTTGGGTGTGGAACTGGCGCTCGGTCCCCGCGCTGAAACTTTGGTCGCCGCTTGCCAGAAAACGCATCCGGTAGTAATACCGCTGATCCTTCTGGAGTCCGCTGATCGTGATCTCGCTGGGCGTCCCATTGGTGAGGGAGTTCGTCGTGGTCTGGGACGTGTAAACGCCCGACTGGGTCCCATATTCGAAATAGACCTGGAGGTCGTTGCTCGCCAGCACACTCGTGGTGACGGATGTGTCGGTTGGACGCCCCAGCAGCACGTCGTACGTGACCGTGGCTGCGGAGGCCATCAGCGCGTTGAGGAGAAGCAACCCAATCGCGAGCAATCTTGGCTTCATAAGCAGAAATCGTGTTCAGGGGCCATACAAAAACCGGTAGAAGCGGCGGGAGAACCGGGTTGAATCCGGGTCAGACCAGAGGAATGGCGTCACCGAAAGGTTGGTGTTCAAGACGGTGCTCCAGGTGGCAAGATTGGTCGAGGCCTGCAAGGAATGGTTTTGGAATAGAGTGCCGTTGAGCACGAGTTGGGCCTCGCCGTTGGTGAGCGTGATGCCGTTGACTTGCGGCGAGTCAATCACGTAGCTGTGGCCAATCATGCCGCTGTACTGGCCGTTGGTCTCGGCCGCCGGCAGATACATGCGCACGTATTCCACTTTCACCTGCGCCGGAGACACGGTGACGCGCGTGTAACCGGAGCCGTTGGTCACGATATAGCCGCCCAGGTAATAGGCATCGGCGTTGTACAACGTGTTGGAGGGGTCGGCCGGCAGCGGGAGTTCCTGGTAGGTGACGCCGTCGAGTTGCTGGTGCGCTTCCAGGTGGTCGTGACCCTGGAAAAAGATCGTGCAATGATTGGAAGCCAGCAGTTGGTGAATCGGGGTGGCCCACAGCGGACGCTCGGCGGGGAAGTCGTAGGTCGTGATATTGGTGCCGAAGTTCGCCGTTGATCCGCGGACACTGTAGCCGCCCCATTCATAATCCTGGGCTTCTTCGATGCCGCCCCGGCCCGTGCCCAGCACATGATGAGCGAAGACGAATTTGTATCTGGCGGTGCTTTGCTCGAGGGTCGCTTTAAGCCATTCATACTGGGGATCGCCGTGCGTGACATCCCAGACGTTCGTTCGCTTGGCGCCGGTGCCGTGGTCGTCACCCAGGACATTGTCCACACACACTGGGGAGGACCAGTAGGGATCGAGGGTGACAAAGAGGGCGTCACCCCACGTCCAGGCGTAGTAGTTCCGCAGCAAACCGATAAACGGCACAGGGTTGGTGTTGCCCGTATAGAAACCGTCGGGGGCCGGCTCCGAATAGTAGCTGTTGCGGGCATTTTGGGCCCAGACCGCAACGTTGTTAGAGGTGCCATCCAGCAGGTAAGCCGCCGCCTGCTCATGGTTTCCGTTCACCAGAAAAATCGGCGCGGAGCAGCCGACCAGACCCAGATAGGGGCGCTGGAGGATATAACGATAGGTGACGTTGCTGGAGTTGAGACTGTTGGTTGGTATGAGGTCGACACTGAAGTCGTCGCCGATGGTCATGTAGAAATCCGGCTGGTCCGAGGCGGCGTGGACCAAGGTGTTGCTGTAGAGTTGAAAGTTGAACATCTTCCCGACCCGCTCCGGGTGCGAATCACCCTGAATACAGAAAGTGAAAGTGCTGCCCGGTGGTCGTTGCGTGTGGAAGGTGTGCTCGACGTCGGCCTCAAAACTGGTTTCGCCGGCATATTGCAAACGGAGGCGGTAATAGTAGCGGGTGTCCGGCTGCAGCCCGGTCAAAACGACCTCGAGCGGCTGGCTGGCAATGAGGTTCGTGACGAACGTTTGCCGGGTGTAAACCCCCGTCGCTGTGCCGTACTCAAAATAGGCTGCGGCGTTGGTGTCCGAAAGCGCATTGATGGCGATGGAATTGGCGGTGGGCCGGCCAAGTACCAGCGAACCACTGAATGAGGCAAATACCGAAGTCGCGGCCAGGATACAGGCCGCGCAGATCAATGCCCGAATAAAATGCATGGAGCTAAACATTTTCGTCATCGTGCTCGTTCCAGTTTTATGCGTGAAGGGACAACCGGATTCCGACCCTCAGCCCGGATGAAGCATTGCTGCGCGTTCATCGAACTGCGTTCTCAGTTCGTTTCACGATCGTCGCCCATCTCACACTTGAACTTGCCCACCGGAATCACCGCGAGGCCACGCAGCTTCGCCCGTGCCAAAGAGCCGTCGGGGCCGGGCGCCATATCGCCAGCCATCACTCCCGACAGCACCATCAATAGTGCCCTGTTCATAATATCCAAGAGGTTAAACGGCAAGGCAGCCTTAATTTCTACAGGCGAAGCGACCGAAATAAAGCTGCCGATTTCTTCGAATTCTTGTAGAAAGTGACAGGTTCTATGCGTTTTAACCATCATGGCAAACGGGCATGACCGGCGATTCCAGCGTCGGGATTGAACAGCTTGACCTCCGCCTGCGGGGAGGTGACACGCAGGCGTTGGCCGAGCTGTTCTCCCGCGAACGGGAGCGCCTGTGGCGGATCATTCACTTCCGTCTGGCCGAGCCCCTGCGGGGGCGATTAGGGCCAGAGGACGTGCTGCAAGAAGCGTTCCTGGCCGCCAGCCAACGCCTGAACCATTATGCAAACAGTCCCGCAACGTCGCCGTTCATCTGGCTGCGCATGATCGTGAACCAGACTCTGGTTGACCTGCACCGGCGGCACCTGGGGGCGCAGATGCGGGATGCTGCCCGTGAGGTCAGCCTCGACAGCGTCCCTTACGCCCAGGCGACCTCGGCATCGGTGGCGATTCAATTGGTCGGAATTTTCACGTCGCCAACTGGCGCTGCTGCGCGTGCTGACGTGTTCAGCCTGGTGCAGGCCGCGATTGAGAAGATGGACCCCATCGACCGCGAAGTGCTCGCCCTGCGGCATTTCGAAGAACTGACCAACAGCGAGGTGGCTGAGGCGCTGGGCATTGAGCAAAAGGCGGCCAGCATTCGCTACATCCGGGCCTTGCGCCGGCTCAAAGAAATTCTGGCCCAAGTGCCAGACCTGGGGAAGCAAGCATAGCATGGCGGACCTGAGAACAGAACGCGACCCATTGGAAATGCTGGCCGCTGAATACATGGAGCGGCTGCGGCAGGGTCAGCGTCCGGACATCGAGGATTACGCCGCCCGCTACCCGGCCCTGGCGGAGGACATCCGCGATCTTTTCCCCACGATCTCCGTCACCGAACGCTTGAAGGCGCGGCAAGCGCAGTCCAGTGGCGGGCGCGCGACCTTGGGGCCGGCGCAACCTGCCCGGTTGGGCGACTTCCGGCTCATTCGTGAAATTGGCCGCGGCGGCATGGGCGTGGTCTTCGAGGCGGAGCAGCAATCGCTGGGGCGCCGCGTAGCCGTTAAGGTTCTACCGCGCCAAGTCCTGCTGGACGAGAAACACCTCAAACGATTCGAGCGCGAGGCCCGCATCGCGGCGAATCTGCATCACACGAACATCGTCGAGGTGTTTGGCGTGGGGGAGCACGATGGTTTTCACTACTACGTGATGCAGTACATTCGCGGCGTCGGGCTGGATGCGGTCATTCCTCTGCTCGCGAAACTGGCCTGCAATCAGGGGGGCACTGAGCCGCAGCCTGCCCCTGCATCAGCGAGCGTTCCCACTGCAGAAAACGCGCTGGCCGAAGCGGCCGCGCGGCAATTGATTGGTGAAGGAGCTGGGCTTCGCCCAGAAAATGGCCTGGTCCCACATTACTGGCAGAGCGTGGCCCGAATCGGTTTGCAGGCTGCAGCCGCGCTGGAATACGCGCACAGCCAAGGGGTGCTGCACCGCGACATCAAGCCAGCCAACTTGCTGCTCGAGGCCGAGGGTACCGTCTGGCTGGCCGATTTCGGTTTGGCGAAGGCGGCCCAATCCGAGGATGTGTCGCTCTCGCGCGACATCGTCGGCACGCTGCGTTACATGGCCCCCGAACAGTTTCGCGGTCAGGCCGACCACCGGAGCGACATCTACAGCCTGGGGTTAACCCTCTATGAGTTGCTGGCTCTGCGGCCCGCTTACGAAGAGACTGACCAGAGCCGGTTGATCCAGCGCATCACCCAAGGATCGCCGCCGCCGCCGGGCACCGCAGGCCTGAGCATTCCGCGCGACCTCGAGACCATCATTCTCAAAGCCGTCAGCCATGATGTCAACCAGCGCTACCCGTCGGCAGCGGCCATGGCGGACGACCTCCGCTGCTTCCTCGAAGACCGGCCCATTCGCGCCCGGCGAGTGGGCCCCGTGGAACGGTTGGGCCGCTGGTGCCGCCGCAACAGGACCCTGGCCAGCCTCACGGCGCTTACGTTCTTCCTGCTCATCATGGTTGCGGTGGTGGCATCCATCGGTTACGTCCGCACAAAACGCGCCCTGCGAGGAGAAGCGTTGCAGCGCGCCAAGGCCGAAGCTAACGCCGGCCTCGCCATCGAAGCCCTCGACCGGATGTTCGAGCGATTCTCCCCGAGCCGAATGCGGGTTCCTCCACAGCTCTTGATGGAAGGAGCGCAGAGTGAAGGCGTCAACGTTCCCAGCTCGCCGATTTTGTCCAGAGAAGCCGCCGCGCTGCTGGAGGAGATGCTGCCGTTCTATGACCGGCTGGCGCAGCAAACCGGAAATGATGGCAAATTGCGCGCCGAAACCGCTGAAGCCAACCGACGTGTCGGTGCCATCCGCCAGCGCTTGGGCCAGTTCGATGAGGCAGTTAAAGCCTATCGGCGAGCAATCGCTCTTTACCAAGAGTTGCGCGCCGGATTACCGGCAGAACCGATGCTTAAGCTACAGATGGCGCAGATCGAAAATGAACTGGGGCGACTATACACCGCGCGGCAGCAGATGACAGAGGCCCGTGAAGCTCATTTGGCCGCTTTGGCTCTGCTGCAAGGCGATGGTGCGTTGCCGTCTGCTCCAGCCGTGTTGCGCTTCGAACTGGCGCGTACCCACTATTTTCTTGGCACCCAACAGCGCCCACTCCCGGCGGCTGACCCGCGCCAAGGGGTTGGTCCAGCTCGAATTCCCGATGAGCAACGCGACAGTCTGGCGAAGGCCGTCGCGTTACTCAAAGCCCTCCCGGCTTCACCCGCCGCCAACCCGGAATACCAGCATCTGTTGGCGCTGTGCTACCTGGAAGGAGCCGCCGTGGGGAATGGTCCCCGCTCGGAAGCCAGAGGGGGTGCCGAACGCGCCATTGAGATTCTCGAAGGCTTGGTTCAAGCCCACCCGGGAATTCCCGATTACGCCTATGACATGAGCGAGGCTTACGCGAGGATCCACATTCCGCGACCACCCATTCCACCAGAGAATCAGCGGACGATTGAGGATCGGTTGGGCAAATCCCTGGCCTTGCTCGAAAAGCTCGTTGCTCAGCATCCAGATATTCCTGATTTTCCTGCCGCCGAAGCGCGTATCCACGACAAGCTGGGTTCGTTTCATCGGCAGATGGAACATTGGGCGGATGCGGAGCAGCAATTCCGCAAGGCCATCGCCCTCCAGGCGCCCCTGGTGAAGCAATTCCCCGACGCACCCTTTTACGGTCTCTGGATGGCAACATTTCGAATTGCTCTTGCCGACGCCTTGATCCGGCGAAATCTACCGGGCGAGGCACGCACCGAGCTGGAGGACACTATTTCAACGCTGTTGCGCCAACTGGAGCAGAGGCCAGAGATACCCCCTCCTCACGAGCTGCTCGCGTTGGGTTATTCAAAGCTTGCGGTTGCTTTGCGCCAGCTTGGAGAAGGAGACCGAGCTGACGAAGCGGAGCGCAAGGCTGAGCAGGAACGAAGCGTTCTTCGCCGTTCCCCCTGATTCACCGGCTGCCCGGCACGACCTCCATGAGATCGTGGCCGATGATGACCTCTCCCTTGTAGACTTCGGCGATCGCGTTAAGGGTTGCCTCCTCATCCACCTCGACGGCAACGATATGCGTCAGCACAAGCTTCTTCACCCCTGCCTTTTGAGCCATGTTCCGAACCTCATGCGCTGAGGCATGGGCCATGGGTTGCCGGCCGCCGCCGACCCCGCCTGCGCCGCCAGCAGGACGAAAGACGCCCCGAGGCACGATCGAACCCCCGGAATCCAGCACCAGCACGTCGGCACCGCGGGCCAGTTCGATTAGCTTGTCGGAATAGGTCAGGTCGCCAGAGATGACGATTGATTTCCCGCTGACATCAAATCGGTAAGCGACGGTATGGATGCTGTGGGGCACTTGCGCGGTTGTGACCTGCAGGCCGCCAAGTCGGAAACTCTCGCCGCCTTGGATTTCGCGGACCATCGGTTTGGGAAGGTTGCTTGCGCTGCGTCCCATCCGCTCGATCCGATAGGCAATGTCCTCGGCATAAAAGTCCACCGTAAAGTCCGCTAGTTTCTTGGTGCCCGGCGGCCCGACGATGTCGAGCGGCAGGCCGCGCACCAGGGCAGTGTTCAGCATCGGCATGAACTCCTCATCATGATCCCGGTGATGGTGGGTAATGAAGAACGCGTCGATCAGCGCCGTGGAAATTCCAACCTCGTAGAGGCGGGCCTGCGTCCCATTGCCCATGTCCACGAGTATGAATCGGCCGCGATACTGAATCGCTGCGCTCGGCCCGGAGCGATCGGGGTTGTAGGGCGGCCCACCGGAGCCGACGATGATCACGCTAAAGTCCCCTCCGGGTTTAAAACGGGTCGGCAGGCGCTCGCCGCCCATTGGCCCGCCGGGCTGTCCCCTCATTCCATCGCTATTTGCTGCTCGCCCGAAACCTCCGCGTAACAACTCGGCGGGGCTGGCTGGGGGAGCACCGTTCTCGGCAAGGTTCGAACTAGAGGCATCTCTGTAAATGTCATTGCCCGTTTTGCCAGCCCAGTTGCCGGAAAAGGTGCAGTTTTTCACGGTGCTGATGGAACTGTCGCAGAAGGCGGCCGCGCCACCATTACCTTTGGCCGTGTTGTCCTCGAACCGGCAATCGGCGAGCGCAACGATGGTGTTTTCCAGTTGCGAGGCACGGCTGACGCTGAACACCGCTCCTCCATGGCCCCCCGTCGTGTTGCGGCGAAGAACGCAGCCGTTCAGCTTCGGACGAGAACCGTAATCGAAGTACACTGCCCCCCCGCGCCAGCGGGCTGTATTGCCGACGAAGTCGCAGTTGGTAAACGTGGATTCAACCCCGACGCGATCGAGGACGGCACCACCGTTTTCCGAGTGGTTGCCAGTAAAGCAGCATGCGGTGAACACGGGTTTGGCGCGGTCATAGCTGTAAACCGCACCGCCGTCCCGCGCATAGTTGTTCGTGAACGTGCAATGGCTGACAGTCAGCGTGAAGCCGGCCATCACCTCGGCGTTGGGTCGTCCCTGCGGCCCGCGCCGGTAATTGATCAGGCCGCCGCCCTTCCCGTCATAGCCGGCGCCATCGGCGTAGCCATCGGTAATGGTAAACCCGTCGAGCACTGCGCCGTTGGCGCCAATCAGGACATGGTAGGCGTGGTTACCGTCCAGCACTGTCACGTTCTTCGCCGGGTCACGCTGGGAGTCGTTGCCGGCAAAACCGCCGTAAAGTCGCACGCCCGGCTGCAAGACAAACGAGGCCGACCGCTCCGCGCCGAGTTTATACGTGCCGGCGGCGACGCGGACTTCCGCACCATCCTTGCCTGCATCGTCCAGTGCGCGCTGCAGTGAGGCGTAGGCGCTGTTCCAACTGTGGCCGTCCCCATTGCCCTGGTTGGCAGCGTTTGCATACACAATTCGTTGCGACGATGGTATCGGTTCCGGGGCGGCTGCGAACGGTTCCCGGATTGGCTGAGCGCCGTATGGTTTGAGCTCCTGGAGCAACTCGGGGAGTCGCGCTTCGGTGAACCGGCCAGGCTGGTAGCCGGCATCGCCTGTGGTGGATTCCTTGATGAAGGGCGTATTGTCATGCCAGTTGTAGATGCCCGGGTCCTCCCAGTCGCAGATGTTGTTCGTAACCAGGCAGTAGATTAGTGACGGATTACTGGCCGGCCCGGTGCCCTGGTAGAGTGGCGCGCCATACTCCACAGCATGATTCTTTGTAAACGTGCAGAAATACAATACCGGCGATGAGCCGCCGTCGTTGCCCATGCCGGCGGCGCTTTGGGCGGCATTGCCCGTGAAAAGGCAATTGATGAGCGTCGGCGAGCAACCGAAATCATTATACATCCCGCCGCCCTTTTGCGGGGTCTCGTTGGCTTCAAATACACAATCCAGGAATGTCGGCGCCGTTCCCAGGTCGTTGCTGACCCCTCCACCGCGGCCGCGGGCGGAGTTGTGGCGGAAAACGCAGTTGATGAAGACCGGCGCCCTGCTGTTCGCGTCAGGACGCGGAGGGAACAAGGTGCTGGTCATATTATAGACCGCGCCGCCTTTGCCGGCCTGGTTATTCTCAAAAACACAATTGCGGACTGTTGGCGAGGCGTGAAAATTGAGCATACCCGCGCCTGATCCGTTGTTGTTTCCGCCCATGACGGCCTGCGGGGTCGTGTGGAGCGCTTGCCCGCCACCGCCTCTGCCGCGTGGACCTGCACCGGGAGGACCACCGCCGCCCGGACCACCAGGTCCGCCACCCAGGGCACTACCACCCGTGATGGTAAACCCGTCGAGCACCGCCTCGTCAGCACCGGTGACCACGTGAGGCACGCCCTTTCCATCGAGAATGGTCACGTTATTCTGCCAATCCCGCTGGTCGCGCCGGGTTTCGGTCCCACTGAATCCACCGTAAAGCGCGCCGCCCTTGTGGAGCTGGAAGGTGGCCTCGGGACCGGAGCCGGGCGAATAGGTTCTTTGGGCGACCCAGATCTCGGCGGCGTTGGCTGCCAGCGCGTCCTGCAGGTTCGAGAACGCGCTGGCCCAGCTCCTGCCGTCGCGGCGACCAGTCGTGTTGGCACCGTTGACGTAGGCACGCGTGCCAGGAATGACGCCGGGAATGGAGTCGCTTCTTGCGACACCGGCCTGAGGGCGCGCCGGCTCTTCGCCCTGCTTCTCCATTGCGGCCACCCGGGCATCACGAGCTTTGAGTTCTTCCAGCGTGATGAAGCCGTCATGGTCAGTGTCGATTTGATCCCACCGCTGCCTCATCCGCTCGGGCGCTTCGTCCCGGCTGATCTTGCCGTCGCCGTTGCGGTCGAACATCTGCATCAATTGTTCGGGAGTCGGACGTGGCTCGTTGGGGGGCGGATTGGGCTGGCCAAGAACCAGCCCGGGCCCGACCAAAGCTAGAGTGGCCAGCAGCTTTCCCATGAATTTGAATGTTCTGCTCATTTTGTGCCGTGCCTGAGGACGAGTGAAAGGGCTTCTTCAGGGAAAACTCACGCTAATCCGATAGAAGCGCAACGTGTTGGTTGCTGGGGCGGGGTCCGTCAAGGCATTCACACCTCCATCACCCAGCATGTCCGTTTGCGACGGGACGGGCGACCACACCCCGGAAGCGAGGTTGGTGGTGGAATACAAAGTGTAATTACGACCCCAGGCGGATTGGTAGCAGACGGTCAGACCCGCCGCGCTGTTGGAAATGCTTTGGATTTGGAAATTCGACAGCGCGTTTGTGGGATTCGTGCCAGCGATATACTCGTGGTAGTTGTCCACGCCGTCGTGGTCAGGATCGCAGGTGGCGCAGGAGTAACTGTTCGTAGTGGTTCCGGTGCCGCCGAAGTATTGGGCCCGCCACCAATCGGGGATACCGTCCCCCACGCTGTCGACGTAGCGGTTGACGGCGGCGTAGGTGAAGACGTTGGTGGTGGCGACGTAAATGTAAGAAGCGGTGTTGGTGTCATACGTGCGCTGCTTCCAGGTCATCGTGACCCCCAGGTCGTTGGTGCCGGGACCGCTGATTTCCACCAGCAAGTAGCCGTAAGTTTCGGTGATGTTCCAGAGGTTGATGGGGGTGTAAGGCGCGTTGGTGCCATTGTAACCATAGAGTTGGGGCGGCCAGTTGGTGCTGCCGCCCGTGCCGACGATGAACTGATAGAGGTCATTTGCTGGATTGCCGTCGCCATCGTCTATGCGGGCGACGTTGAAGAAGTGGTCATGCCCGCAGAGATAAACCTTCGCGCCGGCGGAGGTCAGGCTGCTCCAGAACGTGTTGCGCTGAGTTGGATCGGCACCGAGGCAGTCGGTGTGGAAGGCCTTGAATGCCGGCTCGTGACCATAGACGAAAATGTGCGGCAAGCGGTTCGCGGCGAGCTGCTGATTGAGCCACGGCTGGTTGACCTGGTGGATGTTGACGTAATCATCCAAACCCACGAACAGGGCGTTGCTGTAGGTAAGCGCGGTCGAGTAGGTGAGGTCAACTTCACCGGTCGGGCCGTTGGTCGGCATGGAGTAGGCCCCGCTGAAGAAGTTGGTCCACTCGAGAAGGCCGTTCGGCACGTCGTCCTCGTGGTTGCCTCGAATCACGTATACGGGAATGCCGCTGTTGGCCAGCGGTGCCATCTCGCTGCGCCAAGTGGTGAGCTGGGTCGTGAACGTGCTGAGCGAACAACCGGCGCCGGATTCAGTGACGTCGCCGGCGATGATGAGGAACTTGGCGTCATCATTGATGGCGGCCGTGGCGATTTCCGCTGGAATCGTTGTCAGCGGAACGTGGGTGTCGCCGACGAAGGCGAACCGCCAGGCATTGGTGACCGGGATATCGCGCACCAGGCGCACGTAATTGTAGATGCGCACGGCGTCGCCCTGGGGGGCCAGGGAACTGTAGTAGCCGTAGGGAACATAGGTGTAGCTGCTCAGGCTGCCGCCTTTGGGATCGCTGCGTTGCGCGCCGGCTCCGTGGGCGTCCACCCAAGAGCCGCCCGAGTAGCCCATCGCGCGGCCAAAGCAGACGTAAATCCCCTCCTCTCCGTTGGTGCTGGTCACCAGCGTCGTGCCGCTCCAATACCAGGGCCAGTCCAACTGCCGGTTCTCATTGGTGATGGCGGTGCAGTTGAAAACAGGGTTGATGGCGGCGGAGCCGGTCGTGTCGGGCGAGCGTGTATAATCCACAATGGTCTGCAGTTCCTTTGAGTTAGGGAGCCGCCAGTCGCTGTAGCCAAGGTACTTCGCCGCATTCTGCGCCTGCACCCACGCCAGCGCATTCGACCAGTTCATACCAACACCGCTATCGTTGCGGGACCACAGCAGCCTCGTCGCCTTGTCGGAGATCGTGCCGTCCCCGTTGTTTACGAGGTTGTTGATGCCGTAGCTGGTGTTGCCTCGCACGTAGCGGACGTAATTCGAGTTCGCCGGAGGATATCCTTTGATCCGGCCGTCCGTGAAGTTGAACCCGAAGGCCGCGGCCTGACCGTTCATCACCGTGCTCACGTAAGGTGTGGCTGACCAGTCCTGAGCATCGATGACGCGCGAACCGATCAACTCCGAGGTGCCGGGGCCGTAGGCGAACCCGAAGTAGTTGGTGTCGATGAACGGGATGTAGCCGGAGGTGTTGGTGAAGCTGTTGCCATTCGCTCCGATGAATTCAGCCAACGAATAGAGTTCCTTGATGGTCGGCATCCGCCAATCGCTGTAGCCGCCCACCCGGCAGGAGGCGACGTTTGAGACGGCATAGGCCCACGAGACCTGTTGCGTCCCGCGTGCCTGCACCCACATCAGGCCGGTGTTGAGGTCGGTGATGGTGCCGTCGCCGTTGTTGGTGTAGGCCGGCTGGTGGCCCTGGATCTGCGCATCCTGGCCGTAGAAGGGTTGCCCGGGGACGGGCGCCGGAATGACGCCTGAGTCGTTGTAGCAATTGGTTTGGGCGGTATCCACCACGACATACGCGCCGTTGGTGGGCGGCGATGACGCCAGGATGAACCCGGCCCGCGTCAAGCTGTTCGAGCCCAATGGTCCCCAGACGGTCAGGCTGACGTCGTAGCTGCCCGAACCGTAGTAGGTGTGGACCGGGTTGGTGCCGCCGTCCGTCGAGCCGTCGCCGAAATCCCAGAGCCGGTTGGTGACGTTCGGCGTAGAGGCATCCATAAAGTTCACTGTCAAGGGCGGGACACCATTGGTCAGGGAGGTGGTGAAGCCTGCCACGATGGTTGTGGCGGGTGAGACGGAGAAGAGACTGGCTTTGAAGCTGACGACGTTGGTCCCTTGGTATCGGATCAAAACATCTTTGTAGCCGACTGGTTCCTGGTTCGGGATACTGAACGTGGCGACAATGATGTTCGTCACGCCGTTGGTCTCGGGACGCGAGATGGCTGTGGCGAGGTTCGTGCCGAGGGTCGCGCTGGTGGGCTGTATGTTCGCCGGCGGCGGGGGCGCCGAGGTGCTCAGCGTGAAGGTCATCGCCAGACCAACCGTAGCTTGTGGAGCCGAGGACGGGCTGACGCTTGAAATGACGTTGGTGGCCGTGGCAAACGCCGAGGGACTTAGTGCCACGAAGCCAAATACGAACGCGAGGATTAACACATTTCTCTTCATTTTTCCCCGCCTTTCGGTCGAATCTTGCGCTTATCAGACTTCGCGAGGAAATCGACTGGAAGTACAGACGATTGGGTTTCGGCCGGGTGCCGCTGCCCGAGAGGGCGGGCTCTCTGCGTATGGCTACACATCGGGATCTGCGCCGCCCAGGCCGTTGCGGATTTTGGTCAACATCTCCCCCGTCGGCCCCACCATGTCCTCGGGAATCGACTTGCGGATGTCCCGCTCGACTTCATCCCACACTTTTTTGACGTGCGCCTCGGCCCGCTTCCCGGCTGCTGTAAGGCGGACTCTTTTGGCACGTTGATCCCCGGCATCCTTGCTCCGTGCTATCAGCCCGTTCTTTTCCATGCGCTGGATCATGTTCGTGACCGTGGCGCGTTCGATGTGGAGGCCTTCGGCGATCTCGATTTGGGACAGCTCACCGTTCCGGGCAATTGCTTCCAGGACGCGCCCTTGTCCGTGATGAATCCCAGCAGTGCTCAGGCCTTTGCGAACCCTATCCTCGAGCAGCTTTCCCGTGTGCATCAAGAGGTGAAACAGAGGCCTTTTCATGCTGGATAGATATTGTTAGCACGCTAACTAAATATGCCCAAACCGCGCCGCTTTGTCAAGAAAGCGCAAAAAGAGTTTTCCCGTGGCTGTTTTGGGTGACGAGCGCTAGGCCAGGGTCGGCAGGGGATGGACGCGGATTTGCCCAAGCGCAGCGCCAACTCGAACGACATCACATGCAGGGACGTCATCAGGAGATACCAGGCCGACGGTTATCCAGATGGCCAGCGGCAACAGCGCCCCGCCCGCGCTCACGAATTGGAGGCCAAATCCCCCCGTTCTGGGACAAGGTGCCCATCGATGCGGTTACCAACGCCACCTGCGACCGTTACAGCGACTATCGGGTCGAGCTTATTCGGGCCGTGCAAGCTGCTCGTCCGTCGCCAAGCTGGCTGATCTCGAAGTTCTGACGGAAGACGCAGGCCAGGACCATCACGGGTAGCCGTTCCACCAGCGCGCGGATCATCTTGAAGGACCGGCTGCCCGATCCAATGATGATAGAGGCCCGGAACTCGGTTGTCGGGACACCAGACTCCCGCAAAGTCCTTCCCACTTCGTGGCGGCTGCGAAGGTGGGGCGAGAGAGGTCGATCCTCCTCGGCGAGGGCCCAGATAGATGATACTTTTGACTCCGACCGCACGGGCAGCGACCCCGAAATTCCGCGCGGTTTGCCGGTCTTGTTCCTCATGGTTGCCGGTCGCCCCCCAACGAATGAACCGGATAGAAAGCGGCTTCGACGCCGGTCAGGGCCACCCGCGAGGAGTCCCCGTCCAGCACATCACCACGCTGCACGTCCACGCCTGCCGGGACTCGTAAGACGAGGTTTTCTGGCCGCCGGGCCAGACATCGCACATGCCACCCGGCCACCGATAGCAATGGCAACAACCGGCCGCCGATACAGCCCGTGGCGCCGGTGATCAAGATGCATTCGGAATCCGGCGTGGGTCCCCGCTCCGCGAACGGGGATTCATGCGCCCGGCTCAGTGCGCACCATTACCTCGTTACGGCGGAGAAAGGCGGGCGTCCAAGGCGGATCGAAGTAGCCGTAGATCGGGGGTGACAATTCTCTTAAACCTCCCGCCTTCATCCACGCGCGCAGCCGCCCATGCGACTGTGCCTCATTGTCAGGGTTGCGCCCGCCACTGTAGCGGAGCACGGCAAAGCGGCCGGACTCCAGCTCGCGCACGCGCACCTGGTCGTCTTTGGGCTTTGGTACATCTCCGCTCTTCAACTTTGCAGGCATCACGAACGCCATCAAGGCATTTGTCCCGCTGCCGGACATCAACACGGGCGTGGTCATCGCGATCTTCTGCTTCGCATCGTTGCCGCCGGTGATGAAGCGGAAAAGCCGATTGAAACTGCCGTCTGCTCCGTGGCCGCTGGAGCCCATGGGTGTCTCTACCATCGTCAGCGCCGGGTAATCGCGGATCTCGATGTTGCCATTGGAGCGCACGACCCTGTAGGGCGCGGACTCGTAACCTGCACGCGTGGTTTTACAGCCAGCCAGAACCAGGGCCACTGCCACGACGAGAATCAGGAGTGCAATCCACATTTTATTCACCGCCAGACTTTAAGCTGATGCAGAGTCGAAATCCACCTTTCGCAGAGGTTTTGCAGTCCTCCGCCCTGGGCCACGGATTTCCTGGCTAAGAAACTGTGTGAGGGCAGAGGTCACTTACAGGCACTAGCTGCTCCGAGGCTTGAGGTGGGTGACGTTCTGATTAGTCTCGTTTCCATGATTCATCGAGTGAATTGCTGCGGGACGATCAAGTCACATACTGAGGTATGAGAAAACGGCATCTTCTGCTGCTCTTCCCCGTCGGCCGGCCCTCGGTCGGGTCGTTAGCCCCGTTCAAGTGGCATGACTGTTCGGGGTGGTTCTTTAGACCATTTTTAGACCACGACATAGCTTTTGCACACAGGGTGCACCACGCCGCGGGTGTTGACTTCCTTAGGAAAACGCTATAATAGCCCTGTAAATACAGTGCTCGCGCACCGTCTTCTTTGCCTTCTAAGCAGAGGGTCCTGGGTTCGAGTCCCAGCGGGCGCGCCAACCGCAGAATGCGGAGCAAGCTTTTCTGCGGAGAAACGAGTTGTTCTTTCCCGAGCCGGGAATTGCGTTATCCTGGGTGTGATGCTCAGACTCGAAGATCTGGCTGAACTGCTCGAACGAAACCGTGCCGCCGCCCGGGCGCGGGTAAGGGAATTCTCCATCGGCGGCAGGCACTTCGCCTTCAATTCCAAGCCCGCCATCATGGGAGTGGTCAACCTGTCGCCCGATTCATGGTATCGGGAGAGTGTTTGTTTGACGGTGGAGAGCGCGGTTCGTCGGGGCGAGGTGCTGAGGGCGCAAGGGGCGGACATTGTCGATATCGGCGCCGAATCGACACTGGTGCACGCAATCCGCATGGATGAGGAGGGGCAGAAGGCAAGGCTGTTACCTGTTATCAAGGCGCTGGGCGGGGCTGGATTCCTGGTCTCGGCCGAAACTTACCAACCGGCGGTGGCGTGCTCTTGCCTGGAGGCGGGAGCAAAGGTTTTGAACTTCACCGGTAATGAGTTGAACCCGGAGCTGTTCCGCATGATTGCGGCACACGATGCTGCGGTAATTCTTTGTTATGTGCAGGGGAATAATGTGCGGGAGGTGGGCGATTTTGACTTCGGCGAGGATCCGGTTGGGATGATGCAAGAGTATTTCAGCCGCCAAATCGAACAAGCCACCCGTTGCGGAGTGGAGAGAATTTTCGTGGATCCGGGGCTTGGTTTCTATTACCGCAACCTGCAGGACAACGCGGTTCGTGTGCGCCACCAGATGACCGTCTTTTTGAACACCTTCCGGTTGCGAACGCTGGGTTTCCCGATCTGCCACGCCTTGCCCCACGCCTTCGAGTTTTTCGGCGAGGAGGTGCGTTCTGCCGAACCCTTCTTTGCTGTGCTGGCGGCGTTTGGCAAGACCGATTTGTTCCGCACGCACGAAGTCCCTCGCATTAAGGCCGTGCTGGAGACAATGAAGGTGTTTTGAGAGAGCCGGTTAATCGCGAGAGATTAGGAAGACCCCCTCCTCTCCGGATCTGGTTACCCACTGATCGAGCACTCGTAACCCGTGCCGTCCGAGCATGGTGCCCACAAGGGCGGGGGTGTGACGATACGAAAAGAACAGGCGAAGCGATTCACCGGCGCGGAATTCGAACCGATGCGCATCGATCTCGATGCTCCGCGGATGAAGGAAATGAAAAAAGACCGCCACCCGCCTTAAACCGCTTCCGGCTGGAACTTCTTCAACACGGAACCGCAGTTCCCCGTCGTTGGCAGCAACGCCAAGGTCCAAAAGGAACGCCATCAACCAGTCGCGCGTCAGGACATTATCGTAGAGCGGAAGGATGCTTTGAGCGCTGGCGGCATAATCGGGTCCGGGCGCAAGATTCGCGCTCAGCAACAAGCAGTCTCCCGGCCGCACCAATGCTGCAAGCCGGGGTAGAATGACTTCCGGTTCAAAGTTCGGAATCATCCCGAAGAAGGTGATGAGTCGCGCTGCGTCGGGAATGGAGCGTTCGTCGAGCACGCTTGGCAGATCGCTGGCAGAGGCCAGGTCGCACACCAGCGGAAAACAATTCTCTGCCGGGACAACCGACCGGGCGATCCGCACTGCTTCCAGAACCATTGCGATGCTGACATCCGCTGGCGTGTAGAAAACCTCCCTGCCCGCCATTTGCAGCAGCGTCAACAGACGCGTGTCTTTCTGTCCCCCGCCGCAACCAAGCCCTGCCAGATGAACCCGCATCGTTTTGATCCGGCACGCTGCGGCCATAAAACCCCGCTCATAGGCGGCTGCGCAATCCGGATCCGTGCGCGAGGGAGATAAAGTCGCGTGCAGCAGCAACCATTTTTGGGTTTGCTTGATGTTGTCGTAATGGAACTTGTGGTTCACCTGCCGGGCACGCAAGGAGTCGAGCAAATCGCGGCGCACGTTTTCAGGAAACTGGCTGGAGTGAATCGCCACATTAACCACTGTGGGCATGGGGGGTGTTTTGGCTCAAATCCTTCGGCAAAACAAGCTGCGATTCGCGAACTCGAACAGCTGTGAACCGCGGGCTGTGGGCTCCGCGGATCATTGACTTGCCGCCCGGCCTGCCGCATAGTCGTGACATGGATTTCGACATATCGCACCTCCTGGAAAAATGGGATTACCAGCCGGGGCAGGTTGTCGTCCGGAGATTCAAAGCGAAGGACGGGCGCGAGAAGATTCAACTGCGCGTGGACTTGGGGCTGTTGCAAATGAATGCGGATGGGCGACCGGACGGCAAGCGCCCTTTTGGCCAGCCGTCGCTATTTGATCACTACCTCGGGCGTCTTTCAAAGCACAAGCTCGCCCATGAAAACAGCGATGAAGGATTCAAGCTCAACGCCGAGGATTGTGCCAAGCTTCAGCTCGAGGCCCTGCAGTATCACCATCGTTACATTTGTCTGCTGCAACTGGAGGATTATGATGGAGTGCTGCAGGATGCGGAGCGTAATTTCGCAGTCTTCCAGTTTGTGGGCAGATACGCCGAATCTGAAGATTTGGCATGGTCGCTCCAGCAATTTCAACCGCAGCTTCTGATGATTCTGACTCGCGCACGGGCATCGCAGGCGTTGAAGTCGGATGATTATCCCGTGGCTATTAAGCAGGTCGAAGAGGGGCTGGAACAAATCCGAACGTTTTACCGGGAGCATTCGCAATCCGAGGCGGCGGAACAAAGCGGTGAAGTGCAGTCTTTAGGAGAATGGCTGGAGGAAATCCGCTCCAAACGGCCCCTCTCGACCCGGGAGCGCCTTGAGCGGGCGTTGCACGATGCGGTCCAGGCCGAGAACTATGAGAAAGCCGCCAAGGTGCGCGACGCGCTGCGAAATCTCAAGACGCCGGAATAGGATGAGCGGGACCACGTTGACCCCAGCCAGCTTACTCAAGTCTGCGTGCGGGAAAATTGCCAAGTGATGCCACGAGAGCCAGGCGCGTGTCCAGAAACTAGACACGCGATAAAGGGGGGCGTCGCTCTGGGCAAAGGCTGTGGCAGCTTCTTTTCATGACATTCCTCCATTGTTCAGTCTGGCCACTAGCGGATGTTTGTGTCTGTGTATGGGAAATACCCCCATTAGATGTAGTGACCTGACCGGGGAGTTGCTGGAAACAGTGGATTTGGCTTGGATTAAGCTAATCTAACACACAGGCTGCAAGCAGAGGAATTACTAAATTGCCAGAGTATTTATTTATATGATTTGCCGCAAGCATTTCGTGATTAGTAAGTTGCGCGTCACAATAGGGGTTTTGTTTGCCGTTGTGGTCCCATGCCTTTTTGTTGGAACGGCGGCGGGACAAGCGGCTTTACTGGGCCCGGCGGGGATCGTTTTGTGGAATGGCAACGAACCGCAGATATTATTTGCGCAAGCTGTAGCCTGGGCAAGTTTCCTGACGGTGAGTCATCTGACGTGGGGGGTGGTTGGGCTGGTCACGGTGTTGCTGGCATCGCTGGCATGGATCGGCGCATTGCGGCGCCAGGTTCAGAACCAAACCGAGGTCATTCGCCAAAGGCTGGAGGAGCGCAGACACTTCGCCGAATCGCTGGCTCGGGAAAAGCAGTTGCTGACGACACTGATCGACCAACTGCCCGACAATGTTTTTGTGAAGGACAAGGAAGGGCGCTACACGCTGACCAACCGGAATCATGCGCTGTTCCATGGCGCAGCCAACAAGGAAGAGTTTCTGGGCAAAACCTGTTTCGAGATATTCCCGCCGGAACTCGCCCAGGGTTACTCCGACCACGACGAGGCGATCCTGAGCGGGAGCCGCGAGGTGATTAGTGTGGAAATACCGTCAAAGGACGGTCGGGGAAATACACGCTGGCTATCGAGCAAGAAGGTTCCTTTGAAGGACAGCACAGGAGACATCGTTGGGCTGGTTGGAATCAGCCGTGACGTGACTGACCAGAAAAGAGCGGAGGCCGCGCTGGCGCACGAGCGGGATTTCCTGGCGACCTTGCTGGACAATCTGCCGGACAGTATTTACTTCAAGGATTTGCAATCGCGTTTCGTGCGGGTCAGCAAATCGAAGCTCAAAAGCTCGTTCGAGCTCGCGCTGAGCGCCCACCTTGCCTCCTGCAAGGGCCCGGAGACAGGGAATCTACCCCCGCATTTGAAGGACATGGATGAGTTTTCCAAATACCTGATTGGCAGGACGGACTTCGATTTTTATGCGGAGGAACGCGCCCATGAGGCCTATGAAGACGAGCAGAAGATTATCCGGACCGGGAGCCCCGTCATCGGGAAAATCATTCACGGCATGCGTGTTGACGGCAAGGTCAATTGGTCGTTAACAACCAAAATGCCGTGGTACGACGCAGACGGCCAAATCATTGGCACATTCGGCATTTCGAAGGACATCACGCCGATCAAAGAGGCCGAGGCGCAGGTTGAGCAACTGCATAAGCAATTGCTGGACACGTCCCACCAGGCCGGCATGGCGGATGTGGCGACAAACGTTCTCCATAACGTGGGCAACGTGCTCAACAGCGTGAATGTGGCGGTGAGTCTGATCGTTGATGGCGTGAAGAAGTCCAAGGCGACGAACTTTGCCAGGGTCGTCGGCCTGATGCGCGAACATGAGAGCGACCTGGGTGATTTCATCAGCCGCGATCCGAAGGGCCAGCAAGTGCCCGGGTATCTCGCGCAACTGGCCGAGCATCTGGCAGCGGAACAAGCGGCCACACTGAAGGAGCTTGAGGGCCTCACCAGCAACATCGAGCACATTAAAGAGATTGTGGCCATGCAACAAAATTACGCCAGGGTGTCGGGTGTAATGGAGGCCGTCCAGGTCAGCGAGTTGGTGGAAGACGCCCTGCGGATGAACGCGGGAGCGCTGGCGCGTCACGATGTGATCGTCGTTCGGGAATACGGGGAGGCTCTGCCGAAAATCACGGTTGAGAAGCACAAGGTGCTGCAAATCCTCATCAACCTCGTGCGTAACGCCAAATACGCCTGTGACGAATCGGACCAGCCGGACAAGCGCATAACAGTCCGCGTGGCCAATGGTGAAGGGCGGGTCAAGATAGCGGTAACAGACAACGGCGTCGGCATCCCGCAAGAGAACATGACGCGCATCTTCAATCATGGGTTTACGACGCGGGACAACGGCCATGGATTTGGGCTGCATAGCGGAGCGCTGGCCGCCCGCGAACTTGGGGG
Organism: uncultured Verrucomicrobiota bacterium; assembly: GCA_903873945.1. GTDB lineage: Bacteria > Verrucomicrobiota > Verrucomicrobiia > Limisphaerales > UBA8199 > CAIQQM01. The sequence continues at coordinate 53,983 of CAIQQM010000246.1, forward strand.
GAGGTTGCTGGCCGAGAGCGACGGCATCGGCCGTGGCGCTACATTCACGCTTGAACTGCCAGTCGCCCCGAAAAGCAAATGATGCCGTAGTGGATAACTGGCCGGGAGCTGGCGGAACAATCGCGTGTGCTACTGCTTGACTACTTGCACCTTCCCGGAATCGGCATCGTAAACAATTTTTGTCCCGTACGGCGGAGTGGGAATCTGCGGAATGTATTTCTGCTCAACCAATTCGCTCAGATCTTTTGGGTTGCGACCGTGATCTGCGCCGAACAGTTGGATGGCTTGGTTGAGCGAGACGGTGTCCACGGTCTTGACGGCGCTTTGTTGGGCTTTGGCGGCGGCGCCAAGATAATCGACCGGGGCGGTCAGGAGTCCGCCGCCGCTGGAATCCGCAGAGGTTGATGAGCCGGGTTTGTCAGATTTGTCGCCACAGCCGATGAGAAGCAAACTCGCGGCGAGCGAAAGGCAGAAACGTGCGTTCATAGACTCACCTTACCTCTCCCTGCGTAAAAACCAAGCCTGCCGTGGCCGTCTGGCGTGCCTGCTTGATCAAATCGAGATCCTCACGCAAGTCGGCAAAACGGAATTGCGGTAGACCGCTCTGCTCCCGGCCGAGCAGCTCCCCCGGGCCGCGCAGTTTCAGGTCTGCTTCGGCGATGAGAAAGCCGTCGAGGGTTTCTTCCAGGACTTTTAAACGCTGGCTGGCCTCCCGATTTTTGGCGGCGGCGACGAGAATGCACCAGGAATCATGCGCGCCGCGGCCAATGCGCCCGCGCAATTGATGAAGCTGCGCCAGGCCGAATTGCTCGGCATTCTCGATTACCATCACAGTGGCGTTGGGCACGTCCACGCCGGCCTCGATCAGCGAAGTCGCGAGCAACACGTGCAGAGCGTTGGAGCGAAAAGCAGCCATCGTCTTCTCCTTCTCTTTGCTCTTGAGCCGGCCGTGGAGCAAGCCGACGTGGAAGGGGGCCAGCGCCTGGCGGAGGGTTTCGAATTCGAGCGTGACCGCTTTAAGGCCGGTTGGGCCTGTCTCCTCGACGCGCGGATAGACCACATAGGCTTGGCGGCCCGAGGCGAGCTGCTCACGGATGAATGCAAGAACTTTGGGCAGCTTGTCGGCAGTGCGAACGAAGGTCTTGACCGTGCCGCGGCCGGGAGGCATCTCCTCGATGGTCGAAACGTCCAAATCGCCGTAGAGCGTCAGGCCCAGTGTCCGGGGGATGGGAGTGGCGGTCATCACCAGCAGATGGGGGTAATTACCTTTGCGGAGGAGTTGTTCGCGTTGCGACACGCCGAACTTATGTTGCTCGTCGATGAGCACAAGTCCCAGATTCTCCGGCGTGAAGCTGGACTCGAGCAACGCGTGAGTGCCTATGAAGAGCGTTGGGCATTGAGAGCCGGGGCCTGAGATCTGGGATGGATGCCGGGCCCCGGCTCCCGGTTCCCGGCTCCCGGTTTGGAGTTCGACCTCGAGGCCGAGCGGCTCAAACCAATTGGTGAAAGTGAGGAAATGTTGTTCCGCCAGGATTTCGGTTGGGGCCATGAGAGCAACGCTGAGGCCGGTTTCGAGGGCCATGAGCGCGCAACATGCGGACACAACGGTTTTGCCGGAACCGACATCGCCCTGCAGCAGGCGGCGCATGGGGTGCCGGCCAGACATGTCTTTGCGGATTTCGCGGAGGACTTCAGTTTGTCCGCGAGTGAGGTCGAACCCGAGGCGGGCGAGGAACGGCCGGATGAGATGGTTGTCCCCGCCGCAGGGTAAGGCCCGGGCCCGGACTTCAAAGTTCCTGCGGCGAAGCAAAAGCCGCCGCTGGAGCTCGATTAGCTCGTCCAGTGCTAGGCGTCGCCGCGCAAGTTCGATGTCCGAAAAATTTTCTGGAAAATGGAGCAGGCGAATGGCTGTGGCCCGGTTGGGGCAGGCCGGAATTTGGCCGGAATTTTGGCTGTCGGAGGGGTTCCCCGGCTCCTGTGGCCCGGCTGGCGCACAGCCATTTGAAGCTCGCAGCGCCGCCGCCGGCCATGGGTCGGAAATGTGCGGTTCAGCTGCGGCAACCGTTCGCCAAACCAAAGCGCGTAGCCATCGTTGCGGCAGGCCTTCGGTTAGCGGATAAATTGGGGTGATGCGGTTGAAATGAATGAACTTTTCTTCACCAGCCTCGACGACTTCCGTTTCCGGATGGTCCATCGTGCGCGGCTTGAGTGACTGCAATTTGCCGAAGACCACGACTTCGTCGCCTGTGGCGAAGTAATTCTCCATGAACGGCAGGTTCCACCAGCGGCAATGGAGCCGCGCCGAGCCGTCGTCGAGCACGAGCTCAAAGAGTGATTTCTGGCCGCGGCGGAGGCGCTTCACGCCCAGGGCGACCACAACGCCCCGCGTGAGAGAGGCCTCGCCAAGCTGGAGCTCGGCAACGGGCTTGAAATGGCGGCGGTCCTCATAACGCCGTGGGCGGTGGAGCAGGAGATCCTCCACGGAGAGGATTCCCAACCGGCCGAGTTGCGCCGCTCGCTCCCGGCCAACCCCGTACAAGGTGGCCGCCGGCCGGGCGAGGAAAGGGACTTGCGGGCTGGGTGCGGCGGCCGTCATTTGCCAGCATTCGCCCGCGGGAGTTCGGGAACATGCGGTTTGCGGCATTGGGGACAGAGAGGAACGGGTCCATCCAGTTGCTTCATCTGCTCCCGGGTTTCCATCAGGGCACGCTCCAACTCGTGGCGCTCGTTGAGGCTGGACTTTATCTTGGCAAAAGCGACGGCGTTGATGAGGAAGGCAATGAAATGCATCCCGGTGTTCCAGTAGCTGTAAAAGGGGGCGGAATAATGGTCGCCCGCATACCGATCAGCCGCGTACCAGATTAGGGAGGCAATAAAGGCTGCGATAATGCCCGGCTCCCGGCCCAGATTCCAGGCGACCACGGCCACAGGCGCCGTGTAGAACGCGAACAAGCCCAACTCGTAACCCGTGGCATAGTCAATCCATCCGAGCACAGCGAGCCAGACGGCGCAACCGGCTAACACCATCCATGTCTTGGGTTTGCTGCAACGCATAACTCGGTTTAGTTCAACACTTGCAGGAAGGCAAGCGGCGGATTACTCGTATCGGACCCCCGCGTCTGCGCCTTCGCCCGCCGTTCTATCTGTGTCAATCTGTGGCTTCCGGTTCTCATCCGTGGCTCCGCTCACGTGTTCACCGTCACTCCTGGAATGACCGCCTGTGGCATTTGGCCAGGGGGTAAACACGTGCAATAGCCACAGATAGTTCGGATATAAGCACGACCGGCAACACAAGCACCGAGGCAGGTTCGGAAGCGGATGACTGGGGCCGAATTCCGAGGTTCAGACCGTAAATTGGCTTTATTCATTCGGCCTGCATTCACGCGCCAGACGCTTTGGGGTTGTGCTTTCCCGTGGCAATTGGTTAATTTGGAACACGTCGGGTGTAGCGGGGCGTCGGCAACCCTGTTCTGGCGAGCTCCGCAGTCCCGCGCAATTGGCAAATTCTTTTATGACAAACGAACTGTCGAACTTTCTCACCACACTCAAAAAACGTTATCCTGCGGAGACGGAATTCCATCAGGCGGTCACCGAGGTGGCCAAGTCCGTTTGGCCATTCGTCGAGAAAAACCCAAAATATCAGAAGGCGAAAATCCTTGAGCGCATGTCCGAGCCCGAACGGGTGCTGATGTTCCGTGTCACATGGACGGACCGCCACGGCGAAGTGCAGGTCAACCGCGGCTATCGCATACAAATGAACAGCGCCATCGGGCCTTACAAAGGCGGGCTGCGGTTTCATCCATCGGTCACGCTGGGCACATTGAAGTTTCTGGCGTTCGAGCAGGTGTTCAAGAACGCGCTGACGACTTTGCCCATGGGCGGCGGCAAAGGTGGCTCGGATTTCGACCCGAAAGGCAAAAACGATGAGGAAGTGATGCGTTTCTGCCAGGCGTTCATGAGCGAGTTGTGCCGGCACATCGGTCCGGACACCGACGTGCCCGCGGGTGACATCGGCGTGGGCGGGCGGGAGATCGGTTTCCTGTTCGGCCAATACAAAAAGCTGCGCAACGAATTCACAGGCGTGCTTACCGGTAAAGGCATCAACTGGAGCGGCAGCCGCATCCGCGGGGAAGCCACCGGCTACGGTTTGGTCTATTTCGTCGAGGAAATGTTGCGCACGAAAGGAAACTCCATCAGCGGTAAGACCGTTGCCGTTTCCGGTTCGGGCAACGTCGCCCAGTACGCCGCCGAGAAGGTGTTGATGATGGGCGGCAAGGTCGTGACGTTCTCCGATTCCGATGGGTTCGTTTACGATCCCCATGGCGTCGATGCCGAACGGCTGGAGTTCGTGAAGGAACTTAAGAATGTGAAACGTGGCCGCATCCAGGATTACGCCAAACAGTTCAAGTGCGAGTATTTTGAAGGCAAGCGGCCCTGGGGCGTGGAATGCCAGGTCGCCCTGCCTAGCGCCACCCAAAATGAATTGACCGGCAGCGATGCCAAGGCCCTGACTGGGAATGGCTGCATCTGCGTCGCCGAAGGCGCGAACATGCCCTCCACCCCGGAGGCCGTTGAAGTGTTTCTCGCCAAAAAGATCCTGTTTGGGCCCGGCAAAGCCGCCAACGCCGGTGGCGTTTCCGTCAGCGGGTTGGAAATGTCGCAAAACAGCATGCGGCTGCAATGGACCAACGACGAGGTGGACAAACGCCTAAACGCGATCATGAAAGCTATTCACAATCAGTGTACGCGTTTCGGCGAGCAGGACGGCTTCGTGAACTACGTCGATGGCGCCAACATTGCCGGCTTCCGCAAAGTTGCCGAGGCCATGCTCGACCAGGGCATCGTCTGACGCAGGTGCTTGGGTCCGGCGCGGGACGAAATTTATAAAGCCGGGATGCGAGAGCAATCCGCAAGGGCATCATCCTTTCGTGAACGCGCGCCTGCTCACCCTGGGGTCGTGAACCGGTTTACGTTTTCTTCCCAAATTCCGGGTCAACCTTGAGCAAGAACGCAAGGGTCAGGCCGGGCAGAGTCGAAAAGATTACCCAAAGGAAGAAATGCCGGTATCCGATATGGTCGGCGAGCCAGCCGCTCCACAGGCCGGGAATCATCATGCCCAGGGCCATGAAACCGGTGCAGATGGCGTAATGCGCGGTCTTGTGCGGGCCATCTGCGAAATAGAGCATGTAGAGCATGAAGGCCGTGAACCCAAAGCCATAGCCGAACTGCTCGACAGCTACCGCGCTGCAGGTGAGCAGAAAGTTCGCCGGCTGCGCAAATGAGAGAAAGATAAACGCCAGCTTGGGGAGATACATCGAGCAAACCATGATGGGCAGCATTCGCTTGAGGCCATGCTTCGCGGTCAGGAACCCGCCCAGCAATCCGCCGCATGTCAGGGCCAGGATTCCGAACGTGCCGTAGGCCAGCCCCACCTGGCTCGTGGTTAGCCCCAACCCTCCCGCCTTGCGGCTGTCCAGCAGGAAAGGCGAGATGACTTTCGCCAGTTGAGCCTCATCGAAGCGGTAGAACAGGAAGAAGGCCAGGGCCATCAACACGCCCGGTTTCCGGAAGAAAGAGCCGAACGTAAGGAAGAATTCGCCCACGGGACCCTTGCTGTTCAACACCGGCCCGTCGCCTGCCGGCCGTGGCAACATAACGCTGTGCCAGCAACTGAAGGCGAGGAACAGGGCCGCAACGACAGCGAGTGTGGCCGACCAGGCCAAAGGAATATTGCCGGTTTTGGTTTCCAACATGCCCGCCAGCACGACGAGCAAACCGCTCCCGACAATCATTGCGGTCCGGTAAAACATGCTGCGCAAACCTACCCACCACGCCTGCTCGTGTTTGGAAAGCGCTAGCATGTAAAAGCCGTCCGCGGCGATATCGTGGGTGGCTGAGGCAAAGGCCATGATCCAAAAGAAGAACAGCGACCATTTGAAGAAAGCGTTTCCCCGGACCGAAAACGCCGCCAGTGCCAGCCCGAGTGTGACGAGAAACTGCATCGCCACCACCCACAAGCGCTTGGTGCGCGTGATGTCTGCCAGCGGGCTCCACAAGGGCTTGATGACCCACGGCAGATAGAGCCAGCTCGTGTAGAGTGCTATGTCGGTGTTGGAAATGCCGAGCCGCTTATACATCACCACGGACATCGTCATGACGATGACGTAAGGAACGCCTTGGGCGAAATAGAGGCTCGGAACCCAGAGCCAGGGATTGCGGTTTGTGCGCCGGGCATCCGCGAATCGGGGGGGCAATTGAGAACCGGCGGGCGTCATGTTGTGTCCAGGGGGCTTCCTGCGGCAATGAGGCTCGCCGTGGAAGCGCGCAACCAATTAGCCAGCCTGGGTGACCGCCTGGACACAGCGTCCGCAGATGGTCGGATGCTCCGGGTGCGAGCCGACGTCAGTTTCCCAATGCCAGCAGCGCTCACATTTTCGGCCGTCGGCTTTCTTCACCACAGCGAGCGGACTGGCTGTGCCGGCCGCGCGTGGCTGGGTGGCGAATTCAAGCTGCGAGACGTTCAACAGCTCGCGCAGGTGTTCCGAGTATTGTTTCTCGACATCGAGCGAATTTCCGGTTTGTCCCGACAACTGAACTTTGGCCTCGAGAGCCTTGCCGATCAGTTTGTTTTGCCGTGCCTTTTCAAGTTCGGGCAGCACGGCCTCGCGCGTTTTGAAGAGCAGCTTCCAATCCTCCTCTTCCTTCGCGCTGGAGTTGAACGGCGCTGGCTGCCAGGCCAATTCGTGCACCGAAGCGGTGGTTTTGCCTGGCACAAATTCCCACGCCTCATCGGCTGTGAACGCCAGCAATGGCGCAAGTATCTTGCAGAGGCCGGCGACCATCCGGTGCAATGCCGTCTGTGTGGAGCGGCGGCGCGGAGAATTTGCCGCATCAGTGTAAAGACGGTCTTTCACCACGTCATGGTAGATGGCCGACAACTCGACCGCGACGAACTGGCTTATTCTTTGGTAAACAACGTGGAATTCGCAGTCGTCGTAAGCTTTGATGACGTCCTGTTCCAGTTTCGAGAACTCGCCGAGAATCCAGCGGTCCAACCCGGTCAGTTTGCTGTCTGGCACGGCATCCTTCGCCGGGTCGAAATCATAGAGGTTCGAGAGCTGGTACCGCAGCGCATTGCGGAGAACGCGGTAAGTCTCGGCAACTTTATTGATCCGCTCTTCGCTCACGATGATGTCATTGCGAAAATCCTGCGAGGCGACCCAGAGCCGCAGGATGTCCGCGCCATGTTTCTTGATGTACGCCTCGGAAGTCTGCGGCTTTTCATAGCCGCCCTGGCTTTGTTTGCTCTTCGAGATCTTTTCGCGGTCGGCATCCACCATGAAACCGTGCGTTAGCACGGTCTTGAACGGCGCCGCGCCATTGCCGGCGAGCGAGAGCAGCAGCGAAGACTGGAACCAGCCACGGTGCTGGTCGCTGCCTTCCAAATACATGTCGCACTGGAACGGCTTGTCTTTGCCGCGCAGTTCCGGCCGCGTCGCGATCACGGCGCGCGAGGACGAGCCCGAGTCAATCCAGACATCGAGCGTGTCGTTGGATTTGGTCGCCGCTTCGGGTCCGGTCCAGTTTTTCGGTTTGAGCGCGGCCCACAATTCGGCGGCGGTCTTCTCAAACCAGGCATTGGAGCCATGCTTCTCGATCAAATCGGCCGCGTTGCGCACGATCTGGGCGTCAAGGAGCGGGTTTCCCTGAGCGTCATAGAAAGCGGGGATGGGCACCCCCCAGGTGCGCTGTCGCGAAATGCACCAGTCCGGCCGGCCTTTCACGGCGGCTTCGATGCGGCTCTTGCCCCAGTCCGGGATCCAGTCCACACGGTTGATTTCTTCGAGCGCCCGCTCGCGGAATTTCACGTGGTCAATCTTGACGAACCATTGGTCCATCGCCCGGAAGATGATGGGCGTCTTGCTGCGCCAGCAATGCGGGTAGCTATGCGAGTAGTTCTCCAGGTGGAGCAATGTTTTGCGGGCGCGCAGTTCGTCCAACACCGCTTCGTTCGCCTCGCTCTTCCCGTGCTTTTCGAGTATGGCCTTGCCCAGCATTCCGGCGGGCATTTGCTCGCTGATCGGCAAATCGCTCGTGTGTGTGAATCGGCCATCGTCGTCCACCGGCGAATAAATCGGCAAACCGTGCCTTGAGCCGAGTTGGTAATCTTCCAAGCCATGCCCTGGCGCAATGTGCACGAAGCCGGTGCCGGTGGCATTGTCCACAAACGAATCCCCGGCGAAAAGCCTGCCGGTCCGGTTGCAGAACGGATGTTGATACGTGAGTTGGCTGAGATGCCCTCCGTCCAGATTGTGGAGGATCTGGTAACCCTGCCAGCCGCACTTTTCCGCCACCGCCGGAAGCAGCGAAGCCGAGACGATGAATTTCTCATCGCCCGCCTGCGCGAGCGCGTAGCTGAACGTCGAGTTGAAGGCCACCGCCAGGTTCGCGGGCAGCGTCCATGGCGTTGTGGTCCAGATAACGAGGAAGACCCCCGGTTGCCCGATGACGGGGAATTTTACATGAATGCTCTGGCTGACGTGGTCTTTGTATTCGACCTCCGCCTCGGCCAGCGCCGTCCGGCAGGGGATGCTCCAATAGACGGGTTTCTTGCCGCGATAAACAAAGCCCTGCTCCACAATGTCGGCGAACAGGCGCAACTCCGCCGCTTCGTATTCCCGGTCGAGCGTGAGGTAAGGATTGTCCCAATCACCCAGCACGCCCAGGCGCTTGAATTGCCCGCGCTGGATGTCGATGTATTTGCGCGCGTAAACCTCGCACGCCTTGCGGATGGTCGCCGCGTCAGAAGCGGTATCGCCGGCTTTGCGCATGTCCTGCGTGACCTTGAACTCGATGGGCAGGCCGTGGCAATCCCAGCCCGGGATGTAGGGGGCGCTGAAACCGCGCAGGGTCTTGTACTTGACGATGATGTCCTTGAGAATCTTGTTCAGCGCCGTGCCGACGTGGACATCGCCGTTGGCGAAGGGTGGGCCGTCATGAAGCACGAATTTTTTCGCGCCGGCCCGTTGGGTTTGGAGACGTTCGTAGAGTTTGGCGGTCTCCCATTGCTTCAAGCGCTCCGGCTCCCGGGCAACCAGGTCGGCTTTCATCGGGAAATCGGTTCGCGGCAGATTTAGAGTGTTTTTGTAGTCCATTCGCGCTTCAAAGAAGCCGGAAGCTAACAGTGGCGCGGGGGAGTGTCAACGAACGCCCCGACCCGGTAGTGTCTTAATTTGGATTTCTTTCTTCAAGGCTCATCAAAATGTGAATAACCATCCCAATAGTTTGTGAATAGACGCCAATATGTTTTTTCGCCCATTCATTGACGCGTTGAGGCGCGCCCCACAGAATCCTCGAAACAAATGCGCTAATATGGCGACGCTATTAAACGACAAGGAGATTGCCGGACTGGTGGGAAGGGTGATTGTCAACGGGGATGCATCGTGTGTAAGGACAAATTCATATGTTCTGAGGCTTGGTCCAGCAGGCGAATTCCTGAATTCAGGCAAGGAATTTACACTTGGGGGATCAAAAAAGGGGATCAGGATTCAACCGGGCCATTCGGTTGCTCTCACAGCATTTGAAACCATTGATTTTAGGCGAGAGACCGTTCGGCAGATTTACCCAGACCATGACCTACATGCTTTGGTTAGCCCATCGACAGATTTATCCAGAGAAGGACTGGTTGCCCCAACAACTCAGGTAGATGTGGGGTATCATGGAACCTTAAATTGGACCCTGACCAACACTTCTAATGAGGTGCGGAGATTTTTAATGCATGAAAAGATATTCCGCATCACATTTTTCAAACTCGCACCAGGAGAAACGCCAGTCGGTACGTACAAAGGGGATTATCAGGGGAGAACCGGATATGTCCGATCTGAGCGGAAAGGGCCATCGGTGGGAATGCGCGAAAATGAATGGGAAGATTCAAGGATTGATGGCGGGCCAGAGGCGTTGCTGGAAAACCTCATAAAATCCGGCTATCCTTGGAATCTTTTGGGCGAAAGACTCCAAATAATCGACGGCCAGTTTCAGACCGTTACGAATGAATACGGGGAAATCAAGAAAGCGATGGGAGACATGAAACAGGACATGCCAATTACCATTAGCAACTCTTTCAATCAGCAAATTGAGTCGGTCAGTTCCAAATGGACTGTCAAGGCTCTTGCAGGGCTTGGTGTGCTAATTGGGTTAATCCTGACAACAGTAACAAGCGACACAGCCCTAAACTTTCTGAAAAAACAAGGGTATTGGGTCGGGGTGCTTATCATGGTGGGTGCCGTCGTATTTTTCTTACTTTTGGGATCGAGACGGATTAAGAAGTAGAAGTTTGGGTAGTGTGTTAATTTGGATTCGGAGGTTCTTTCAGCCAGCGTTCAAAAATTTGTTTTTTTCCAAAACTAACGGTCGCAAGTATTTTCATTTTATTCCTTTTTTCTGGACTCTTTGATTTGATAAGCAACGCCAACCTTCACGGCGCTTTTTGCAGAGTCAACCGGAGGCAGTTCTAATATCGTAATGAACTCCTCCGGCTCACCATACGTCCAGCCGTAGCAGCGTTTAGCCTTTGGGTGTCCTGTTAGGTCAAAAACCTCAACATCGCCCCGCCAAGCGGTCTTTCCGCGAAACACTTCATGCACCGGCACAGTCTCGCGGTAAACCGCTCCGCATTTGTGCAAATGCTGAATCGCTGTCTGGAGCCTCGCTAGATAGTCCTGTTTATTCTCCACTGCGTTCAACCAGATCCGCAACCGTCCAATGGCTGCTTTCAATGCCAGCCGCCATCGCGGGCGACATTCGCAACGCACCATGCGTTTTGCAGAAGTTGTAATACGCGAAATTCAGAGCAACCGCAGCCTCAAAGTTTTCAATCTTCTTGCTGAACGCATTGGTGAGGCGCGTGAGTCTCCGGCAGTGCATCCGCAAGGTGTGATTCTGCTTCTCAATATGGCTTGTTGTAATGCGGCTCACGTCAGGCATGCCGCAAATGATCGTGCGCTCGGTTCTGACCACTTCGGCAGGGCTGTACCTACTTGCCGCATCTTTGTTGAGATTCGTGACTGCGTAGGTTTTTACGAGTTGAGCGTAATCGACTTCAGCGCCGAACCCGCGTTCGATTGCTTCGGGGTACGAGGAAAGGGCATCGCTTGAAAGTTGAACACGCCGCGAAAGGCGTCCGGCCAAATCCTCCATGAAGGCTTGGGCGTGATACAGGTCGCGTTTGCCGACGATGAAAGACGGAATCAACTTGGTGTCGGCGTCCAAAGCGATGAACGTCCAGACATCGCCATACGCATCAGAGCGGCGTGCGTTCTTTTGCTTGGCCCCAATGAACCCCCAAATCTCGTCAACCTGGATTTGCTTGCAGGTCAGATCGCGCATCTTGGAATCCATGATCTTCTTGCAGGCTGTGCCAACGCGAAGCCCCAAGCTCATAATCGTGTTGCGGTTCACGTTGGTAATTCGCTCAATGGCACGTATAGAAGCGCCTTCCGCCAGCATCGAAATCACCGCCACTTTCTTTTCGATCTTCAGGATATTTGCCATATATGGAATTTACCAAAGTCCCGTTTTTAAGCAAGCACTATTTTTATGTATTTTTGTGCTTGCAAGTAAGTATGCTTGTGATAAGTTCAGGCATGCTTACAGACGATTCGATTCAATCAATGGGAGGAAAAGCCCGCGCCGAGGCTTTATCTGACGACCAAAGGAAAGACATAGCTCGCAAGGCCGCTGAGGCGAGATGGTCAATGCCAAAAGTAGGGTGGGAAGGGGAAATGACCATTGGGCCAGTCTCGATTAAATGCGGCGTCATCCCTTCCAGGGAAGATGGCGAGAAGCCGTTAAGGGTCATATCGGAGACGGCGTTTATGACGGCTCTTGGGATGTATCGCAGTGGAGCCCTTTCTGTCAGGCGTGAGGTTTCAGAGACCGGTGCACAAACACCCCTTTCATTGGCATACAAGAATCTCAAGCCATTTATTATAAAGCACTTAGGAGACGTGCACTTTCAGCCCACAAAGGTCATCTTCGCCAATGGTTCTGTTGGGCACGGATTGGATGCCATACTAATTCCCAAAATTTGCGAAATCTGGATGGATGCACGGAAGGCAGGTGTTTTGGGGAAGAGGCAAGAAGCGATAGCCGATATGGCAGAAATCATTCTTCGTGGGCTAGCTCGCGTGGGGATAATCGCCCTCGTTGATGAGGCTACTGGTTATCAGGCTTTCCGAGATCGACTTGAGCTTCAAAAAATCCTCGAAAAATATGTCAATGATGAATGGGCAAAATGGACAAAACGTTTTCCTGATGAATTCTATCGCCACCTGTTTAGGCTCAAGAGTCGGGTCTATCCGCCCACAGCCGGAAGGAACAAACCATCGTACGTAGGACATTGGACAAATGACGTTGTTTATTCGAGATTGGCCCCAGGAATTCTAAAGAAATTAAGGGAGCTAAATCCGAGAGTGGGAAACAATCGGCTCCGCAGGCATCATCAGTATTTGACTGAGGATATTGGCGTTCCTGAATTAGAGCAGTTCTTATCAAATATCATCTTCTTGATGAGAACGTGCATATCATGGAATGAATTCAAAATCAGGCTTGATGCGGCCGCACCGAAATTTGGGGATACCCGCAGCCTTGCTCTTGATGTATAAAAAACGGGGATGGCTCGGTGCTGCGCCAGGCTCTACACCCAAGGCTGCATGGGGTTCGATTCCCCACATCTCCAAGCCATCACCCGAAGTACTTTACCAGATTTTCGGGTTTTCAAATAGTTTATTTTAGAATTGCCTTCTTGCGCCAATCGCCAATACTCAATATGTTAATTCTCAATTCAATCGAACCGTGAGAACCATTCCGCTATTGTGTGCCGTTACGCTGGGGGCTACTGTCTTGTGTATTCCTGAAATGAGACAGTATTCGTTCCAACGCCACCGCGACGGCCTGCAACGACTTGAAAGTTAAAGGAAAGGGGAAATCTATGAACGGGCACGATCTATGCGATGTCAATTCTTTGAAATCAAACATCATGGCCGACGTAAAGCAAGTTACCATCGGAGATGCCCAATCCTGGTACGGGCGTGCGGATGGTATTGTCCGGGCATCAGCACTCCGGGACATAATGGGCGTCATGATCCAGCGCAATGTCAAAACTGAATTTGAAAATGATTCTTATTTCGACGCCTTGATGTTTAGTGAAATGATGTTTGATCGATCCAACCAGTCTATCTCCCTCTTCACCGGATCGGGTTGTGAGGCGTTTTTGCAAACGCTACACCGATCTTTTTATTCAGCTCTCGACCGATTGAAAAATAGCGGCGGAAGCGTGCGGATGATTACCACCGCTGAACACGTATCCGAATTCCTAATGGGATTGCAAAAGCGGTATCCCGAGACTCTTTCCGTTGCGCCTGCGCGAGCCAATGAAGTCATCGGACATTTTTTTATTTGCGATTCACGAATGGCCCGAGTTGAACAACCTCATGGGCCATTAACACCCGAAACGCCTGTGGACGCAATAAAGGCAAAAGTCTTTTTCAATCATCCTGCGGTAGCGCAGATGCTTGAAATCCGTTTTAACGCTTTCTGGAGAGCTGTTCAGCCTGTGCCTAAAGTGTAAAAGGGCACATGCCGCTTTATTCACTCATTGCCCTCACGCTGAGTTTGTTTGGGGCGACGTACACTGCAATCTCAGCATTACGGAATCATTTTGACAGGGACATCATCCAGACGGTTGACTCAATCAAAACGCATATAGGGTCCATCAAGGGAGCCGGATCGCCTCCGGAGACATTGCAGAATGCCGAGGGAACCCGCGCCAAGATTATGTGGTGGAATTCGGTATGGAAATGGAGTTTGGTTTTTCACATCGGCGCTTTTGGATTATTCATTTTTGTCATCGCATTTCTATGTCTTTTTGAGTGGGATGATCTCCCAATCAAAGTGGCGAAGTCGGGGCAGGATATGACTCAGGAAGCTATTCAGTATTCTGTAACTGGATTTTGGATCGTGTCTTCCATTTGTGGCAGACTAACTATTGCGGGAGCGATGGTTGTAAATCTGTTGTGTGGGCTCTTTGCTTATGTATCTGCAGGGAAAATTAAGTCTTACGGAAAAGTTCTGTATGGCCTTGCCAAGTGTGCTGAAGAGACTTCGGCAGCATCTCGGCTTTCGCCGCCAGGTTCTGGGAATTAACGGCAACGGCATGGTTACTCACCAGCCAAGGTTTCAGGGTAACGTTCTATATAAGTCCCCAAATTAAGACACTACCCCCGACCCTGTGTCGCGACTTTATGGAAATGAACATCCGGGTCAGGAGGGGCTGGAAGTGGGTCGCGAGGCGTTGCGCCGCGGGTGTCTGGAAATTACTTTATAACCTCGTTGGTTTGGCCTTTCCTGCCGTGCGCGATGCCAGGGTTGTTGTGGGCTTCGGCGTAAATCCGGTTTCAAGCGGATGGCTTCCTGGTACTCGGTGATCGCCCCCTCGATTTGGCCGTTGTTGAAGAGGGAGAAGCATGGGCTGAGGTGCGCAATGTAATTGTTATCCGTGACTTCGAGCGCATGCCGGAAAAGGGTTTCACTGTCCTTCCAACGCCCGAGCTGTTGCTGGTCAAGGTGAGGGATAGGACGATGGCCCCTGTATTACGCCCGTTTTGTAGCTGGAAGAAAGCTGCGTTGACAAGCTTGACCCCGCTGCCTCAATGACCGGACAAATCGGCGAGCTTCTTCTGAATCTGCGGGTTCGGCTCGACTGACAGCGATTTGCGCCACGCCTCGGCAGCCCGGTCCCGCTGGTTGAGCGCCGCATAAACGTCGCCAAGGTGATCGTAGTGACCCGCGTCGGGCCTGCTGGAATTTTCGCTGGCCCGGAGCAGATAATCCAGCGCCTCGCGCGGACGGTTCAGTTTGAACAGCACCCAGCCCAGGCTGTCCAGGAACACCGCGTTCTTCGGTTCGAGTTTAACGGCCTTTTCGATCATCGCGCGGGCCTGTTCGAGGTTCTCGCCGCGTTCAGCCCACAGGTAGCCGAGGTTGTTGTAGGCTTCGGCGTTATCGGGTTTCAGGCGGATCGCTTCCTGAAATTGGCCAATGGCCTCGTCGATTTGGTCTTTATTACCGAGGGCGACGCCGAGGTTGTTGTGGGCTTCGACGTAATCCGGCTTGAGGCGGATGGCTTCCTGATATTGGCGGACCGCCTCGTCAATTTGGCCTTTGTTGAAGAGGGCGTTGCCCAGGTTGTTGTGGACGTCGGCGTCATCGGGTTTGAGGCGGATGGTTTCCCGGTATTGGCTAATCGCCTCGTCAATTTGGCCTTTCCTGCCAAACGCGAGGCCGAGGTTGTAGTGGGCCTCGGCGTCATCGGGCGTGAGGCGGATGACTTCCTTGTACTGACTGATCGCCTGGTCGATTTGGCCTTTCATACCGAGGGCGGCACCAAGGTTATAGTGGGCCTTGGCGAAATCCGGTTTGAGGCGGATGGCTTCCTGGTATTCGCTGATTGCCCGGTCGACTTGCCCTTTCGTGCCGAGGGCGATGCCAAGGTTTAAGTGCGCGATGTGATTGTTATCCGTGACTTCGAGCGCATGTCGAAAAAGAGTTTCGCCATCCTGCCAATAACCAATCTGTTGGCGTGTCAACGCCAGGCACAACCCGATGGCTGCTGAACCCGCCACCAACAACGCAACCATATGGAGCCGCCAGCGCCGGGTCAGTTCGTGCGCGCCCCAAACTACGAGGATTAACACCCCCAGCGATGGAATATAGGTATACCGATCCGCCATCGCCTGTCCGCCCACTTGCACCAGTCCGATCACGGGCACGAGCGTCCCGCAAAACCAGAGCCAACCCATCAGCAAAAATGGATGGCGCCGCCGCATTACAATAAGCAACGCCGAAATCCCTGCCAGCAACCCGCCCGCCAGCAGCACTTTCGCCACCGGCCAATACCCGGGGTGCGGATAGAAAACGGCTAGATCCGTCGGCCAGAAGGTTTTCCCGAGATAGCAGCAGCAGGAAATGAGGGCGTTCGCGCCGCGCGCGCTCAGCGGCAGGTTTTCACCCGCCGCAAAAGCGCCTCCATGCTGTTGCGCCACGAAGGTCATCACGCTCGCCGCCGCCGAGAGGGCAAAGAATGGCAGCTTTTCCCAGAGCAACCATTTCCAATTGCCTTGCCTCGACACCCGCCACCCGCCACTCGTCACCCTCTGGAGGGGCCAGTAATCAAGCAGCAACATGACGAACGGCCACGTCACCAGCATCGCCTTGCTCATCAGGCCGCAGATGAAGAAGGCGAGGGAGAGGGAATAGTTGATGGCTGAGGAAGATTGAACGTCCAACATCGAACTGACGGCTGGCGATCCGTGATCCGCGCCCCGCGAGCGCCGCTGCGCATAACGGGCGTAAAAGAGCAGCGCGAGAAGGCCAAAGCACGCGCTCAACACATCCTTGCGCTCCGCCACCCAGGCGACGGATTCGACGTGCAGGGGGTGAACGGCGAACAAGGCAGCCGCCAACAGGCTCCGCCACGTCGCGCCAGTCAACTGTTGGAGCAACGCGAAAACCAGCACCGCGTTGAGGGCGTGAAACAACACGCTGGTCAGATGATGGCCCCGGGGGTTCAGCCCGAAAAGTTGGCAGTCCAACATGTGGGACAACACCGTTAAAGGATGCCAATTGGCTTCCACAGGGCTTAAGAAGGCCCATTTGATACTCTCCAGGGTCAGCCCGGCTTGGACATGATTATTCGAAGTGACGTAGCCACCGTCATCATAGTTAAGGAAGGCACATTGCATCGCCGGCCAGTAAAGGGCAATCGTCACCAGCACCAGCAATCCCGCAACCAGCCACACCGGGAAACGCGACCACGTCCTGTTGGTGGCAGATGCTATCGCCAGTGCGGGTTCGGATTTCATCGCTGGGCCTTCCATATCGAACCCGGGGATGCCTCAGGCTTTTGCGGCTGCGCGTGCCGTGCAGGCCGAACAAACCGCGGCGAACACCTGGTCAACGGAAATTTGCTGCATGCAAAGGTTGTCCTGGCAGGGGGATTGGCGGTTGTTGTAGGCGTTGACGCACGGGCTGCACACGAGGCCCGCCCACAATGCCGTGTTCCGCCGATTCCGCGCCGCATAGAGCGCCGGTGTTTCCGGCCCAAACAACGCCACAACCCGGATCGGCGTCAGCGAAGCAAAGTGCGCCGGGCCGCTATCGTTGGTCACGAGCACATCCGCGAGGGTATATAGCGCCATCAACTGGGGGAGGGTGGTTTTGCCGGCCAGGGAGAAGCAGCGCGGGGAGCCGACCGCTCGCGTCATCTCTTCGATGGCGTCCGCTTCGGCAGCCATGCCGGTGAAAGCGACGTGGGCTTCGGGAAATCGTTCAAGCAAACGGCCCGCCAGTTCCAGGTAGCGCGGGTTGGGCCACCTGCGCAACGGAACGAGGTCGCTGGCGTTCGGATTCAGAAGAATGAACGGCGCGCGGGCGGTTGTTCCCGAGAGTTCGCGCAGGAGAGTTTGCATCGCGGCGCGGTCGTGAGGGCTGGGCGAAAACTCCGGAAGCCGCTCATCCGGGACCGGCGGCTGGCTGCCGAATGCGGGCAATGTCCCCGGCTTTTGGGTCAGGGCCTCGACCAGGGCTTGAAAGGTCTGGGCTGTGTGCAGATAAGGATTGTAAAGGAGCCGGTGAGTCATCAGGTCCCCGCGGTAGGGGCCCTCGCCAAAAAATGTGTGAAAACCAACCCGCGTGCGCGCCCCGCTCAGGAAGGTGATGGCGGCGGAACCGCGCGAGAAGAATTCCATGTCAATCGCGCCGTCGAGTTTGAGCTTTCGCATGCGCGCGACCGCCTGCACGGCTGTTCGGCACATGGAAAAGAAACTCGCGAAGGAGAGGGTGATGACATTCGCCTCAGGCACCAGGCCCAGCGCATCCAAAATGAAGCGGTTTTCCTCAAAGACGATGAAATAGACGTTCTCGCGGCCGGCCATTTCGACGGCCCGCCGGATCGCCGGGTAGGCCAGCACGGTTGAGCCTTGCTCAGCCAGCTTCACGAAGAGAATCCGGCGCAGCGATGGCGGCGATGGGTGCTGCCGTCGCCCGAACCAGCGGCGGAACCTCGTGAGACAGAAACAAAGCGGGATTCCCAGGCGGCGGTCGATTCGCTGGAGAGTCGCGACGTTCATGAGCAGCGGGAAATTGTGCGGTGACGTTTCATCGGCGGCCAACAAAAAACTCGGCTTGAAGAATGTGCGACCGGGCGGAAGGTTTCAATCACTTTCACCACCCCAGGCCATTTCCCGATTAAAACCGGAACAAATTCCCATCCCATATACGTAGCCGTGGACGTCAGTCCGCGTCGATCTCCCTTCCTGTTTCCGGCCGGAAACCCGACTTCAATCCGTGGATTTTCCCCTTGCTTATTAGGTCTTTGCGTTAAATTCCTGCTCCGAAAATCCGTGTTTAATCCGTGGCAAAATTTCCGTTCCCCTTTTCTGTGAAATCTGTGCCATCTGTGGCTAAAATTCTTCTCCCTGCCTGAAATCCCGTTTCCGCCGCTCCCGATCACCCGTTCTTGTCATGCCAATAAACCTGTCGCCAGCGACTGGTAAATATTTTTTGTATTTACTTCTTGCGCTTGAATTCGGGCGGCGCTATTTTCGCGGCAATTGACGAAATTGAAAAAGTTTTAACAGGCATCAAATCAAAACACGTTACCCAGTTCGTTATATGTCTCCCTCAAAAATGAAAGAGCTGTTCCGTCGCAAGGCATCCCGCGCATTCACACTCATCGAATTGTTGGTGGTCATAGCCATCATCGCCATTCTGGCGGCTCTGTTGCTGCCGGCCCTGGCCAAGGCCAAGGCCAAAGCTCAGGCGATCACCTGCCTCAACAACATGAAACAATGGGGCCTGGGCGGCAAACTCTATGCCGATGACAGCAACGACCAGGTGCCGTTTGAAGGCAACACCGGCGCCCAGATAAACCAACTGCCCAATGTCAGCGCTTGGTACAATTTGGTCGCCACTCTTACCGGCACGCCGGGCCTCACAAACTACTATATGTCAACCCCCGCCAACCCGCCGCTCCCGGCGTCCAAAACCATCTTCTCCGACCCGAGCGCTCCTCCCCCGAAGGGTTACACGCCCAACGTGGCTCACGCTTACTTCATGTATGGCGAGAATGCCCGCATTTGCCTTAATGCCGCCACTCTCAATTCCGGGATTCCTCAGACCAAATTCTCTAACTGTGTGAGGCCTTCGGACACCGTTATGTTTGCCGAAAACGACGGCGATACCGCCGGGGCAAGCACACCGGCCCAGTCAAATGTTGCCGGCCAGTATGCTCTCGGCCGTCACAGCGGCCGGGGCAACCTCGCCTTGTGCGACGGCAGCGCGCGCTCAGTCAAGACCAACGATTACACCCGGACCTCCGCCGAAGGCAATACCTGCGCGCTTGAGTGGCAAAAACCCCGGGCGATCTATTGGTACCCCTCGCCCACAACCCCCGACTCCTAGGCGTGCGGTTGGCCGGCTCGTCAGCGCCAGTTTGTAACCAGTTTGTAACCAGTAAAAAACTTGACAAACACCACCTCCCGGTTCATACTGGCGTTAAGTTAATAGAAAAAATGGCTCCAGTGAAGTGTCTGTAACAATGTAACAAAGTTCTTTTATCTACCGTACCGAAAACCAAGCAACCCCTCCCCCTCAATAAAGTCCTATGAAAAAATACTATCGTTTGTTAGCAGGTTTGATCGTGGCCTCAGCTGTTTGGTCCGTCTCAAACGCCTTGGCCGACACAGCAGCCGGTATCATAGCCGCTGGTGCCAACGGCACAGTCACATATGATAATGCTTCCGGCGCATATCCCGTCATCACGGCTATTTACAGTCAACCGGGAACTGTTAATGGAAGAACTTATACCGGTTGGGCATTTTTCGTGGCAGATTCGACCGGGTCGATAGAAATATACGGAGCCTTGCCCAGTGGCTCATACACGCCGGCTGTAGGCGATGCAGTTAGTATTACAGGATCCTATGCTCCTTATAGTGGAACACAGCCGGAGATAAACCCGGTTACTGCAATTACTCTGCAGTCTACCGGAAATACGTTTCCTTTTGGCCTTCCTTATTTTTATGACAATATTCAACAGTTCACTAATACTACTGGCACTCTTCCTGCCAGTAACATATGCACTGCCCCTATTATCTTCAGAAATGTTACACTTTGGTCGGACTTAGCCGGAACTACTCCTCCTCCAGCCGTCTTCAACGCTGCTTCCGGCGGTAACACGACCTTGTATGCCAAAGATAGTGCCGGCAATGTCGTGGAAGCATATCACTGGGCTTCATCTTACTCCGATGCGGGAAAGCTGGCAGGCCTCTCTATTCCGACCGGCTTGGTTAGTATTGCAGGGTTTTTAAGCAAAAGCAGCGGGTATGCGCCTGAAATTGGGCTCATGGAACTTGTTGGTATCGGTCCCTTGATTGGCAACGTGCCCAATCAGTATGGTCCCACGAACACAGTCTTCGGTCCGATCGCCTTTACCGTTTCCAGCACGAACACGGCTGCCAACATCGTCGTCACGGCCAGCTCCTCGCAAACGAGCGTGATTGCGAATGGCTCGCCTTCCATCGTTCTTACCATGGACGGCAGCGGCACCAACCGCACCATAACCCTGACCCCCCAAGTCAATGTGCAGGGTCTGGTCACCATTACGATCAACGCTTATGATCCAGGCAGCACATTAACTTCCCAGGCAACATTCAATGTGTGCGTCGGGTGTCCGGATTTCGTGAATGGTGGTCCCGCAAACACGATCGTGCCGGAAAACGCTACGCCGAAGACCAACAGCCTGCCTTTCACTGTCTGGGATTACGAAACCCCCACCAGTCTCACCGTCTCCGTCCTGTCTTGCACCGACACGAATCTCCTTCCGCTCTCGAACATCAAACTGAGCGGGACGGGAACGAACCTGGTTGTGAGCGTTACGCCTAAGACCGGCACAAACGGCTACGCGTTTGTTACCCTTCAGGTCGTTGACCCAACTCCGCTGACGAATACAGCAGGATTCTACGTCACCGTCCCTCCGCATTTCGGCGTTTTGGCCTCGGATAATTTCAATGCCTACGGCAACGATCTACTTATCGGTGATGTGGCCAATACCCAGTGGCTGTGCACGGGTCAGTGCGATTCAAATGACTTCTTCATCGTCAGTGGGAAGGCTCAGATCGCCTCTACAAATTATCAGGATGTTGGTTTGTCAGGGCCAGCGTTCAGCCCTTGGCTAAATCTGCCCGTTGCCTTTGGTAGTACGCCCTTCCAGTTCACCGCGAATCACGGCGATAGTACGGATACCCTTGGCAACAGCAATATCTCGGGCGGAGTTCTCTACTCGAGCTTCACCCTTAATGCGACCGTCTTGCCGCAGTCCAATGGCACCTACTTCGCCCATTTCAGAAACACCGGCTCAGGCCAAAGCGGAGTTAAAGCTAGGGTGTTCGTAACCACCAACAGCGCTGCGGCTGGCAAATACCGCGTCGGCATTGCCGAAAATGGCTATGTCGTAACGGCCATCGTCCCGAAGGACCTCTCCCTGGGAACTAATTACACCGTCGCAAGTCGCTACAACGTTTCCTCTGGCGACTCCACGGTTTGGGTCAACCCTACAGATGAGGGCGATCTGAGCGCGTCCGAGCCTTATCCAGATGGGGGCACAAGTTATATAGTGAGCTACGGCCTGGCCAATACCTATGGAGGCGCTGTTGGAGATACCGTGGGTGTCTTGTATGTGGATAATCTTATATTGGGCACCGCCTTCACAGACGTTATCCCAGCCACCGCGCCAACCGTTACGACCGCGGCTGCAACCGGAGTGACAGCCTACGCGGCGACCTTGAATGGCTCGGTCGATCCGAACGGCGCCGATACCAGCGCCTACTTTCAATACGGGACGACAACCGCCTACACGGGTGGTTATTCCACGACCAATACGTTTGTCGCAGGCTCGGGTTCGAATTCTATTCCCGCTTTTGCCATCAGTGGGTTGAATTCGGGAACGACTTACCACTTCCAGGCGGTCGGCAAAAACAGTGTCGGAACCACCCTTGGCGCGGACAAAACGTTTACCACAGTCTCGGTTGCCCCGCTGTCACCTCAGCTGAACTATACGTTCAGCGCCGGTACGCTCTCATTGAATTGGAGCGCCTCTGGCTTCGGCGTTTATTCAAGCTCGTCGCCAGTCGGGCCTCGGTCGGGCTGGAGTTTGGTTGGCAGCACGTCACCGGTTACCGTTACGCCTCTGAGCAACGGCTCGCCGAGATACTACACGCTGTGGGGCACGTTCTAAGCTCCTCCAGCGCAGAATAGTTTTAGTTCAAAAGGACGGCCTTCGGGCCGTCCTTTCTTTTTTAGCCAGGGTCCTCCTGCCGGCCGTCCCGGTCGTAGTCGTGGACGTCAGTCCGCGCCCCTCGTCCTCTGTCCCCCGTCCTATCCGTGTAATCTGTGCAATCTGTGGCTAAATTCCCGTTCCACATCTGTGGTCAGGCCCTCTGGCTTCAATCCGCATTCCGTAATCCGCAATCCGAAATAGAAGATTCCGTGTTCAATCCGTGGCTAATAATCCGTTTCCGCATCCTGTTTCCGGACTGAAATCCTGAAATCCTTCTTCTTGCGTCTTTGCGTCTTTGCGTCTTTGCGTTAAAATCTGATTCCAGAAATCTGTGTAATCTGTGCAATCTGTGGCTAATCCCGGCAGTGTTATGACTCGGTCGCGTTTTCCCATGTGGCTGGCTGCGGCATTGCTGGTGCTGGTGACGATTGCCCTTTACTGGCCGGCAACGCGCCACGACTTCGTCAACTACGATGACCAGGTCTACGTCACCGCGAATGTTCACGTCCAGGACGGACTGACTTTGGAGAGTATAAAATGGGCTTTCTTGAACCCCGTATGCGGCAATTGGCATCCTTTAACGGTGTTGTCCCACATGTTGGACTGCCAACTTTTCGGGCTGAACCCTTGGGGCCATCACCTGACCAGCGTGTTGCTCCACGCCATCAACACAATTCTGGTCTTTCTATTGCTGTGCCGCCTGACAGGCGCTCTCTGGCGGAGCCTGATGGTGGCAGCGTTGTTTGGGTTGCACCCGTTGCATGTGGAATCGGTGGTCTGGGTGGCGGAGCGCAAGGATGTGTTGAGCGCGTGCTTTGGCCTTCTCGCGCTGCTCTTTTACGCCCGTTATGCGCAGCGGCGCTCGCAGGGCGCGGATCACGGGTCGCCAGCCGCCTGTTGGAAGTTCGATGTTGGAAGTTCGATGTTGGACGTTCAATCTTCCTCAGCTATCAACTATTCACTGGCCCTCTTCTTCTTCGCCCTTGGCCTGATGAGCAAGCCCATGCTGGTGACGTGGCCCTTCGTCATGTTGCTCCTGGACTATTGGCCCCTTCGCCGATTTCAGCCTTTGCCCGCTGCCTCTTGCCCCCCGTCTCCCATCCCCTCTGTGAAATCTGTGCCATCTGTGGCTAAAAATCCGGGTTTATCCGAGGCCGACGTTCGGCTTCAATCCGTGGCTAAGTCCTTCTTCTGCCGGCTTCCGGCTTTGCTTTTTGAGAAAACCCCCTTCTTTGTGCTCTCGGTGGTGGCGAGCGTGGCGACCTTCGTGGTGCAGAAGCACGAAGGCGCTTTGGCGGCGGGTGAAAACCTACCACTGGGCGCGCGCAGTGCGAATGCCCTGGTTTCCTACTGTCGTTATCTGGAGAAGCTGTTCTGGCCGGCGGATCTGACCGTTTTCTACCCGCACGTCGGGCATTGGCCGGTGGAGCCGGTGCTGCTGGCGGGCGCGTTGATGGTGGGCATTTCGGTGTTTCTGTTTGTGAAGCGGCGGCGCTATCCCTTTTTGCTGATGGGCTGGCTGTGGTATTGCGGGACGTTGGTGCCCGTGATCCAACTGGTCCAGACAGGCTCTCACGCGATGGCGGATCGCTACACTTATATCCCCTCACTCGGGGTGCTGATCCTGGCAACTTGGGGTGCGCACGAACTGGCCAGACGCTGGCGGCATCATGTGATTGCGTTGTCATTGGCGGGTTCATTGACGATCGTCCTGTGCCTCGCAGTGACGCGGCAACAGATAGGGTACTGGGAGGGCAGTGAAACCCTTTTCCGGCACGCGCTCGAAGTCACGCCGAACAATCATCTCGCGCACTTTAACCTCGGTTCCGCCCTCCTCAGGAAAGGCCAAATTGACCAGGCGATCAGGCAATTCCAGGCAGTCATCCGCCTCAGACCCGATGACGCCTGGGCCCACCACAACCTCGGTATCGCGCTTGGCCGGAAAGGCCAAATCGACGAGGCGATTCGCCAATATCAGAAAGCCGTCCGCCTCAAACCGGATTTCGCCGACGCCCACTACAACCTCGGGGCATCCCTCGGTATGAACGGCCAAATCGATGAGGCGATCAGTCAGTACAAAAAAGTCATCCGCCTCAGACCCGATGACACCGAGGCCCACTACAACCTCGGTATCGCGCTGGGCCGGAAAGGCCAAATCGATGAGGCGATTCGCCAATACCAGGAAACCATCCGCCTCAAACCGAATGACGCCGACGCCCACAACAACCTGGGCAGCGCCCTCTTCAACAGGGGCCAAACCGATGAGGCGATCAGCCAGTATCAGGAAGCCATTCGCCTTAAGCCGGCTGACGCCGACGCCCACAACAACCTCGGCGTCGCCCTTGGTAGCGAAGGCCAAATCGATGAGGCCATTGGCCAATTCCAGGAAACCATCCGCCTGAACCCCGGTAACGCCGAAGCCTGCAACAACCTCGGCTACCTGTGGGCCGAACACGGCGAGAACCTCGACCAGGCCCGCGCGATGATCGAAAAGGC
>CAIQQM010000247.1 GCA_903873945.1 uncultured Verrucomicrobiota bacterium
AAAGAAACGGGCTTTCTTAGGCTGGAGCTTGTCTTTTTTCATCCTAAATCTACTAGAGCAAAAGTATAAATAGAAAAGCTAAGAGTGTCAAGGGCTTATTTGGTGTACTAAGGGTATGCCTTTAGTAACAGTTGGTTGGCCTACAGTGGTACTTGTATCGCTGGGCAGTAACGATGCTTGCATCGGGATAAGAGTAGTAGCCAACGAACCGCCGTACTTGGCCAGGATGTTAAAGCGCCTGAGCAAGTACAAAGTTGTATGGCTCGGGCCATTGAAAATAGGCGCACCAGAAGGTTGCGGGCAGCGGGATTGTCTATCAAGAGCAATACCCGGCCTGGAAGCCTTCTATCAAATGGTATCGCCCTTGGTTCCGTACCTGGATGCGCGGAGTATTGAAGTTCCTACTTGGAATGATCTTCTACATCCAAACGCCGTAGCCCAGGTAACCTGGGCAAATTGGGTATGGGAAGGATTAACGCGATGAAACTAACACCAGAACAAGTAGCGCATACACGCGCTGCTATTGAATCGAACAGCTTGAAGCTTGGGCATCTAAAGGCGTGGCTGTGCGTGCACGATAAGGTGTTCACACAGCCCGATGCCTACTGTTCAATCACGGAGGCGACACGCGCACTATTGGCGGGCCTGCAAAATGAGTGTCACGAGGAAAAAATGAAGAATTGTAAATGCATCTTCTGCCAAGATATTAGCGCCGCCATGGATGAGTTGAAGAGCGAAATTCCGGCTGGGAGCTTTGCTAAGGTCACGGCTCTTGTGAATATGTTAGGACATGAGCTGGTAGATGTCTCGACAAAATTGTCCAGATTGAGAGCGGCGCAAGCGGGCGACTCGCTTGTCCAGAAGTTGCAGGCATTGGCGATCAGCCTCGATGAAGAAGAAAGCCTGACGCTCCCCGACGTGACCGGTCGCGCCCGCAAGGCTTTCAACGTCGAGCGCGTCACCAAGAAATTCTACGACCGCTTCAAAACCGAACACGCCGTGTTTCTCAAGTTTCTCGAAGGCATCCCTGACGAGGAACTGGAACGCTGATACGTGTCGGTCATGCTCAACCGCCTGATGTTCATTTACTTCATCCAGAAAAAAGGATTTCTGGGCGGCGACCCCGACTACCTCAAGAACAAGCTCGCCCAGTGCCGGAAAGAACTCGACAAGGATCGCTATTATCGGGATTTCCTTTGCCCGCTATTCTTCGAGGGTTTCGCCAAGCGAAAGGAAGATCGCTCCGACAAGGCGAGAACGCTCCTCGGCGAGGTTCCGTATCTGAACGGCGGCATCTTCATGCCCCACCAGATCGAGCAACTTCACGGCAAGACCATCGCCATCCCCACGCCACCGTTTGCGCGCTTTCGTTAGGTTGCCCAGCACGTCGAGCGCGGACTCATCTTGGTAATCTTTGAGGGTGAATTTCATGTGTCGTCTCCGTTGGCGAATGCAAAATTGGTCAGGTAGGACTCATACAGCCGGATCGCTTCCACGCCATCGGGCAGACGACGCGCCAGCGCCTGAAAGCGTCGGTCGTCGTCGGTGACGATGTAAGTAATCCGCAGAGCCTCGGCCTTGCGTGCGGCTTTGAGGAAATCGGCGGCCTTGTCCAACTCCACCAGTAGTCCGTAGGCATCGGCCACATCCCAGCCGGCGGCGGGCAATTTCTCTATTCGTCGGCCCACGCTGCCCGCGCGCAGCCACAGCAGCGGCGCGATGCGTGCGAATGCAGTCTGGTAATTGACGGCGAGCGGCGTTTCGTAGGTGAGGGTGAAGAATTCGGCATTTTCCTCGAAGCCATCGGACATCGGGAATTCATCGGTGAACTTGTAGTCGCCCTTGATGGGCTGGCCGTCTGGTGTCTTGCCGGTGATGGCGGCCTGCACGCGGGGCTTGGTGATGTAGTCGCAAATCCCAAGTCGTTCCCATTCTGTGTCGCCAGGGCGCAATCCTTTTTCGCGCAAGGCCTTCTGCTCGTCCGCGGCGACTTCGTTGTTGGTTACGCTGATGCATTGCCGCCTGCCGCCATCCTGCTTGTTGAGCCGCATCACGGCGTGTGCGGTCGTCCCGGAGCCAGAAAAGAAATCGCAGACTATGGCTTTGGGCTTATTTGCCACAAAGAAGCGCAGTGCATCTTCGACGGCATAAAGCGACTTCGGAAATGGAAATCTCCGGTTTGGAATTAGCGCAGTCAGCAACAACGTCCCGGCTGTTTGTGCGTTGTGCGAGCCTTTATTCCACGTCGTTTTCGGCATAACGGCCACTCGATCAAACGCGCCTTGAATTGCGCCTTGAGGGTCACGCCCCGAAATCTTCACCGCGCCCGAAAGAATCGCCTTGACAGTTCCACTGGCGAGGTATTGGATTACAGCTTTGCTCGGGCCGGATTCCGGCCTGCGTACACGGGCAAAGCCTTGCTTTAGAAGTTTGCGTAGCGCGTCCGGTGTAAGTCCCCATAGCATTTCCGTGTCATCAGGCTTCACCGGAAAGACCGCGTAGCATCCATCAGGAATAACAACTGAAACCTTATCAACATCTGGAGCGAGTGCTTCTCCCACGCTGTGGATTGAACCTTTTTCAGGATCAATGAATACCGCGTAGAACTGATTTGGGCGGGCCGTTCTTATGCTTGTATTCTCCCGCCGCCGGAGATTTCTCCATTCAACTCCTTGTTCCCCATCCGCCTGCTCTCGCCCCGTCATGTCATCCGAGGTAGGGGTCACGCGTGCCGTGCCGAACAGGACGAAATACAAGTATTCGTTCGTCCTCGAAAATTCACCCATTCTGTTCGTGCCTTCCGGTTTAATGACACTACTCACCATCTGAATCCTTGCCTCCGGAAAACCCTGTTCCAGCAGCAATCCCAGGCGCAGATATTCCTTCTCGTCGATCGAGACAATCAGGACGGAATCCGCAGGGTTCAACAGCTCCTTCGCCAGCAGCAAGCGCCGCTCCATCATCGCCAGCCACTTGCTGTGGCGATACAGGTCCTCGCCCTCGACATAATCGTTGTTGTATTTCCAATCCTTCGCGCCCGTGTTGTAGGGCGGGTCGATGTAGATGGCGTCCACCTTGCCCCGGTGCGTCCAGGTCGCGGCTTTCAGAGCATGGTAGTTCTCGCCATTGATGACCGTGTGCCAAGGCTTGTCGCCTCCACGCGAGACTTTTCCGGTGGAAACAAGGCCTGGATAGATGGTGTCGCGAAATTCCGCGACGACGACCAAATCGTCCAGCGACACGGACGGCATTTCGGCTTTGGGCTGATCGAGCAATTCCAGGTCGACTGTCTTCTTGGCCTTACGGATGGCCTTGACTTGCCACAGCCGCTGGTCACCCTTGGCCGGCGAGCCGCGCGGCGGCAGCACGCGCACCTTGTCGCCTCGCCGCACCGGGCGTTGCGGCAATTCCACGGCTTCAGGTCTGTGTCGCTCAAAATTCAAGCCAAAGGAAAGCCGCGACGAAAGCGCCCGGAACTCGCGCTCCACGTCGGCGCCAAGTTGAGGGTCATTGGCCTTGGCCTTTGCAATCAGATCAGTCAGTCGCGACATCAGCTCTCCATAAATGTGTTTCTTTAGTGTGGCATATTCTTTCTGGAATTGCAAGGGCCTGCGCCGGATGGACCGGCACATGTTGAAATTTGAGCTATGTGGAATATTGATGAATGAAAATGCCATGTGCGGGTGGCCTTTTTTAGGTGTTGGGGTGGCGGCACGGTGACTTGATCGCCTCAAAACCAATTCGCCATACTTGAAGCTTTTTGCACGGGCATTTGCTTCGCCAGCTATTCAATAATCGTGCTGCTGCAGCATGGCTTCGCGAGCACTGGAGCGTGAATGGTTGGTCGGACGGGCGAACAAGCGAGCGTAGGCAACGCATCGCTATGTGCCTTTTCGGCTAGCTCATCACGAATCCGCACGTTGTGTTTTGTGCGCCCGATCACCCCATTCGTCAAGCGTTTTCAGCCCCAAACGGCGATCGCAGCGCACACCCCGGCGCGGCGTCCCCCGCAAACGCGCGATCGCCAGTCTCGCTCCTGCGCGCCGTCAGTCATCGGACGCTGGAGCGTCAACGCCATCCCAATTGTCCGGA
>CAIQQM010000248.1 GCA_903873945.1 uncultured Verrucomicrobiota bacterium
GGACTCGCATGTCCTCGCCAGATCAGCAGGCCACGCGCTCGGAATTTCAACGATCGTCATTACATGGCGCACGTAGGGCTTGCGCTCTCCATCGTCGATCTTGCTGTCAGGAATGTTCCATGGGCCAAGGATGAAATTTTCCCCGAAGGGATGTGATGCCGCGAACTGTGGGAGTATCTTTTTGGCCATGATGTAACCGACCACGTACCACTCCGCACCCTGAAACTGGAAACAGACCTTGCCCTCCTGCCGTTTCCCGTAGCACTTTGGCAGGTCGCCGGCACAGTAAATCCTCTCCTCCAAATAAGATTGTCCGGCCTGATTTGCGCCCCGGCGAACTGCGTCCATCTCTTTGGTGTATTGGCCGACGCCGATGTAGCGGCAGCCATACCACGATTGCCCGTCAATGGTGACAATCACGGGGCGCACATCGCGACAGCCGCAGGCTTTCAGCCAATCCACAAGCGTCAACGTGGGTGCGGTGCCTGGCGTGCGGTCGTCGGCCCAGTAGAGCATCCCCGTTCTGTCCAGCCAGAATTCGGCAGCGCCCGTGGCATTGGAGAATTTGAGCCTGACTTGGTGTTTTGTGGCGTCTGCAATCTCGCACAACTGTCCAGCCCAATTGACCTTGCGCCCGATGTCAGGATGTTTCTTCATGGTGATTCCCTTTATCACAAGCTCCCGTTAATCCATGTCCGCGAATCCCTTCTGCACGAAGATGAGGATTCTGTTGAGCTGCGTGCCCGCTAATCCACATTGACGAGTATTTTCGATTTGCCGTCGCGAGTAATCCAGGTGCGCTCGCCGCCAGCGTCATGGTGCGGCAGGCTGATGACGCAGTATTCGCCCCTCCAATAACAATCATAGTCGAACCGCTGATTGCGCAGATTCACGGCTTCTTGCGGGCGGACTTTGCAGTATTCGAACACTTCTTGTTGCCAGGGTTTGCAGCTCGAACGGTGGGTCTTCAGAAAGGTTTCTGTGGGCACGGATTCTCCCACGAGATAACCTTTTCCGCCCTCGATGCTCTTGTTCCAGTCGGCATAATCGTCCGGTTCCTTGGGGGTCGCCGCCGGGCCGTATCGCTTCCACCACCACGACTCGCGCGTGCTGACGATGTAATGATTCTCCCAACGCAGCAACGCGTTGGCCGCTCTGCGGATGCCGTCTAACGAGGTAACGGCTGTCGGTGTTGGGGGTGCTTGGACCGTAATCGCAAGTTCGAGATTGCCGTTCATATCATGCACATGAGGCTTCGTGCCAGGCCCTGGCGGGAATACCCTCTTGATTCAATGCACAGAGCACGTTCAGGTTGCCGGCGTCGCCCCAACCGGTCTCGAGGGTGAACAGGTTGGAGGCGCACGCTCCCATGAATTCGGGGAAGGCCGGGCTCTGGATGAAGCGCGGTTGTCCGAACAATGTGAGGTGCGGCAGCCGCATGTTGGGCCCCCCAGGGAGGTAATAAGTCTGAGGGTCGCTTGTCGGGATAAACTCCACGACACCTCCGTCGGGAACCCCGCCATTTTGGCCGGCGGGCATAAAACGCACACGGTAAAGGCGTCCGCCGAGGGCTATCACCACTCCATCACGATGGATGAGGCGGAATCCATCGTAGTAAAAGCGAGGCGGGCCAAATTCCGGAAGGCCGTAAACTGAATAATCATTTCCGTGGAAGGCGTGTCTTCCGCTAACGAAGACGCCCTGGAGCTTTGCCGGATCCTTGCTCTCCGAAGCAGCATCAACCGTGTGCAGAAGAATCCGCTCCATATCGTTACTCCCCCTTTTCCTTGTCCAGCGGAGTTCCTTCGAAATCCACCCAGATCCAGCCCTCCACGTATGCCCCGTTATCCGAGCCTTCGGACACAACGGCATCGTCGTCGAACTCGATTGCCCCTTCCCTGCCGAGGCTCTCCCGGGCCATCTCCACGATTTGCTCCCGGCGCGGGTCGTCGAGGTGCTTTTCGGCTGCCTCGATCGCAGCGCTCAAAGCAGCCGGCGGGTTTTCCACGGTCCTCGCCGCCGTTAGCAGGTCCTGAAAGGATTTGTTCATACTCTCATGGTTGGTTGGTCGGCTGCTCCGCAGGGCGTCGGGACGGCGGCATCGGCGGCTTTGAGGTTGGCCTTCAAATACTCCACCAACTGTTGCGCGATGAGTTGGGTAATGCCGTGTCGCCTGAGCCAGTCCAGGACCTGGTCCAAAGAGGCTGCGCCCGGTCCGTTGTGTTCAGCCTGCCCGCAACGAGCAAGACGGCAACCATGCTGACCGGTCAAAGCGTGGTATTCCACATCTCCAAGTCTTACGGGAAGGCTCTGTTCAGTAATGGCGCCGTCTTTGACTTCCAGGAACCGCGCTTCGACCGGCCAACCGTCCTCCCGGGTGAGCCCTTGCATGGGAAAGATGGCGCGCCCATCGTCGTGTTCGTAAGGGGTGCCGGTCAGGTGCAGAAGCTCTTTGTAAACCTGCGGAAAATCGAGAGGCATTTCTTGCAGCCAATCGTTGAAATAACTGCGGCCGCACACGGGCAAACCCAAGGCCTCGATATGGCGGCATCTCTCAGCCAGTCGCTGGGTCGTGGCTCTTAACTGATTTTCCGTCATCACGGAGAAGGTGAAATGCTCGATGCGGCTGCCTTTCCAGTAAACGTAACCTTGGTGGTCTCGAGTGACGTGCTCCACGCCAGCCAACCATGGCTTGGCGTATTGGCCGGACGTTACGGTATCGTAAAGTTGATGGAATGCCTCAACCCCGCGGGCGGTGAGGTGGTTGTTGACGGCCGCTTGCACCAGGGACAAATGGGAGGGTTCCAGGTCGTTCCCGTCGCGAGAGCGATCAAGGATTTCGATGCTTTGCTCGATCAAGCTGGGAGCGTTTGTCGTCGTGGTGCTCATGCTACGCGGCGAGAGCCAGGATGCGGTCGTAGCTTTCTTGCTCGGAATCGGTGAGAACGAACAGATCTTTGATACGCACAATGCCTTCCAGTTCGAGGTAGTGCTGAAGCGATGGGACGGCCCTTCCACAGCCGTCCAGGTAGCCGGCCAGGTCCCCGATGTTAAAGTCCTCACTGCTCTCAGCCCATGCCTTGCGCCCTTCCTCC
>CAIQQM010000249.1 GCA_903873945.1 uncultured Verrucomicrobiota bacterium
GCTGGGGGGCTATTTCCTGACCAAATCCGCCCTCCTCGCGCAAGAGGACCTGGCGGCCAAAAGGGGCGATCCCGAATTCTTGGCGTCAAAGACCCTCTCCGCCCGCTTCTACGCGGCGCACATCTTGCCTCATAGCACGGCATTGGCAGACACCGTCCGTTCAGGAGCGGAACCAACTGTCGATACAACCGAAGCAACCTTTGGTTAGATAGGCAAAGCGTGGTCTCTCCCAAGCAAAAGCTATCAAACGCCTCCTTGAAACGGCGAAGTGATTCGTGTTTGCGTTCGCAAGAAAAACTTGAAAACTCAACAAGTTATTTTTTGTTTGAAAATCGTAAGTTTTTCCAAAACAACTCGTTGCTTTCGTTGAAGCGCCTTCTACAATAACCTGCGAGTCGGCTTGTTTTTGCTAATGTGAACAACTCCAAGGGAGATTCGTCAGATGTCGAAATTTTTACTTCCAGTGATCGCGCTTGTCGCGGTTTGCGCGACGCCTTGGATTGCCAAAGCCGATGTGGCAAACTGTATTGTCGCACAGTGCGGCTCGGCCAATGCGACTGAATCAATCACAGTGCCCATAAGGGAACTTTGCACCACAGGAACCGCATCCAGCATCAGCGGCAGCGGCCCTTGGACATGGACTTGCACCGAAAATGGCGCGTGCGGCAATACCTCGGCGGCCTGTTCAACAGCCACAGATGTCACCGGCTCTTGTGGCTCTGCTAATGGAACTTCTGTAACCACAGCCCCAACGACAAACCTTTGCAGCGCAGGAACAGCTTCTTCCATATATGGCAATGGGCCGTGGATATGGATCTGCATCGGAGCAGGCTCTGGCGACAGCGTGATATGTAACGCGCTGCTTAAGGATACATCAAAACTTATCGACGGCGCATGTGGATCGTCCGATGGTGCTTTGCTCAGCGCGGCCCCGACAACCAACTTATGCTTAAGCGGCACAGCTACAGATGTTCTCTCCGTAGCCATCTCACTGTCTAAGCACCCGACGACCTCAATATCTGAGTTCCCAACGGCTTTCGAGTGGTCATGCACAGGATCGGGCGGCGGCACAACGGCTAAGTGCGTCGCCATCGAAACAGGAGCGCAAGGAGTCTGCGGATCGGCCAATGGAACAACGGTATCCACAGCGCCAACGTCAAGCGCAGCACTTTGCAAAACGGGGACCGCATCTTCGGTTACACCGATGGGAGTCTGCACCAACACCGACTGCGCTAAAGACGCAACAGACTGCATCGGTACTGAAGAATGCCATAACCTATATAGTTGGACATGCTCTGGATCAGGCGGCGCTTCGGCAGCCTTCTGTGAAGCCACGATCGACACCTCTGCCATCGGCGCATGCGGCACAGCCAACGGAACGATAGTTTCCACAGTGCCAACATCAAGCACGGCCCTTTGCAGAACAGGAACCGCGTCTTCGGTTACAACGACGAGAGGCTGCGACTACACCAATTGCGGTGGAACCGCAGTCACAATTGGAGCCGAAGCCACAAACTGCGTCGGTACCGGTACTAAAGAATGCCACGACATATATCATTGGGCATGCTCTGGATTAGACGGCTCTTCGGCATCCTCCTGTGAAGCCACGGCAGGAACCCCTACCATCGGCGCATGCGGTACAGCCGACGGAACGACAGTTTCGGCAGTGCCAACGTCAAGCACAGCCCTTTGCAGAACAGGAACCGCATCTTCGGTTACAACGACGGGCTGCCCCAACATCAATTGCGCTGGAACCGTAGGCACAAATGGAACCGTAGCCACAAACTGCATCGGTAAGGCAGAATGCCACGGCCTATATAATTGGACATGCTCTGGATCAGACGGCTCTTCGGCAGCCTTCTGTAAAGCCACGGTCGGCGCTTCTACCAGCGGCACTTGCGGCACAGCCAACGGAACAGAGGTTTCCGCAGCGCCAACGTCAAGCGCTGCCCTTTGCAGCACAGGAACCGCATCTGTGGTCAAGAAGGGCTATGGAACGCCGTTCGAAACACCGCCCTGCCCTTCGGGTTCGGGCTGCAAGCAGAATGTGATTCCCGTTTATACATGGACTTGCTCCGGAACAGGCAGCGGTTCGGCAGCCTCCTGCAAGGCCAGTATTTCGAGCACCACGGTTGTTAACGGCATATGCGGTTCGGCCAACAGAACGGTGGCATCAACTCCCCCGACATCAAGCGCTGCCCTTTGTAGCGTCGGAACCGCATCCTCGGTCACAAAAAAAGAAGACTGTCCCACAGCCCAGTTGTGCGGGTGCGCCGAAGGTTCCGATTGCCTCTGCTCCCAGCCTGTATGCCAATCATATAAATATACATGGACATGTTTAGGAACGGGCAGCGGTTTGACGGCCTCCTGTCAGACCCTTGTTTCGAACGTCACGGCTATTAACGGCGTATGCGGCAGAACCTCGGGAACTTGTACCGCTGGAACTGCGGCGAGCATCGTCACCTTGAACGACGGAACCTTGAACGGAAAAACAACGTGGACTTGCAAAGGTCTTAATGGCGGAACATCCGAAAGTTGCTCCTTGCATAGGCATCACAGACACAGGCAGTGATCCGACTGATGTCTTCTGGAGGTTTCTTCATTCGTGCGCCTGTCCTGTCTAGGCGATAGTTGGCTTGGCTTTGCATACTCGGGTTTCACGGAAACCCGGGTATGTGTTTTTGGTAACTGCTCACCCCCCGGCATAAGCGATTGAAAAGCCAAGGGCAGATTTAATGGCGGCGAAGGGGTTTTGGCCGGACTTGGTGGCAGTGCCGACAGTTGATCGGACGGCAGCGTAGAGGTCGGCGCCCCAAGTGGAGCGGAAGCCGCCAGTGACTTTGCGATAGGTCGCCGTTGGGCGCAGAGCTCTTTCGGAGCTGTTGTTGTCAGGGGCCACTTCGGGATAATCCAAAAACGTGAACAAGGACCAGCGATGCTTTTTGTATCGCTTGAGCAGACGGCGAGCGTCTTTGTGTTCGGTGGGCAAGGCCAAGATCGCGTCAAGTTGATGCTCAAGCCGCGTTTTGTAGGATCTGCGCGCGGCCTCGGTCAGGACATGGCGGCGTTTGGCGATCACGAACGCGCGCAGAAAAAGATGCTTCATGCGCGGCGCGAACACCGTGTCGCCCGCCTCAATGGCGAACTGACAGTTTCTCAATTGATGCGCCAGACAGACTTGCCACTTTTCCGCATGTCCCTGCTGCGGTCCGTAAAGGTCAGAAACCCATAAAGCAGGCTTGTGACCGTCAAGAATATCCTCGACAACGCCCGTTCCGCGACTTCGTCGAATGACGTGCAGCACAATAGCGTCGTTCTGAAACACCCAGTTCCACCAGTTCACGCCGTCGATCCGCACGCTTGTTTCATCCGAGTAAATAACGCGCGACTTGCGCAGCCGCGCCAGAATGGCCTCGACCTGCTTGTCGAAACACGGTTTGGTCCTTTGCAGCAGGGCGTTCAGGCCGCCTTCACTGATGCTCAAAGAGAAAAGATCGCGAAACAACCGCACCAATCGTTCATAGCTGATCGCATGCGTAAAACGCAGATAAACCGCCAGTGCCATAATGTTCCGGCTGAACGGCGAGCCTTCTTCCAAACCTTCCGGCGCGGCTTGGGGGGCACTGGTATGGGCACAACATGGGCATACGCCCTCGTAAACTTCGACCCGCGTCACATGCGGTTTGACTTCGGGAATGTCCACTTTGTCATAGGCATGATGCGGTTTGTGATCGCCTTCTTCAAAAACATGTCCGCAACACGTGCAGGCCTTGGCCATCACCCGCACGACTTTGTCCGGATTGTCCGACAAGGGCCGACAATACCCCTTGCGCCCCACGCTGCCTTGACGAGGGCCGCTTCGTTCCGCCTTGCCTTGTTCGTCCGTTTTCTTCTTGTTCGCTTTGAACCCTTGTGAGGGCGGTACGCTCGAATTGCCACTGTTCTTCGGTGGCTCATTCAGTCGGGCCTCAAGTTCAGCTATGCGTTTAGCCTGCTCTTCAATACGAACCGCTTGGGCGTTAAGACGGCGTTCCTGCTCATCAAGTTGTCGAATGAGCCTGAGCACCATGTGCTTCAAGTCGCCGCGGGAGCATTGCTCAATATCTTCCTCGAGTGGCATCCTTAGCTTGAATCACAGCCGATTCACCGCGTCAAGGGGGTCAGCAGTTACCGCAAAAGAGAACCCCCGTTTTTCTTGAGTCTTTTCAATGTATTGCAGATTTCA